>NZ_JBEPRI010000005.1:0-455654 GCF_040548265.1 Bradyrhizobium sp. F1.13.3 | reverse complement strand
ATGCCGCCAGCGGTCTTCTCTTCTGCGTCGATGCGCTTGACCACGACGCGGTCGTGAAGCGGACGGAAATTCATGCAGTTCTCCTAAGCTTTTGCACGAGTTGGGAATTTTGGATTGTTAGCAGTCTGTGCCGGCGAGTGCTAGCACAGGCACAGCTGAGATAAGGCAGGAATTTGGCGGGAGCAAGGGCTTGTAGCAGAAAAATAGCACTCGGAAGCGCTGCCTGCCAAAATCTCTTTCCATCGTTAATCGCGCTCGGCGCCCGTATTAGCACGGAGCCGCATCTGCTGCTAACGCATTGAATTTCAACAGCTTGTTAAACTTTTGTGCTTGAGATGGATTGTCAGTTTGCGTCACATTTCACTCATGTGAGCGCATCTCCACCGGGTGGCTCGTAGGGCGCGTACCGGAAAGCCACCCCTTGAATATGCGCTCCTGCAAAGGAGGTTGGCATGGTCTCGCGAGTTGGGGTTGTTTCCGACGACTTCCGGAAACAGGTGCTGGGTTACGGGCTGACGACGGCCGAAATTCTCTACCGGATGCCGGATCATCGCTCGCTGCTCCAGACCTATGTCTGGCAGAACTACGACATGTTTCCGAAATTTCCAGCGCTGACGGATTTCCTGGCGTTCTGGCAGAAGAAGCTCGACGGTCCGCTATTCTCGGTCACGGTCGCGCATTCCAAGCTGATCAAGCCGGCCGAGCTGCGCGCGGTGGACGGCGTGTTCAGGTTGCATTGAAGGCAGAGCTGTAGGGTGGGTTAGCGTCAGCGTAACCCACCATGCTTCAACAGTCGCGAAAGAAGCGGTGGGTTACGCTAGCGCTAACCCACCCTACGATTTCGCATTCTGTGCTAGCCTCTCCCCATCACAACAGGGGAGGCCGCCCATGGCCAAGAAGGCAAAATCGCGCAGCGCATCGCAAGTCGCGGTGAAGAAGCGGAGCGGAGCCAAGGCCGCGACCAGATCAGTGGCGCGCAAGGCGGTGAAGGCGAAAGCGCGCGCTGTGACTCCGAAAAAACCGGCGCGGCCCAAGCAGCGCATCGCCATCAGCCATCACCGCGAGGAAGACTTCAAGGCCGACGGCCTCCGTACCTACGCGAAGTATCGCGATCTCGGCATCGCCGCCGCGAGCCACGGCCTCGCGCAGGCGCACGTGATCCGGCTGCAAAGCCCTTGCAATCCGGACGAGGTGTCGAAGCTGCACTTCCACGACGTCGAATTCCAGATGGTCTACGTGCTCAAGGGCTGGGTGAAGACCTATATGGACGGAGAGGGCGAGACGCTGATGAAGGAAGGCAGCGCCTGGACCCAGCCGCCGAAGATCAAGCACATGATCCTGGACTATTCGGACGACGTCGAGCTGCTTGAGGTGATCCTGCCGGCGGAGTTCAGGACGGTGGAGTTGAAGGCGTAGGCGAGGCGGAGATCAGCCGCGGTCGTTGCAATAGCGTTTCCACATCGCGCGATAGGCATCGTCCACCGCTTGCGCGTATGAGACGGGGTTGCCGGCGGCGGCAGCCCTGATCTGCCCGGGCAGTTCGCCGCGCAACTTATCGAGCTCGCCGATCTGCAACCCACGGCTCGCTGCGATTTCGACATAGGCCTCGTCGCTCTCCGCGACCCACTCCGGCAGGCCCAGCGCGGTGAGGATGGAACCGGCAGCACGGCTTGGCAGGCTGTGACCGAGCTTCGCCACCACCGGCACGCCCATCTGCAAGGCTTCCCACGTGCTGACGCCGCCATTCTGCGGGAATGGATCGAGGCCAATATCGACGCGATTGAACGCTGCCAGATGTTCGTCTCGTGACGTGGCTCCGAGCAGATCGACGCGTTCGGCCGGCAGCCGGCAAGCGGCAAACCGCGCCAGCAGATTGTCGCGGACCAGCTGAGCGTCCAGCGCAGTATCCTTGATCAGCAGTCGCGAACCCGGCACCCGCTCGAGAATCCTGGACCAGACTTCCACCGCCTCGTTCGAAATCTTGCTGATGCGGTTGAAGACACCGAATGTGATGAAGCCGTTCGCAATCGCCGGCGTCGGCGCCCGAGCAATCCCGGCCGGCAGCGGCGCCAGCGTCACGAAGCACGGCAGGTCTACGATGGTCTCCGCAAACAGGTGCCGAACCGCGACAGGTATCGCGACCGGGTCCGAGAATAGATAATCGATCGTTGGCAACCCGGTGCCGGTACCGTGGCCCCAGCCATGCGCCTGGACAGGTGCCGGCTTGCGCGCAAACACACCGAGGCGGTTTCCGCTGGTATGGCCGGACAGATCGATCAGGATATCGATGCCGTCGCCGCGGATCTGAGCGGCAAGGCGATCGTCGGACCATTGTGAGGCGTCGCGCCAGCGATCGGCGATCCCCTGAAATTCGCGAGTCGTCGCATCCGTTTTCGCTGAACAAGCATAGCACACGATCTCGAACTGTGCCCGATCATGATGCTGCAGGACCGGCTTGAAAATGAACGCCGCCGAATGTGCGTGAAAATCCGACGAGACATAACCCAGCACCAGACGGCGATTTGGATCGCGGCTGTTCTCATGCGGTCCCGCCGCTGCTGAAGCGATCTTCGCACCGATCTGCTCCCACCATACGTGTCGCGCTTGCTGATGCTGCGCAACGCTGGCGTCGGCCACAAAATCGAGGGTGAATATCTTGCTCGAGATCGTGCTCTGATCAGGCTCGATGTCGGTAGCTCTGTCGAAACTGGCGAGGGCTTCGTCGACCCGGCCAAGTGCCGCGAGACATTGGCCGAGCAGGCTGTGGGCCTGAGCGAAGCCGGGATCGGTCGCGAGAGCCTTCTCGCAATCGGACAGTGCTTCGGCAACTTGCCGGGTCAGGAGCAAGATACTGGCCCGCCACAGCCATCCATTCGCGTCACCGGGTGCAAGCGCGATTGCTCGATTGCAATCCGCCATGGCTTCGTCAAATCGCTGAAGTTCTCGCAAAGCAACGGCGCGGGTCGACAACGCCGAGGCATAGTCAGGCTTGATCGATAGCGCGCGGTTTAAGCTTGCGATCGCCTCGTCATGGGCGCGCAAACGGCAGAGCGCCCAACCCCGGCCGTTATGGGCTTCGGAAAGTCTTCCGTCGATTGAGAGCGCCTTGTCGTAGCTCTCGAGCGCTTCCTGGTAAAGTTCGAGGGCCGCGCTCGCGTTCCCGAGATTGGATAGCGCTAAGGCGTAATTGGGTCGCAAGGCCAGGGCCTTCCGATAGCTCTCGCGGGCATCGTTGTGACGTTTTAGCCCGTTGAGCGCGACGCCCAAACTCATATGAGCTTCGGCAGATCGCGGATCCACGGCAACCGCTCGGCTCAGCAGAACTTGAGCTTGCTGATAGTTTTTGGCTTCGGACTCCAAAGCGCCGAGCAGATGCAGCGCGATGAATTGGTTGGGCGCGAGCTCCAGGAGTTCGCGATAGGCCGTCTTGGCCTCAGGGAGAAGTCCCGCCTTGTGCAGCTGGAGGGCGCGCGCGAGCAATGGCCCTATCTCGGCTTTTTGCCGTTTCTGAAGCCGGGCATTTTGAAATGCCCGATGGCCTGCGCTGTTGCTCATGAATCAATTCCACCCGAATCTCCCGACGAGATTAACATGGAAGGATTGTCACGATTGCGCTGCGCTCCATCGGAGCTGCGAGGGCGCCAGCCTCACACAAGCTTCACGAAGCCCGAGCGCGTTGATTTCCTCGCCGCGGATCGGACCGCTACCGCTCGAGATAGCCCAATTCCGCGCTCATGACCTTGCGAGCATATTCGCTGAAGGCATCGATCAACCGGGCGCGCGCGGCATAAGGTGGATAGAGCAGTGCGATCGTAACGGGGACAGTCGGGTTGAAGGGGCGCGTGATCAGAGCCGCGCCAGTGCTTTCGTCATGCGCGGCAATCGGGTTGATGATGCTGATGCCAAGGCCCGCCGCGACCAAGGCACAGACCGATGCGCCCAGATCGGTCTCCGCAACAATGCGGCGCGTGACGCCCGCCTGCGCGAAGATCGTATCGATGCGATCGTAGAGTGGACTCCCCGTGGCGAAGGAGATGAAGGGCTCGTCGGCGAAATCGGCAGGGCGCAGCGTCTTCTTCTGCGCAAGACGATGTGCCTTCGGCATGATCGCGACGCAACGGGTCTTGAGCACCGGCTCGACATGCACCCCCGCAACCTCGCCGTAGAGCATCGCCAATCCGGTGTCGCAAAGCCCGGAACTGACCCAGTCGTGCACGGCGCTCGTCGTGCCGGATCGGATCGAGATCATCACATGCGGATAGTCCACCTTGAAGCGTGCCGCGATGCGTGTCAGCAGCCCGCCGGCCAGGCGCGGCATCGCCGCAACGCTTAACCGACCCATGCCGAACGAGCGGATGCTGGTTGCGCTGGCCTCCAGTCCCGCCAAGCCGATGAAAGTCTTCTCGACCTCCTGGAAAAAGCGCGATCCGTCCACCGTCGGGCGGAGGCGGCCGCCACTGCGGTCGAACAGCGGGAATTGTGTGATCGCTTCCAGCTGTCCGATCAGGCGGCTGATCTGGGGTTGCGAGGTATGCATGCGCTGAGCCGCCTGCGTCATCGATCCCGTCACGAAGACTGCCCGAAAAGCCTCCACATGCTTCAGGCCCATGCGTCTGGTGGCCATATCAAATCCGTATAGGAGAGTATGAAACTGGAATTTCATCAGATCGAGCTTTTGGACGATAGTCCAGAGCATGAAGCCGTTCGCACGGAGCTGTCCTGTGGGTGCTCACCCACCGTGGACGGTGTCACGGACATTCGCGACAAGAGGGGACATATGAAAGCGACAATGATCAAGGCACTGGCCGCGGCGACTGTCGCTGGTGTTCTTCTTTCCAGCGAGGCCATGGCGCAGGGTGCGAGCCGCCTGGACAAGATCCGTGAGAGCGGCTCGATCACGTTGGGGTACCCCGAGACCTCGGTGCCCTTCGCCTATCTCGACGGTAACCAGAAGCCGATCGGTTACACCGTGGAAATCTGTGAACAGGTGGTGCAGGCGATCAAGACGGCCCTCAAGCTCCCCAAGCTCGAGATTCGCTATAACCCCATAACCTCGGCTACACGTATTCAGCTGCTCGCCAACGGCACGATCGACATCGAATGCGGCAACACGACCAACAACGTCGAGCGGCATAAACTCGTTGCCTTTGCTCCCACCACCTTCGTTGCGCAGGTCGTCCTCGTCGCGCGCAAGGATGGCGGCGTCGATGTCAACGACCCCGCTTCGTTTCGCGGCAAGGCTATCGCCGCCCAGGCCGGCGGCCAGACCTTCAAGGTGATTACGCTGATTAACGCCAAGGACAATCTCGGCATCACAGTGGTGCCGGCGAAGGACACCGCCGAGACCTTCCTGTTGGTGTCGACGGGCCGGGTGGCCGGCACCGCCAACGATGACGGTCTCGCCTTCGCCACGGTCGCCTCGTCCAGA
Source organism: Bradyrhizobium sp. F1.13.3 (assembly GCF_040548265.1). Lineage (NCBI taxonomy): Bacteria > Pseudomonadati > Pseudomonadota > Alphaproteobacteria > Hyphomicrobiales > Nitrobacteraceae > Bradyrhizobium > Bradyrhizobium sp. F1.13.3. The sequence goes on along the minus strand of NZ_JBEPRI010000005.1, from coordinate 450,226 downwards.
ACGCCGGATGAATTCCTGATCGGTAGCAAGAGTCTCGAGACGGCGCCCTATGGTATCGTCGAACCGAAGGATGATCCTGCTTTCAAGAAGATGGTCGACGATGCCGTGATCGACCTGATGAAGAACGGGCAGATTGCGGCGCTCTACGACAAATATTTCAATTCACCGATCCCACCGCATGGCCTAAACCTGAAATTTCCGATGAGCGCCGCCCTCAAGCGGACGCTGGCCAACCCGACCGATTCCGGCGACCCGGCAGTCTACGAATGACGCGACAAGCGCTCTAGAGGTCTCGCCATGGCACATCAACACGACAGGAGTCCGGCGGGCGCCGGGCTGCCACCCATCGACCTGCGCAGCGATACTGTCACCAAGCCGACCGAGGCGATGTATGCCCGCATGGCCTCTGCGCCGCTCGGCGATGACGGGCTGGACGGTGACCCCACGGTGCAGGAGCTGGAGGCCGTCGCAGCTGCGGCGTTGGGCAAGGACGCCGGCCTGTTTGTGCCGAGCTGCACCATGGCCAATCTGCTGGCGACGCTGGCGCAGTCGCAGCGCAGCGAACAGATCGTGCTGGAATCGAACGCCCATATGTACACTTCGGAACGAGGGGCGGCGACGTTTACGGGGCAGTTCTACCTCGCAATTGCCGGCACCGCCGGCGCAATGGACCTGAATTTGCTGGAGGACGCCCTGCAGGGGGAAGGGCTCAAGCTCCGGACGGCTCTTGTCGCAATGGAAACCTCGCACAACAACGCGAGCGGCGCCGTGCTGCCGCTGGATCATATGCAGGCCGTGCACGCCATGGCCTCGGCCCGCGGTGTCCCGGTGCATCTCGACGGCGCGCGGCTGTTCAACGCCGCCGTCGCCCTTGAAATAGCGCCGGCCGAGGTTGCGAGACATTGCGACACGGTTTCTCTGTGTCTGTCGAAGGGCCTGAGCGCACCCGCCGGTGCCGTGCTCGCCGGGCCACGCGCGGTGATCGACAGCAGCCGCAGGTTTCGTCGCATGCTTGGAGGCACGCAGCGCCAGATCGGCGTCCTCGCCGCTGCCGGCCTGGAGGCGGTTCAGGTCATGGGGACGCGTCTGGCGGAGGATCACCGGCGTGCGCGAGCCTTGAGTGATGCATTTAACGGGATGCATCCAAAGATCAGCGCGACAATCCCGCAGACGAATATCGTGCAGGTTGATGTCTCCCTTTCCGGGCGCGACAGCGCCGTGTGGTCGGGGGCTCTCGAAAGGGCGGGCCTGAGGGCGAGGCCCTGGGGCAAGCATCGCTTGCGCTGCGTGACCCATCGCCATATCGATGATGCGGATGTTGATCGCGCGGTCATGGCATTTCGCACCGTGGCTGCGGCTTTGGTCTAGAGCATCCGCCGATGTGAATCGGGTCTCTCGTAGCCCGGATGGAGCGAAGCGAAGTCCGGGGCCGCTGCTTGCGACCGATAGACTTTCGCGGATTGCGCTGCGCTCCATTCGGGCTACGAGATCGTTACTACGTCAGCACCCCCACCACCGCTCCCATCAAGCACGTCGTCAGCGTCCCCGACACGATCGACTTCAGCCCGAGCGCGTTGATTTCCTCGCGCCGTTCCGGCGCCATCACGCCGAGACCGCCGATCATGATGCCGAGGCTGGCGAAATTGGCGAAGCCGCACATCGCATAGAGCATGATCAGGCGCGAGCGCGGATCGAGCGTGCCGGGCGGCAGCTTCGAGAAATCGACATAGGCGATCAGCTCGTTGAGCACGGTTTTCGTGCCCATCAGGCTGCCGGCGGTGATCGCCTGGTCCCACGGCAATCCCATCAGCCAGCACACCGGCGCCATCACGAGGCCGAGCAGGCGCTGCAACGAGATCGCGGCGCCGCCGATATCAGGCAGCAGGCCGAGGACCGCATTGACGAGATGGACCAGCGCCACCAGCACCAGCAGCATGGCGACGATGTTGATCAGCAGCTCGATCCCGGCGCCGGTCCCTTTCACGATCGCGTCCATCGTGCCGGAGACTTCCGTATCGGGATCTTCCAGTGCGCCGCCGGTGCGCTTGTCGGATGTCTCGGGCACCATGATCAAGCTGACCAGGATCGCGGCCGGCGCACCCAGCACCGAGGCGATGACGAAATGCGCGGCTGCGTCAGGAATGAGGGGAGCAAGCAGCGTCGCATACAGCACCAGCACCGTGCCAGCGATGCCGGCCATGCCACCGGTCATCACCAGGAATAACTCGCTGCGGGTCATCTGCGCGAGATAAGGCCGCACGAACAGCGGCGCCTCAACCATGCCGAGAAAGATGTTGGCGGCGGTCGAGAGCCCGACCGCGCCGCCGACGCCGAGCGTGCGCTCCAGCAGCCAGGCCATGCCGCGCACGATCGGCGGCAGCACGCGCCAATAGAACAAGAGCGTCGTCAGCACGCTCATGACCAGCACGATCGGCAGCGCCTGGAACGCCAGGACGAAATCGGCACCCGGTGCTTTCAGGTCGAAGGGCAGGGGACCGCCGCCGACATAGCCGAACACGAAGGACGAGCCGGCGCGCGAGGCCGCCGAGATCGCGCCCACGGCTTCGTTGATGGCACCGAAGGCGCGCGCGACGACGGGCACCTTCAGGAGAACGATCGCGGTGACGAAGGTGGCGAGGAGGCCGATTGCCGCGTGGCGCAGCGAGGCCGCGCGGCGATTCTCGCTCAGTCCCAAGGCGATCAACAGCAATGCGAAAATGCCGAGTGCCGATTGCAGCTGCAGCATGATGTCCCCAAACCCCGATGATTATGGCCACCTCTGCGTTGCAAACGCAATGCCGGGAGATTGTCGGAGCGTCCCGCTGTTGACAAGCAGGTCCCCGTCAGCCACCCGGTGCACGTCGACATCAGGAGCCGATAGTCCGAGCGTGACCGAAGAGGCGATGCCAGACCAGCCAATATCGGGAAACCCGCCGGTCAGTGCCCGCGCGCTCCTCTCCCATCGCGCCTTCCTGTTCTTTCTGCTCTCGCGCAGCCTGTCGCGTTTCTCCAGCCAGATCGCGGCGGTCGCGATCGGTTGGCAGATCTACGATCTCACCGGCTCGGCCTTCGACCTCGGGATGGTCGGCCTCGTGCAATTCCTGCCCACGGCCCTGCTGGTGTTCGTCGCCGGCCATGCCGCCGACCGCTACGAGCGCAAGCGCGTGGTCCAGCTCTGCCAGCTCGTGGAAGCCGCGACCGCGCTCTATCTCGGCGTCATCACCTACCTCGGCTTGGTCAGCGAAGTTCAGATTTTCCTGGCAACCTTCGTGCTCGGCATTGCCGGAGCCTTCGAAAGTCCGACCACCGCGGCGCTGCTGCCGGCGATCGCGCCGCAGGGCTCGCTGCAGCGCGCTACCGCCGTCTCCAGCGGTGCGGCGCAGGTCGCGACTATCACAGGGCCGGCACTCGGTGGTTTTGCCTACGCGGTCGCGCCGCATCTCGCCTACGCGGTGATGGTGCTGTTTTGGATCTTCGGGATGATTTTGACGGGATTCATCCGGCCGCGTCCGCAGGCGGTCGCGAAGGACATGGGGGGCGCCGACAATATTTTCGCTGGCGTCCGTTTCATCCGGCGCAATCCAGCGATCCTCGGCACCATCTCGCTCGATCTGTTCGCGGTGCTGTTCGGCGGCGTCACCGCGCTTCTGCCGATCTATGCCCGCGACATCCTCCAGACCGGTCCGGTCGGGCTCGGCATCCTGCGCGCCGCGCCTGCGGTCGGCGCGCTGCTGATGACCATGGTGCTGGCCCGTCACGCCATTTCGCGGCATGTGGGCCTGCGCATGTTTCAGGCCGTGATCGTGTTCGGCGTTGCAACGATCGTGTTCGCGCTGTCGTCCTGGATGTGGCTGTCGGTGCTCGCGCTCGCCGTTCTCGGCGCGGCCGATACAATCAGCGTCGTGATCCGCTTCTCGCTGGTGCAGCTCGCCACCCCCGACGAGATGCGGGGCCGGGTCGGTGCGGTGAACTTCCTCTTCATCAACGCCTCGAACCAGCTCGGCCAGTTCGAGAGCGGGGTTGCTGCCGCACTGTTCGGCGCCATGCCGGCAGCCGTGCTGGGCGGCGTCTGCACGGTCGCGGTCGCGCTGCTGTGGATGAAGCTGTTCCCGAGCCTACGGCAGGTGGAGAGTTTGGAGTAGCGGACGCTCTCGTGTCCCGGACGCGGTGCGGCACGAAGTGACGCGCCGCAGACCCGGGACCCAGAACGCCAGGAACGAGGTCGAGGAGGCGTGGGCCCCGGCTCAGCAGCGCGTCATTGCATGCCGCGCTGCGTCCGGGGCACGAGAGCGGCGATCAGCCCCGTCCCACGAACGGCATCTTGGTTGCCATCACAGTCATGGTCAGCACGTTGGCATCGAGCGGCAGACCGGCCATGTAAGCGACGGCATCGCCGACCGCTTTCGCGTCCATGCGCGGCTCCTGCTTCGACGTTCCGTCGGGCTGCAGCACGCCGGGGCCGTTGACCATGCGGTCGGTCATGGGTGTCGCGGCGTTGCCGATGTCGACCTGGCCGACCGCGATGTCGTACATGCGACCGTCGAGGTTGGACGCCTTGGTCAGGCCCGTGATGGCGTGCTTGGTCGAGGTGTAGGCGGCAGAGAACGGCCGCGGCGCATGCGCCGAGATCGAGCCATTGTTGATGATGCGGCCGCCGCGCGGGCTTTGGTCCTTCATGATGCGGAAGGCGTGCTGGGTGCACAGGAATGGGCCGGTGAGGTTGGTATTCACCACCGCCTGCCACTGCTCGAGGCTGAGATCCTCGAAATTCACTGGCGGTGCGCCCATGCCGGCATTGTTGAAGAGCACGTCGAGCCGGCCATAGGTCGCCTTCACCTTGTCGAACAGCGCGGCGATCTGGTCCGGCTTGGTCATGTCGGCGGTGACGCAGAGGCTCTTTCCGGCGGGGCCGAGCTTGGCGGTCTCCTCGAGCATCTCCATGCGGCGCCCGACCAGCACCACGGTGAAGCCTGTGTTCATCAGCGCCAGTGACGCCGCGCGCCCGACTCCGGTGCCGGCGCCCGTCACCACTGCGATCTTTTTCGCTTCACTCATCGTTTCCTGCCTTTTCTCTTAAGCTGTCAGGTTTTGGATTCTTTTTCGTTCTTGTAGGGCGGCCGCGGAATGTTCTGATGCGCGGCACGCAAGGCCGCTGACCAACGCGAGCGCAAATCGTGGAAATAGGGCTCGCCCGCCTCGATGCGGTGGTTGAGATCGGCCTCGCAGGCGTCGGCGCGCACCACCAGCACATCGATCGGCAGGCCGACGCCGAGATTCGAGCGCATGGTCGAGTCCATCGAGATCAGCCCGGTCTTCAGCGCCTCGTAGAGCTCGACGTCGTAATGCATGGCGCGGTCGAGCACCGGTTTGCCGTATTTGTGCTCGCCGATCTGCAAATAGGGAGTGTCGGTGGTGCATTCGATGAAATTGCCGGCGGTGTAGACCATGAACAGGCGCATGCGCGCGCCGCTGATCTGGCCGCCGAACAGGAAGGAGACGTCGAACGATACGTCCTCGGATTTGAGCGCCGGCCCCTCGGTCGCGTGCACGGCCCGGATCGCCCGGCCAATGCGCTGGGCGGCCTGGAACATGGTCGGCGCGTTCATCAGCGTCTCGATCTCACCCGTGTTGGGGTCTTCGAGCCCCTCGGTCAGCGTCGAGAGCACCGACTGGCTGACGGCGAGGTTGCCGGCGCTGGCGATCGCCATGATGCGGTCGCCGGGCTTGGAGAAGATGTGGAGCTTGCGGAAGGTCGAGACGTTGTCGAGGCCGGCATTGGTGCGGGTGTCGGCGATCATCACCAGACCGTCCCGAACCAGAATTCCGCAACAATAGGTCATTTCCGGTCCCCGAACGCGTTTGCGCCGAATTACTAGCCAATTTCAAGGGCCGCTCCAACCCCCGATTGCCGCGGGGCGGCAGGGTGGAAACCGACCGTGGGTGAGGGCCGCGCGCGGCGCGGCTCAGCTCTGCCGCTGAGACTGCGATTGCGACTGGCCGCCACGGCCGGCCTGCTCGACCTTGACCGCCACCGACAGCGTCTCCGCGCCGCCGCCATAGCGGGTGCCGCGCACGGGGGCTGCGCCGAGATAATCGAGCCCGATCGCGACGCGGACATGGGCGTCGGTGGCGCAGATGCTGTTGGCGGGATCGAAGCCGACCCAGCCAAGACCGTCGACATAGGCCTCCGCCCAGGCATGGCCCGCGTCCTGATGCACCGTGCCGTCTGAGCGCAAGAAGTGACCGGAGACGAAGCGAGCCGGCACGCCGCCGCTGCGGGCGCAGGCGATGAAGATGTGCGCGTAGTCCTGGCAGACGCCGCGCTTGAGCGTGAACGCTTCCGCCGCCGACGTGCCGCTGTTGGTGGGGTCCTCGTCGAAGGTCATGTGATCGCCGATTTGCGTCATCAGCGTATGCAGGAAGCCGAGCGTGTCGCTCTCGGCCTCGCTGCGCAGCTGGCGAGCGACCACATGCATCGCCGGATTGACCGTGGTGAGGTCAGTGGCGCGCAAGAACATGCCGGCCGGAAAGCGCTCGTCGGCGCCGCGAAGAACGCCGCCGGTGTCGTGGGTCTCGATCAGTCCCTCGGCGGTAATCTTGATGTCGCCGACGGGTCCGCAGGACAGCACATGGGTGACGTTGCCGAACGCGTCCTCGTGGGTGTCGAGCTTGGTGTCGGTCGACACGTCGATCTGCCACTCCGCCACATATTGCCCGTCATGGCTGCCGGGCGTCATGCGCAGGATCTGGATCACGCTCGTGGCCTGCGGCTCGTAGCGATAGGTCGTGGTGTGCAGGATTCGCAGGCGCATGGGGGACCGTGATTTCTAAATGGTCATTCCGGGGCGATGCGTCAGCATCGAACCCGGAATCTCGAGATTCCGGGTCTGGTCCTACGGACCATCCCGGAATGACCGAAGGTCAGATCAAATACTGCTTCGTGATGATTTCGCCCAGCCTGGAATTGTCCGAGATGAATTCCTGAATGAATTCATGCACGCCATGCTGGAAAATGTCGTTCATATTGCTGTGTTCCAGCCGGTTGCGGATGCCGCGGGCATGGCGCTGGGCCGGGCCCTGGCGGCCATAGGCGACCCCGATCTGATCGAGATTGCGCACGAGATTGCCGTAGCAGCTTGCGAGCGAACGCGGCAGCGAATCGTTGAGGATGAGCAAATCCGCGATCAGCCAGGGTTTCAGTGTCTCGCGATAGACCCAGTGATAGGCCGTCAGCGCCGAAACCGAGCGCAGGATCGAGGTCCACTGGTAGAAATCGAGCGGGCCGCCGACATGCTCCTCCTCGGGCAGCAGCACATGGTATTTCACGTCGAGAATGCGCGCGGTGTTGTCGGCGCGTTCGAGATGCAAGCCCATCCGCGAGAACCAGTAGGCGTCGTTGCGCAGCATGGTCCGGTAGGCCGAGCCGTCGAAACGCAGCGAAGTCTCCTGCACGAAGCGCAGGAACTTCGCGAGATCCTCGCGCGTCGAGGTCCCTCTGCTCCAGACCTCCTGTAATTCGATCCAGGCCGAGTTGATGGTGTCCCACATCTCGCTCGTCAGCGCTGTGCGCACCGAGCGCGAATTCAGCCGCGCCGCCTCGATGCAATTCCTGATCGAGGACGGGTTGTCCGCCGAGAACGAGAGATAATCGACGACGTTGCGCTCGTTTGCTTCTTCATACTGCTGATAGAAGCTCGCGGCGACGCCGGCGGTCAAAAGCGCCGAGTCCCATTCGTTGGTCTTGCCAATATAGGCGGCGGGAAGCGCGGTGACGCGCAGCGTCGCATCGATGGTGCGCGCGAGATACTCGGCCCGTTCGACGTAGCGGGCGAGCCAATAGAGGTTTTCGGCGGTACGCGACAGCATCTCTCTACTCGTCCAGGATCCAGGTATCTTTGGTGCCGCCGCCCTGGCTCGAATTCACCACCAGGGAGCCTTCCTTCAGGGCAACGCGTGTCAACCCGCCGGGCACGATCGTGGTGCTCTTGCTGCCGGTGAGCACGAACGGCCGCAGGTCCACGTGGCGCGGCGCAAGGCCGGATGCCGTGCAGGTCGGGCACGTCGAGAGCGCCAGCGTCGGCTGCGCAATGAAGCCCTCGGGCTCGCGCTTGAGCTTTTCGCGGAAGGCTTCGATCGTCGCCTTGGTCGCCGCAGGTCCGATCAGCATGCCGTAGCCGCCGGAGCCGTGCACCTCCTTCACGACGAGTTCGCTCAAGTTATCCAGCACATAGGCGAGGTCCTTCGGCTCGCGGCAGCGCCAGGTCTGTACGTTCTTCAGAATCGGCTCCTCGCCGAGGTAGAATTTTACGATGTCCGGCATGTAGGAGTAGATCGCCTTGTCGTCGGCGATGCCGGTGCCGACGGCGTTGGCGAGCGTGATGTTGCCGGCTGCATAGGCCGACATCAGTCCGGGCACGCCGAGCGCGGAGTCGGGGCGGAAGGTGAGAGGATCGAGGTAGTCGTCGTCGACCCGGCGGTAGATCACGTCGACCCGTTTCACGCCCTCGGTCGTCCGCATGAACACTTCGTTGTTCTTGACGATGAGGTCGCGGCCCTCGACCAGCTCGATACCGAGCTTGTCGGCGAGGAAGGAGTGCTCGTAATAGGCCGAGTTGTAGACGCCCGGCGTGAGCAACGCGACGGTCGGCTCGCCGGAGGCGCTTTGCGGCGCCACCGAGCGCAAGGCGGAGAGCAGCTCGTCCGGATAGCGTTCGACCGGCGCCACCCTGTGACGGGCGAACAGGTCCGGAAACAGCCGCATCATGATCTCGCGGTTTTCCAGCATGTAGGACACTCCCGAGGGCGTACGCGCATTGTCCTCCAGCACGATGAAGTCCTCGGAATCGACCCGGACGATGTCGATGCCGGCGATGTGCACGTAGACGTCGTGCGGCACCTGCTGTCCGTTCATCTCGGGACGGAAGACCGGGTTCTGAAAGATGAGATCGTCGGGCACGATCTCGGCGCGGAGGATATCGCGGCCGTGATAGATATCGCGCAGGAACATGTTGAGTGCGCGCACGCGCTGCTTCAGGCCCTTCTCCAGCAGCGACCATTCCTTGCCGGACATGATCCGCGGGATCACGTCGAACGGGATCAAGCGCTCCGTGGACTCGGAGTCCCCATAGACCGCGAAGGTAATGCCGATGCGGCGGAAGAGGAGCTCGGCCTCTTGGCGGCGATATTCGAGCGCCTCGGGAGGCGTCTCCTTGAGCCAGCGCGCCAGCTCCTGATAGGCGGGGCGAAGGTCCCCACCGGGAATGTTCATTTCATCAAACGCGACTGCCATAGATCCCGACTTGTCTCCGCAAGGCGTTGCGCCATTCGACAGGTCGCCAAGCCTTGGTGAAGACCGCAACGTCCTGGCCATGCGGCAAGAGTGCATGACTTTCATGCGGTAGCAAGGGCCGGGCCAGCGCGATAAGCATGGGGAGAGGACATTTGCCGGGGATGGCCGGCGGCTTGCCTGAAAAAATGGCTGAGGACTGCTTATTTCGGCAGCAAAACCGCGTGACTTCAACGCGTTACCTCGGCAAAGTCGGGCCGATAGGTGAGGGACTTGAGGTATGAGCGAGATCGTCACGGCGGGTATTCTGGTCATTGGGGACGAAATCCTGTCCGGCCGGACCGAGGACAAGAACATCGGCTTCATCGCCGAATACCTGACCAATATCGGCATCGACCTGAAGGAGGTCCGGGTCGTCTCCGACGACGAGCCCGACATCATTGCCGCGTTGGATGCACTGCGGCATCGATACACCTATGTCTTCACCACAGGCGGCATCGGGCCGACCCATGACGACATCACCGCTGATAGCGTCGCCAAGGCGTTCGGCGTCGGCATCGACCATCACCCGGAGGTGGTCGCCCGTTTCCGCGAGCGCTGGAGCGAGCAGGACCTCAACGAGGCCCGCCTGCGCATGGCCCGCATCCCTGACGGTGCCGAATTGATCCAGAGCGCGACCATCCTCGCTCCCGGCTTCAAGATCGGCAATGTCATCGTGATGGCGGGCGTGCCCTCGATCATGCAGGCGATGATGGACATCGTCTCGCCCAAGCTGAAATCGGGCGTGCGCATGCTCTCCGAATCGATCCGCGCCAATGCGCGGGAAGGCGACATCGGCGGCCCGCTGCGGGCGATTGCCGCCGAACATCCCGACACCATCATCGGCAGCTATCCCTTCATGGATGAAGAGCAGAAGCCGAACACCAATCTGGTGGTGCGCTCGCGCGATGCGGACAAGCTCGCAGCCGCAATGGCGGCCGTGAAGGAAATGCTGGCGGGATTGAACATCACCCGCTAGCAACCTAGCTGCCGGCAGGCGAAGCAGGAGACGACAATGGCTGGTGAAGCACCGGAACTAAGTGCGGAAGAACGGGCGGGCCGCCCCTTTCCGGTGTCGTGGGACCAGTTCCACCGGGATTGCCGGGCACTGACCTGGCGGCTCAACGAGGTTGGTCCGTTTCATGCGGTGATCGCGATCACCCGCGGCGGCCTGGTGCCGGCCGCGATCGTGGCGCGCGAGTTGGGTGTGCGCGTGATCGATACGGTCTGCATCGCCAGCTACGACCACGACAAGCAGGGCGACCTCAAAGTGCTGAAGGGCATCTCCGAAGACGTGATGAAGCTCGGCGGCGGCACCGGCAAGGGGCTCCTGATCGTCGACGATCTCGTCGACACCGGCAAGACCGGCAAGCTGGTGCGCGCGATGCTGCCCGACGCGCATTTCGCCACCGTCTACGCCAAGCCGAAGGGGCGTCCCCTGGTCGACACCTTCATCACGGAAGTCTCGCAGGACACCTGGATCTTCTTCCCCTGGGACACCGCGCTGTCCTATCACCCGCCGCTTCGCGACGGGGCGGCGTGATTATCGCCGCCATTGCGAGCGCAGCGAAGCAATCCAGAAATGTGTCCGCGGAAACAGTCTGGATTGCTTTGCTGCGCTCGCAATGACGGGCGGAGGCCGGCATGCCGCTGCAAAACCGCGTCACGCCGACCGGCGAGATCATCGCGACACCACATCGCGGGATGTTCACCGGCAACCGCGGCATCATCCATGACCCCGCAACGAAGACGCTGCTGAAGAAGCGCTGGTCGTCGCCGGCCTGGATCGTTTGCCTGTGTGAATTCCGCGGCTGGCGGCGGCCCGTGATGGCGCGGCGGAGCTGGACCGAGCTGTTCTTTCTCGACGAGGCCACGGCCTTTGCCGCAGGCCACCGTCCCTGCTTCTTCTGCCGCCGCGATGACGCCAAGCGCTTTCGCGTTGCGTGGGAGACGGGCAATGATGTAAGCAGCATCAGCGCCAAAGCGATGGATGCAGTGCTGCATCGGGAACGGCTCGATCGTGGCAAGAAGCGGCTGCACGCGCTGCCGATGCCGCTCGCGGAATTGCCCGACGGCGCGATGGTGCAACAGGGCGATGACTGCTTCCTCGTCGCGCAGCGCAAGGCGCTGCTGTGGTCACCCGCGGGCTACGTCCCGCATACGAGCGCCCTCGATCACCCGATGCTGTTGACGCCGCCTTCGACGCTGCGCGCGATCATCGCTGGATATCAGCTCCTACTGCATCCAAGCGCGCGCGGCTAGCGCATCGGCTTGCCGTCTTCATCCACCGTCGTCCGTGCATCGCGCAACGCCCATTCGCGGATCACCTGGCGGCACCGTGTCAGCTCGGCTTCGCTCGCAGCATTCGCATCCTTCGACGTACGCTCCACGACTGCTTTGCAATTGAGAAGCACGGAACGATCCTCTGCACGCGCAGGCAGCGCGAATGCTGCAAGCGCTGCAATGGTGAACGCCAGACGGATCACCGCCTTAACCCAGCTTCTCGCGGGCCAGCGCGGCACCGGCGCCGAGCGCCATCAGCTTGGCTTCGGCGATCTCGCGCCGCATCGGCGCCATGCCGCAATTGGTGGTGGCGATGATGTTGCTCTTGGGTACGAATTTCGACACCGCGTCGATCACCTGCACGACGTCCTCGGCGGTCTCGACCGTGTCGCTGGCGACGTCGATCACGCCGGCCTGCACGATCTTGCTCTTGAGCAGGGCAAGCAGGTCGAGCGGCACCTTCGAGTTGCGGCACTCGATCGCGACCTGCTGGATCGGGCTGGCGTCGATCGCGGGAAAGATCTGCTCGTATTGCCTCCATTGCGCGCCGAGCGTTTCCTTCCAGTCGGTGTTGGCCTTGATGCCGTAGCCGTAGCAGATGTGCACGGCGGTGGCGCAGGTCAGGCCCTGCGCGGCGCGCTCGAGCGCCTTGATGCCCCAGTCGTTGACCTCGTCCATGTAGACGTTGAAGGCGGGCTCGTCGAACTGCACGAGATCGACGCCGTCGGCCTGGAGCGCCTTGGCTTCCTCGTTCAGGAGTTCGGCGAATGCAAAGGCCATCTTGACGCGATCGCCATAGTAGCGATCGGCAATGGTGTCGATGATCGTCATCGGGCCGGGCAGGGTGAACTTGAGCTTCTTCTTGGTATGCGTCCGCGCAACGCGCGCCTCGTCTGCGTGGACGCGGCTCTTCAGCCGGAGCGGGGCCACGACCTGCGGCACCATCGCCTTGTAGCGATCCTTGCGGATGCCCATCTCGACCTTGTGGGCGAAGTCGATGCCCTCGATCTTCTCCAGGAAACCGTGGACGAAATGCTGCCGGGCCTGCTCGCCCTCGGTAACGATGTCGATGCCGGCGTCCTCCTGGACCTTGACGGCAAGCATCGTCGCATCGCGCTTGGCACGGACGAGCTCGTCGCCTTGCGACTTCCAGGGCGCCCAGAGCATGTTGGGTTCGGCGAGCCATTCCGGCTTCGGCAAGGAGCCGGCGATCGTGGTTGGAAACAGCATGGCGGCCCTCTCGGCGGGTTATGATTGCGCCCCTTCCTGCCATGTCTTAACGTCGAGGTACAGAACAACAAAAGTCGCCTGAAACCGGCGGCGCCGGACCGGAAACGCCATGATCGAATTCTTCTTCGACTGTTCCAGCCCCTGGACCTATCTTGCCTTCCACAACATCCAGCCGCTGGCCAGGGAGGTTGGCGTGGAGATCATCTGGCGGCCGATCCTGGTGGGCGGCATCTTCAATACGGTCAACCCAAGTGTCTATGCGCAGCGTGAGACACCGGTGCCGCTGAAGGCGCGCTACATGAAAAAGGATCTTTCCGACTGGTCCCGTTCGGCCGGTCTCGCGATCAAGATGCCGCCGACGGTGTTTCCGGTGAACAGCGTGAAAGCGATGCGCGGCTGCGTCTGGCTCGGACAGGAAACGGTGCCTTTCGCCACGGCGGTATTCGAGGCCTATTGGGGCGAGGACAAGGACATCTCGCAGGACGCAGTGCTCGCCGAGATCTGCAGGAAGGTCGGCGTCGACGAGCAGAAATTCTTCGCCGGCATTTCCGGGCAGGGGATCAAGGACCAGCTCAAGGCCAACACCGAAGAGGTCGTCGCCCGCGGCGGCTTTGGCTCGCCGACGATCTTCGTCGGCAAGACCGACATGTATTTCGGCAATGACCGCCTGCCGTTGATCCGCGAGGCGCTGCTGCGCGGCAAGGCGAGCGCGGCCTGATGGTGCGGGCTGTCGTCTGCCGCACGCTCGGCGCGCCCGAAGCGTTGCAGCTCGAAGAGTTTCCGTCGCGCGACCTGAAGCCGGGCGAAGTGCGCGTCGCGGTCCGTGCCGCGGGCCTGAATTTCCCCGACGTGCTGATGGCGGCCGGCGAATACCAGCTCAAGCCCGAGTTGCCGTTCACGCCGGGGATGGAGGCGGCCGGCGACGTGACCGAGGTCGGCGCAGAGGCGGGCGGTGTCGCCGTCGGCGACAAGGTCATCGTCAAGATGCGGCACGGCGCCTTCACGGATGAAGCGGTGGTGATCCCGTCGCAGCTCACGCCGATGCCATCGACGTTCGACTATGCGGAAGCTGCGACCTATCTCGCCGGGCACGGCACCGCCTATCACGCGCTGATCGATCGCGGCCGGGTTGCGCCGGGCGAGGTGCTGCTTGTGCATGGCGCCGGCGGCGGCGTGGGCCTTGCTGCCGTCGAGATCGGCAAGATGCTGGGGGCGACCGTGATCGCGACCGCGTCCAGCGACGAAAAGCTCGCAATCGCCAAGGCGCGCGGCGCCGATCATCTCGTGCGCTACGACCGCGAGCCGTTTCGTGATGCCGTCAAACGTATCACCGACGGTCGCGGTGCCGACGTGGTGTTCGATCCCGTTGGCGGCGAAGTGTTCGAGAGCTCGATGCGTTGCATCGCCTGGGGCGCGCGGCTGCTGGTGATCGGCTTCACCGGCGGCATCGGCTCGGCGAAAACCAATCTCTTGCTGATCAAGGGCGCCAGCGTGCTCGGCGTGCGCGCCGGTGAGGCGGTACGGAAAAATCCCGCGCTCGGCGAGGTGCGCCTGAAGGCGTTGCTCCAATGGGCGGAGGAGGGCAAGCTGCGCCCCAACGTCTCGCACCGCCTGCCGCTGGAGGACTATGCGAAGGCCATGCGGCTGCTGATCGATCGCAAGGCGATCGGGCGCGTGGCGTTGGTGATGCAGTGACCGTGCCGTAGGGTGGATTAGCCGAAGGCGTAATCCACCACCTCGGTGACCGCGGATCAGAAAGTGGTGGGTTACGCTTCGCTAACCCACCCTACGAAGCTACTTGTATTCCCGTTCCGTCCACCACGGGAAATAGTCCGGCATATCGCTCGATACCTTGTTCTTGAACTGCGCAGGGCGCTTTTCCAGGAACGACACAACGCCTTCCTTCACATCATCCGAGCGGCCGCGGGCGTAGATGCCGCGGCTGTCGACCTTGTGGGCTTCCATCGGATCGTCGGCGCCCATCATGCGCCACATCATCTGGCGGATCAGCGCCACCGACACCGGCGCCGTCTTCGCCGCAAATTCCTTGGCGAGCGCGCGGGCGGTGGGCAGCAGATCATCGGGAGCTACAACCTTGCTGACGAGACGACCGGCGAGGGCTTCCTGCGCCGGGAAGACGCGGCCGGAATAGCACCATTCCAGCGCCTGCGAGATGCCGACGATGCGCGGTAGGAACCAGCTCGAGGCGGCCTCCGGCACGACGCCGCGCTGGGAGAACACGAAGCCGAAGCGCGCGGCGTCGGATGCGATGCGGATGTCCATCGCGAGCTGCATCGTGACGCCGATGCCGACCGCGGGACCGTTCACCGCGGCAATCACCGGCTTCAGGCATTTGAAGATGCGCAGTGTCACCTGACCGCCGCCGTCGCGCACCTGGGAGTCGCTGTAGTCGACCTTGCCGTCGGCGAGGCGCTTCACCGGCCCGCGCCGTGCGTCGCGATCGAAGGTGTCGGCGCCCGACGAAAGGTCTGCGCCCGCGCAAAAACCTCGGCCGGCGCCTGTAACGATGATGGCGCGGACGTCGTCGTCCTTGTCGGCGGCGTCGAACGCGTCGATCAGCTCTCCCTGCATTTGCGCGTTGAAGGCGTTGAGCTTGTCGGGGCGGTTCAGCGTGATGGTCAGGATCTGCTCGGCGATCTCGTATTTGATCGTCTCATACGCCATGGTGGTTTCCTTCCCTCTCCTGAATTCCGTCTCAAAAAGACGTCATGCACGGACGCCAACGTCCGTCTTGCGCGGACTGGGCATGTGGTGGCCAAGCTCTACTTCGCCGGCGGGCCGGGCCAGGGCTTCTGCGGCCCGCGCAGGCTCTCAAAAGCCTTGGCCATGCCAAGCACGCCGATATCGTCGAAGCGGCGGCCGACGATCTGCACGCCGATGGGAAAACCCTTGGCGTCGAAGCCGCCGTTGATGGAGATCGCCGGATTCTCAGACATATTCCACGGTACGGTATAGGCGATGTGTTCGAACGGCTTCATGGGATCGTTGGTCGGCGAGGCCCACTCGGCCGGATAGTTCACGTTCGGCGCGGTCGGCGAGATCACATAGTCGAGCTCGCAGAACAGCTTTGATGCCGCTGCCCGGATGGCCATGGTCTGGTTGAAGCCACGGATGACATCGACGCCAGACAGTTTCGCGCCAGACTCGCCCCACTTGAAAATGTAGGGCAGCACCTTTGCCTGTTCGGCGGGCGTCAGCTTCGACAGATCGTCCCACATCCGCGCGCGCCAAAAGTTGTCGAGGCCGTCGAGCATCTCGCGCGTGAGGATGCCGTCAACTTCGGTGACGACCGCACCGGCGGACTCGAATGCCTTGGCCGCCTTCACCGCGACCTCGCGCACCGGTTTCTCCAGCGCCAGGCCAACGCCGGGATCGAGCATCAATCCGATGCGGAGTTTGCGCGGGGATTTCTCCAGCCCCTTCCAGTTGAGGGGCTCCGCGGGCAGGCTCGTGCCGTCGCGCCGGTCGGGTTTTGCGATCGCGCTCATCATCAGCGCGCAATCGTCGACGGTACGGGTCATGGGACCAGCGACGCGGCCGACATAGGCGGGATCGATCGGCACGCGGCCGAAGCTCGGCTTCAATCCGACGAGACCGCACCAGCCCGCGGGCAGGCGGACCGAGCCGCCGATATCGGTCCCGAGATGCAGCGGCCCATAGCCAGCCGCCGCAGCGGCGCCCGCGCCGGCGCTGGAGCCGCCGGGGTTCTTGGAGAGGTCCCAGGGATTGCGCGCGAGCGCATGGAAAGAGGACAGCCCCGAGGACAGCATGCCGTAGTCGGGCATGGTTGTCTTGGCGAAGATGATCGCACCGGCCTCGCGCAGCCGCGCGGCGGGTGGTGCGTCCTTTTCGGCCGGCACGAGCTTGACGCTCGCCGCGCCCAGCGGCACCGGCACGCCTTTGGTCGCGATGTTGTCCTTCACCGTCACCGGCACGCCGTCGAGCGCGCCGGAGGGCTCGCCTCCGGACCAGCGCGCGGTCGAGGCCTTCGCGGCCTCGCGCGCGCCGTCCGGATCGAATGCATAGAGCGCCTTGAGGTGCGGCTCCCAAGCTGCGACGTGCGCGAGCACGTCTTCCAGCACCTCGCTCGGCGAGAACTGCTTGGCGCGATAGCCCGCGATCAGATCGACCGCGGAGAGATCGTGCAGCGAGGTGACTTCCTCTTCGACGCTCTTTTTATGCATGGGCACCCACCGGCATACGGGTCTCGATGATCCGGGCGAACATGCTGGCACCGATCGGCAGGATCTTGTCGTCGAGCACGAAGCCGGGATTGTGCACGGGCACCGAGCCGTCGTGGCCGACCCAGAAATAGGCGCCGGGAATGGTTTGCAGCATGTCGGCAAAATCCTCGCTGCCCATCTTCGGCTGGGCACGGGTAATCACCTTGGAAGGATCGACGACGGTGCGCGCAACGTCTTCGACCACCTTGGACTGCTCGACCTGGTTGACCAGCACATCGAAGGTGTCGCGGATGTCGACGTCGATCGCGCACTGATAGGCGCTCGCGATGCCGGCGCAGATCGTGCGGATGCGTTCGCTGATCAGGGTGCGGACTTCTTTCGAGAAAGTGCGGATGGTGCCGCAAAGATGCGCGTCGCCGGGGATGACGTTGTACGCCGAACCGGCATGAATCTGCGTGATCGAGACCACTGCGGCCTGCAGCGGCTCGACATTGCGGCTGACGATGGTCTGGATCGCCTGCGCCAGCGTGGTCGCGATGATCACGGCGTCCTTGGAGCGCTCCGGCATCGCGCCATGCGCGCCGTAGCCGGTGATGCGGAGATCGAAGAAGTCGGCGCTGGCCATCGCGGGGCCGGGCAGGATCGCGATCTCGCCGTGGTTGAGGTCGGGCGCGTTGTGCAGGCCGTAGAGCTCGTCGCAGGGAAATTTCTCGAACAGCCCGTCCTTGATCATCGCGCGGGCGCCGCCGAGGCCTTCCTCGGCCGGCTGGAAGATCAGGTGCACTGTGCCGTCGAAATTCTTGGTTTCGGCGAGGTAGCGCGCGGTGCCGAGCAGCATGGTGGTGTGGCCGTCATGGCCACAGCCGTGGAAGCGGCCGGGGATTTTCGAACTCCATTTTAGATTGGTGTTCTCCTCCATTGGCAGCGCGTCCATGTCGGCACGAAGCCCGATACGCTTGCCGCTCGAACCCTTGCCTTTGATGACGCCGATCACGCCGGTGCCGCCGAGACCACGATGCACCTCGATGCCCCAGCTCTTCAGCTTGTCCGCGACGATGCCGGAGGTGCGCACTTCCTCGAAGCCGATTTCCGGATGGGCGTGCAGGTCGCGCCTGATAGCAGTGAGTTCGTCGGCATAGCCGTCGATGCGCTCGATTGTGGGCATGTGTTCTGTCCAGTTAGCGTGAGGAAGGAGTGAAAACCGGGCCGTTCGGCTTGATGCGGATGCCCGGCCGCAGGCGCGTCCACGGCAGCGTAGCCGTGTCCGCGGGCATCGCGCCGGGGGCAGCGCGGATCATCAGCTTTTCCGCGATCGGCTCGAAATCGGCGCGGAAATGCACCGAGCTCTTGTTGACCAAAATCTTCTCTTCGGTCGGCTCGATGCCGACATAGCGATACGGCCTTGGCCGATTCCGGATCATAGATCGCGCCGGTCGCGGCGCTGGCCTTGTTGCGGACCAGCGCGCGCAGCATGCCGGTGGTGTCGGAACCGCCGCCCGCGCCGGGATTGTCCTGGGTGTCGGCGATGATGATCGGCTTGCTTGCGCCCTTCGAGAGTTCCATCGCGTGGCGCACGCCGTCGTCGGGTGACCAGATCTTGCCGTCGAAATCGTCCTCGTGGCTTTCGATCAGCTTCACGATCGCATCCGCCGTGCGGTCGGCATCGGCTTGCGTCTTGCCATAGGCGAACACGCTCGGCCCGCAATCGCGGAAGTCGGCGGCGGGGAAGCCGGGCGCGAAGGACAGCGTCGGAACCGCGTCGCTCTCCAGCGCCGCAAGCTTTTCATAGATGCCCTTGGTGGGCTGATCGTTGGTGCATTGCCAGCTGATCGGGATCAAGAACGGCAATTGCCGGAAGGCCTTTGCGAAACGCTGCTTTGTCTTCAGAAGCAATGTGAGATGTTGCGCGCAGGCGCGGCCGGTCTCGGCCATGTCGACATGGGGATAGGTGCGGTAGGCGATCAGCGCGTCCGCATGCTCCATCATCTCGGGCGTGACGTTGGCGTGCAGGTCGAGGCTCGCGACAAGCGGAATGTCCTTGCCGATGACGCGGCGCACGCGCGCGAGAATCTCGCCTTCGCCGTCGTCGAGATGTTCCGTGACCATCGCGCCGTGCAGATCGAGATAGACGGCGTCGATCGGGCCGGCGGCTGCAATGCCATCAACCATGACCTTCACGATGCGCTCGAAGGCATCCCGGGTGACATGCGCTGAGGGGCTCGCGCCGCAGGCAATCGTCGGAACGAGTTCCCAGCCGTGGGTCTCGGCCCTGTCGACGAAACCGGCGAGGCCGACATTGATTCGGCGCATCACCTTCAGCACGTCGGGACCTTGCGTCATCGCCGGCCAGCCGCCGCCGTGCTGGAAGTCCGCGAAGGTCGCCTTCGTCGGAGCGAAGGTGTTGGTCTCGTGCAGGAAGCCGCCGACGGCGATACGTATCATCAACTCAAGCCCAGCAATTGAAAGTGCGCGACGTTAGCCCTGTGCTTGCGGCGAGAGCAAGCCGGGAAGCAATCGCGCCATGCATAGGGTCAGATCGTTTTGGGAATGCTGCGGATGGGGTGTTAGTTGGAGCCAAAGACGTCACCAAGTTCTCGGGGTCGTCCCGGCGAAGGCCGGGACCCATAACCCCAGGGAGCAGTTTGGCGAAGATTGGATGTTTGGGATAAGCGCCACACGCGATAGATAGATCACGCGGTATGGGTCCCGGCCTTCGCCGGGACGACGCCGGAGCATGCTGCTATGCCGTGGCCGCCACGCCCTCCGACACCGGCCGGAAGTTCGCAAAATCCCAGCCGCGGCCCGGCGCTGCCTCGAGCAGGGCTCTGGTGTACGCCTCCTTCGGATGCGTCAGCACTTCGGCGGCCGGGCCCTGCTCGACGACGCGGCCGTGCTGCATCACCACGACCTCGTCGCAGATCTGCGCTGCGACGCGCAGATCGTGAGTGATGAACAGGATGGCGATGCCGAGCCGCTTCTGGATCTCGTCGAACAGTTCCAGCACCTGCGCCTGCACGGAGACGTCGAGGGCGGAGACCGCCTCGTCCGCGACCAGCACGTCGGGATCGAGCGCGAGCGCGCGGGCGATCGCAATGCGCTGACGCTGGCCGCCGGAGAACTGGTGTGGATAGCGCCCGACCGCATCGGCGGGCAGGCCGACCAGCTCGAGCAACTCGCGGGCACGCTTCATTGCGTCGGCATGCGACATGCCGTAATTGATCGGGCCTTCCGCGATGCTTTCGCCGACGGTGACACGCGGGTTGAGCGAGCGGTAGGGGTCCTGGAACACGATCTGGATCTTCTTCCGATGCGGCTGCAACAGCCGCCGCGAGATGTCCGAGATCTCGCGGCCGGAAAGGCGCACGCCGCCGGAGGTCGGGTCGATCAGGCGGACGATGCAGCGCGCCACGGTCGATTTGCCCGAGCCGCTCTCGCCGACGATGCCGAGCGTACGGCCCTTGCGCAGCGTCAGCGTGACCTTGTCGGCGGCGACGACTTCGCGGCCTTTACCGAAGAACGCGCGCTCGCGGTAGACCTTCCCAAGCTCGTTGGCTTCCAGCACCACCGGTTCCTTGGTCTCAGGCCGCGCCGCGCGCGGCACCAGGCTCGGCACTGCGGAGAGCAGGTTGCGGGTGTACTCCATGGTCGGATTGCGCAGGATGGAATCCAGCGTTCCGGTCTCGACCAATCGGCCCTGCCGCATCACCGCAACGCGGTCGGCGATTTCGGCGACCACGCCCATGTCGTGGGTGATGAACAGCACGGCGGTGCCGTGATCGCGCTGGAGGTCGCGGATCAGGGTCAAAATCTGCTTCTGCGTTGTGACGTCGAGCGCGGTGGTCGGTTCGTCCGCAATGAGCAGCTTCGGTTCGAGCACGAGTGCCATCGCGATCATGATGCGCTGGCGCTGACCGCCGGAGAGTCGGTGAGGGTAGGAGGCGAAGATGCGCTCGACCTGGGGCAGGCGCACCTGCTCCATCATGTCGAGGATGCGCTTCTTGCGCGCCTTCGCATCGAGTTTGGTGTGCGCGCGCAGGACTTCGTCGATCTGGCGGCCGACCGGCATCACCGGATTGAGTGCCGTCATCGGCTCCTGGAAGATCATCGCCATCCGGGTCGCGCGGAGTTGCCGCAGGCGGCGGTCGGTCGCGGTGAGAATCTCCTCGCCGACCAGCTTGACGCTGCCGCCGGTCGGAATCAGCGTGCCCTTCGGCAGCAGACCCATCGTGGTCAGCGAGGTCACCGACTTGCCCGAGCCGCTTTCGCCGACGAGGCACAGCGTCTCGCGCTCGTGCACCTGGATCAAGATGCCGTCGATGATGTTTGCGGCATTCGGCTTCTTGCCGACGGAGACGACGAGGTTGTTGATGTCGAGGATCGGGCTGGTCATCACTTGATCGGTCATCATTTGCCTTCCCGCTGCTTCATGCGCGGATCGAGTGCGTCGCGGGCGGCGTCGCCGATCAAATTGATGCTGAGGATGGCGATCGAGAGCAGCAGGCCCGGCCAGAAGATCAGCGTCGGCTTGAGCTGGAAGTACTGACGGCCCTCGGCCATGATGTTGCCCCAGGTCGGCGTTTCCGGCGAGATGCCGGCGCCGAGGAAGGAGAGGATGGCCTCGGTGAGGATCGCGGACGCGCAGACGTAACTGCCCTGGACGATCAGCGGTGCGATCGTGTTCGGCATCAAATGCCGCCACATGATCTTCGGCAGGGATGAGCCGACCGAGATCGCCGCTTCAACATAGGGCTCTTCGCGCGCCGATAGCACGACCGAACGCACCAGGCGTGCCACGCGCGGAACTTCGGGGATCGTAATCGCGATCAGCACGGTCCAGAGGCTGGCGCCGGACAGCGACACCACGGCGATTGCCAGCAGGATGCTCGGCATCGCCATCAGGCCGTCCATGATTCGCATCATGACGGAATCGACCAGCTTGAAGAAGCCGGAGACCAGGCCGATCGCCAACCCAATGACGATCGACATGATCGCTGAGCCGATGCCGATCAGAAGCGAGATGCGTCCGCCATACATGACGCGCGACAGCAGGTCGCGGCCATAGGCGTCGGTGCCGAGCAGGAATTGCGCGGAAGAGGGCTTCAGTCGCTGCGAGGGCGCAAGCTGGATCGGATCATACGGCGCGATCAACGGCGCCAGGATCGAAATCAGCACGACCAACGCCAGGCAGATGGTCGCTGCCGCGATGATCGGCGTCGAGGTCAGGAATCCGAGGCGCGGCCGCAGCGGCGACGTGATCGGGATGGACGACTGGGGAAGGGTATCGACCGACATTCTTGTTGTTATCCTTAGCCCTAGTACCGGATCCGGGGATCGAGCAGCGTGTAGGCGACATCGATCAGGAGATTGACGACGACATAGATCAGCGACGTCAGCAGGATCATCGCCTGGATCACCGGATAGTCGCGTGCCAGCACCGCATCCACCGTAAGGCGCCCGATGCCGGGGATGTTGAACACGCTCTCGGTGACGACCACGCCGGAGATCAAAAGCGCAAAGCCGGTACCGATCACCGTGATCACGGGCACCGCGGCGTTGCGTAGCGCATGACGCATCATCACGGCGACTTCGTTGATGCCTTTCGCACGCGCGGTGCGGACGTAGTCCTCGCCGAGCACGTCGAGCATCGCCGCGCGCGTCATGCGCGCGATCAATGCGATGTAGATAAAGGACAGCGCGCAGGTGGGCAGGATGATGCGCTCGAAGAACGGCCCAAAACCGTTCGAGATGCTGCGGAAGCCCTGCACAGGCACCCAGCGCAGGTCGATCGCGAAGACCTCGATCAGGACATAGCCGACCACGAACACCGGCACCGAGAAGCCGAGCACCGACAGGCCCATCACGAAGCGATCGATCCAGGTGCCGTGCTTCCACGCCGCGATCACGCCCAGGGGAACAGCGACGATGACGGCGAGGATGATGGTCGACAGCGCGATCGAGATCGACGGCTCGACCCGCTGGCCGATCATCTTCATCACCGGAAGGTTGGAGATGAGTGACGTTCCGAGATCGCCATGCAGCAGCTTGTTCAGCCACGTGATGAACTGCACGATCAGCGGCTCGTTGAGACCGAGCGAGGTGCGGATCCGCTCGAGCCGCTCCGGCGTGGCGTTGTCGCCGGCAAGAATGGCGGCGGGATCGCCCGGGGTGAGGCGGAGCAGGAGGAAGACGAACAGCGCCACCACGCCCATCACAGGCACGGCGGCGAGAATTCGGCGAAGGAGATATCCGAGCAAGTTGGATCCCGTCAGATTAGAGTCAAATCAGAGACAGCGGCTGGAGCCTGGGGTTCTGCCATCAGCCTAACATTTCAGCAATTCCCATGCCATCCGGGCCACGGTTTTTGCAGTGCGGTCACCTGGTTTTGGTGACCTGGCCCGGTTTGGGTGACGTGGCTTGCCCCATTACTCGAGAGTCGCGAGCAGCCCCGCCATGAGCCGGCCGCGTTCGGCTAGACTTTCGACCTCGATATACTCTTCGAGCGTGTGGCCGTTGCCGCCACGCACGCCCAGGCCGTCGAGAGTCGGGATGCCCATTGCGCCGGTGAAATTGCCGTCGGAGCCGCCGCCGGCGCTCGCATGCGGCAGTTCCGCGCCGAGCGACCTGGCGATCCCGCGCGCCTTTTCATAAAGCGCCATGGTGCCGGCATCGGGCTCCCAGACCGGACGTGTCACGCCGCGCGTCACCTTGAAGGTGACGTCATTGGTTGTCCCGGAGAGCGCCAGCATCCTCTCGACGCCACGATCGAGGTCGGCTTGGCGCTTTGCCATCGAAAGCGCTTCGCCGGTGGCGGTCGTGGCAACGCAATTGACCCATTGCCCCCCGTGCACGACGCCGACCGAAAACGTGCAGTCCTCGCCCGTCATCGCGTCGATGGCGAGGATTTGCCGCGCCATCTCGCGAATCGCCGAGCGGCCCGCCGACAAGGTCGCGCCGGCGTGGCTGGGCCTGCCGGTCGCCTCGAGATTGAACCGCGCGATGGCGTAACGTCCGGTGGTGACGCCGTTGTCAGCGCGGCCGGGCTCGGGCACCAGCACATATTTGTTGCGCGCGGCTTCCGCCTCGATGATGTCGCGCGTCGAGGGGGTGCCGACTTCCTCGTCGGGCGTGAACAGCACGGTGATCGGCAGCGGCGTCGTGAACGAGGCGCGGGCCAGTTGGCGGATCGCTTCCAGCGAAAGATAATTGCCGCCCTTCATATCGTAGATGCCGGGTCCGTAGCACTTGCTGCCCTCGCGCCGCCATTTCAGCTTCTCGATGGTGCCCGTGGGGTGGACGGTATCCATATGTCCGGCAATCAGGATGCCGGGCTCGCCTTGCTTCGGATGCGGAAAGCGTGCCCGGATCACGCCGCCAAAACCCTGGCGACCGGCGATGCGCTCGATCGTCGCACCCATGATCGCCATCTCCCGCGCCGCGATATCGAGCATGCGGTTCACGGCGCTGGCGTCCCAGGTCGGGCTTTCGCATTCCACCCAGCCGCGCAGGCCCTGGAGCATCGCTTCGGAATCGAAAGGAAGATTGGCTGGATTCATCTCAATGTCTCTCGGGCTTCGGAACATGGAACGCGGATTGCATTGCCGTGGAGCAGGACAGGCGGAGAGCGTTGTAGAGCCAAACCGATCCTTGTGGAGCCCGTGCGCGCGCCGCTTGGGCTTGCAGCGAAACCGGATTGACGCGCTCGGCACTGTCTGCAAGTCTCGAAAGATAAAGGCATTGCATGAGGTTAGTTCGCCTAAAGAACGAACCGGATGCTCAATCGATAACCTGCCTTTGAACAGTTTCACGTCAGGAGAACTTTTTATGTTTAAGTTGATGCGCCGGGGGCCTCGCGCGTTCGCCTCCAAACTTGCGCTGTCGGTCGTCGCGCTTTCGACCGCACTGGCCTCGCCGGTGCTTGCGGCCGGCAAGACCATCACGGCGGTGATGCATTCGGATCTGCGCATCATCGATCCGATCTTCACCACGGCCTACATCACGCGCGACCATGGCTACATGATCTACGACACGCTGGTGGCGCCCGATTCGAACTTCAAGATCCAGCCGCAGATGGCGGACTGGAAGATCTCCGACGACAAGCTCACCTACACGTTCACGCTACGCGACGGCCTGAAGTGGCATGACGGTGCGCCGGTGACGGCGGAGGACTGCGTTGCCTCACTCAAGCGCTGGGCCGCAGTCGACGGCATGGGGCAGAAACTGCTCGACTTCACTGCGAGCATCGAAGCGACCGATGCCAAGACCATCACGCTGAAGCTGAAGGAGCCCTACGGCCTCGTGCTCGACTCGATCGGCAAGCCGTCCTCCCGCGTTGCCTTCATGATGCCGAAGCGCCTCGCCGAGACGCCGCCGGACAAGCAGATCCCCGAGCAGATCGGCTCGGGTCCTTTCAAGTTCGTGCAGTCGGAATTCCAGCCGGGCGTGAAGGCGGTCTACGTCAAGAACACCGACTACATGCCGCGCAAGGAGCCGTCGAGCTGGACCTCCGGCGGCAAGGTGGTGAAGGTCGACCGCGTCGAGTGGATCACCATGCCGGACTCGCAGACCGCGGTGAACGCGTTGCAGTCGGGCGACATCGACTTCATGGAAAATCTGCCCTACGACATGCTGCCGTTGCTTGAGGCGAACAAGGAAATCACCATCGAGGTCTCCAACAAGTTCGGTTTCCAGACGCTCGGCCGGATGAACTTCCTTCATCCCCCGTTCGATAATGTCAAAGTGCGCCGTGCTGCCTTTCTGGCGATAAACCAGAAGGACGTTCTCGACGCGCTCGTCGGCAACGCCAAATATCAGAAGATTTGTGGTGCCTTCTTCGTGTGCGATACGCCGTTCGCGACCGAAGTCGGCGGGGAGACGCTGGTGAAGGGCAACGGCATGGCCGAAGCCAAGAAGGCGCTCGCCGAGTCCGGCTATGACGGCACCCCGATCGTGATCATGGCCCCCGGCGATGTCACCACGCTGAAGGCGCAGCCGATCGTTGCGGCTCAGTTGCTGCGTGAGGCAGGCTTCAAAGTCGACCTGCAAGCGACCGATTGGCAGACGGTGGTGAGCCGCCGCGCCAGCCAGAAGCCTCCGAAGGAGGGCGGCTGGAACATGTTCTTCACGAACTGGGTCGCAGCCGACGTCTCCAACCCGATCGCCAATCTCTCGATCGGCGGCCAGGGCAAGAAGGGCTGGTTCGGCTGGGCCGAGAACGCCAAGATCGAAAAGCTCAAGGACGACTTCGTTCGCGCCGCCTCGCTCGACGATCAGAAGAAGATCGCTGCTGACATCCAGAAGGAAGCCTATGAGCAGGTGATCTACATCCCGCTGGGGCAGTATCTCCTGCCGAGCGGCTGGCGCAAATCGCTGACCGGCGTGCTCGACGGTCCCGCGACCCCGTTGTTCTGGAACGTCGACAAGTCGGAGTAGCGCAAAGGCTCCTGGTCTGAAAAGAGAAACGGCGCCGTGGATCTCTCCACGGCGTCGTTTCCATGAGGCGGTACTGGCTCGACCTCTTCTAGCAGTGGCTGTCACGCAGCTGCTCGAGCCCTTCACCTGCGAACGGCAGGCTTCTGTCCGGCTGCTGCTCAGAAACCGGTTGCCGCGGGGCGGGCCGCTCGATCTCGCGCGCGGGCTGATCGAATCTGCTCTCTTGTTCCATCTCGCCTTCCTCTCGAATGTTGCGGTACAACATCGAGAGCGCCGCCAAGTTCCTCAGCCGATGGCGCGATGATGCGGCTTGAACAGCCGTCCCCTCTCCACCACCAGCACGATCGCGAGCGCGGCGAGTGACGACACGAAGAAGCCGACCGAGAACGGCAGCAGCGTGCCGTCGAAGCTTTGTCCGATCGCCATGCCGACGGCGATGCCGATCAGCGTGGTGATCGAGCCGTAGAGCGAGGACGCAGTGCCGGCGATGTGGCCCTGCGGCTCCATGGCGAGTGCGGTGAAGTTGGCAACCATCATGCCGAACGAGAACATCATGAGTGCCGAGAGCACCATGAACAGGGGAAGCGGCAACGCGCCGAGGCTTTCGGTCAGCAGCATCACGCCCGCCACCGCGGTGTAGAGTGTCAGCGCGCCGTGCGAGATCACGCGCATGCCGAGGGTCCCGACGAATCTTGCATTGAGGAAGCCGGCAATGGCGGTGCCGGCCGCGATCGCGGCGAAGGCGAGCGGAAAATAATGGCCGAGATGATAGATGCCGACAAAAACTTGCTGAGCCGAAAACACGTAGGCGAACAGCGCGCCCATGACGCTACCGGCGGCGAGCGCGTAGCCGAGGGTTTGGCGATGGGTCACGGTCTGCCAATAGGCCGTGAGCACGTCGGCCGGCGCAAGTGACCTGCGTTCGCTCTCAGGCAAGGTCTCCGGAAGCCGCAGCACGGACCATGCAAGCGCGAGCAGACCGTAGAGCATCAGCACGACGAAGATGCCGCGCCATTGCGTCACCAGCAGCACCGCCTGTCCGAACGAGGGGGCGATCACGGGCACGGCGATGAAAATCATCATCGCAAGCGACATCACGCTCGCCATGCGGCGGCCGACGTAACAGTCGCGCACGATCGAGGTCGCGATCACGCGCGTGGCCGAGGTGCCGAAGCCCTGCAGTGCGCGTGCCAGCAGCAGCGTTTCGAACGACGGCGCGGCAATCGCCAGCACGCTCGCCACCGCATAGACCGCCATCCCGCCAAGCAGCACCGGGCGGCGGCCGAAGCGATCCGACAGCGGACCCATGACGAACTGCCCCGCGCCAAAGCCGATCAGGAAGGTCGACAGCACCAGCTGAAGATGGTTGGCGACGGGGATATTGAAGGCCGACCCGATATTGGGCAGCGCCGGGAGCATCATATCCATCGCAAGCGGATTCAGCGCCATGATTGACGCGATCACGATAACGAATTCGGGGAAACCCATCGGTCGGTGTCCCGAGGACACCCAATCGTCGGCATTGACGTCGGACAAGAAGCTCACCTCTGATTTGAGGGACTTGTCTACCTCCAATGCTGCGTTGCACAAGCGATGTTTCGGGATGGCTGGCAGGCGGTGCAGGAGCAGGCAGAATTGATGAGGGATCAACGCTCGCGGCCGCGTCGTTCGGTGGGATCATCCGCGCAGCTCTCGTGGTGCGGGCAGCCGGAATCGAACCGGCACAGTGCTTGCGCACCGAGGGATTTTAAGTCCCTTGCGTCTACCAATTCCGCCATGCCCGCTTGATCCAACGAGATCAGTCACTTAAGTCCCTTACCGGCGGTCTGGAATTGGCGTTTGCAGGCCGGAGGGGCGGTACTTCCTTAGGCGAGCAGGCGGCACAAGGCAAAGCCTCAATCCGGACATCTGTTGTTGCTTTAGGCATTCTCAATCGACGGGGACTATTCATCCGACATGGCTGCTTTGATCCAATATCGCCTGCGTACATGCTGCGTGGCCGTCGCGCTGCTCGCGGCCGGCTTCGTGCTGTCCGGCTGCGCAGGCATGAGCGAGACCGTCGCTCCGGCATTTGCCGATCCCGCCAGGTACGAATTGTACGATTGCAAGCAGCTCGAGGGCGAGCGCAAGTCGCTCGCCAACCGAACCGGTGATTTGCAGAGACTGATGGACAAGGCACAGACCGGCGCGGGCGGCGCCGTCGTGTCGGAGCTTGCTTATCGCAACGAATACATCGCGGTACGCGGGCAGGCGCAGATGGCCGATGACGCTTGGCGCCGCAACAAGTGCCGGGAAACGCCGCCCGAGGCGACGCCGGCCGCCGCGCCGGCAGCCAATCCTGGCCCGATCAAGCCTGGCCCGAAATCGACACGAGCAGTGCGCTGAAACCAGCGCCTCGCATCAGGGCCGCCAACCGTAGATCCAGTCCTGTCGTGCCAGCATGCGTTCCGGGCCGAGCGCGCGGACCGCAAGATCGCGTGCGTAGGCCAGCGGCCCAGTGAAATGATAGATGCGGCCCTGCTGCCGCGCGGTCCGCTGCACCCGCCGCACGCGCGCCTGACGCATACGGCCGTATTGTTTCAGCGCAGCTGTGATGCCCGCGGTGCTCTCGGCGATCTCAAGACTCAAATGCTGCGCGAGCACCGCGGCGTCCTCGATCGCCATGCCGGCGCCCTGGGCTGCAAACGGCAGCATCGCATGCGCGGCGTCGCCGAGCAGCGCGACCGGCCCTTTGCTCCAGGGGCAGTCGTCAGGCACGCCGAACAGCGCCCATTTCCGCCAGCTATCGACCGTGGCGAGCATCATGCGCGCCGCTGGCGGCCAGCCCGGCGCGGCGAAGGCGTCCATCACCTCGCGGGGATCGCCGGGCGTGCTCCAGCCCGGTCTGTTCCAGGTGCCCGGCAGCACCGCGACCACGTTGATCTGGCGTCCGCCCGCGATCGGGTAGGCGACGAGATGGGCATTCGGGCCCATCCAGAGCTGGACCCGGCGCGCGGTGTAGTCCTTCGGCAGTTGCGTCGCATCGAGCGTGCCGCGCCAGGCGATCAGCCCGGAAAAGCGCGGCTGCACCTCGGGAAACAGATGCTGGCGCACCGTCGACCAGATGCCGTCGGCGCCGATCAGCGCACTGGCGAGATCGCTGCGCCGGATCGTGCCGCTGCGATGGACGACCGTCAGCCCCTTGGCGTGAGGCGCGACGTCTTCGAAGGTCGCACCAAGTTTCAGGTCGATATCGGGATGGTCGGAGACTGCGCCAGCGAGGGCGGATTGCAAATCGGCGCGGTGCACCACCCAATAGGGGGCGCCGGCGCGCGCGGCGGCGGCTTCTCCCAGCGGCATGCGCAATAGCTCGCCGCCGGCCCGCGCGCTCATGATCGAGACCGCCTCCGGGATCACGGCGCGCAGCTTGAGGCGCTCGGTGAGGCCGAGCTCGACCAGCACGCGGCTGGCATTGGGAGAGAGTTGCAGACCGGCGCCGACTTCCTCGAGCCGCTCGGCCTTTTCCAGTACCACGATGCGGAAGCCGCGGGCCGCGAGCGCAAGCGCAGCCGTCAGTCCACCTATGCCGGCACCGGCGATGACAATCGTTCGGGAGAGCGCCACCCCTGGCCGATGGAAGCGGTCAGGCCACCTTGTCCTTCAGGACGCATTCCGGCGGACGGGCTTCGCCCGCCTTCAGGTCGGCGGCGAAACGGTACAGCGTCGAGCAGTAGGGGCAGATGATCTCGTTGTCATTGCCGAGGTCGAGGAAGACGTGCGGATGATCGAACGGAGGGTTGGCGCCCACGCACATGAACTCTTGCGAGCCGATCTCGATGACGGGGACACCGGCATCGTTGTGGAAGTGCGGGACGACATGGTCGGACATCGTACTCATCCTGGAGTGGCAATGGCGGCAGACACAATCACGACTGACGCGGCATTATTAAGGCGCCGCGGACCATACTGGCGGGTACAGATGATTGCTAGTCCAGCGGAACCGAAAGCTCCGCAATGCCCCATGCTCATTTGCTCATGCAAATTCGACACAATCTTGCGGCCTGAGAGAAGCCCTTCTTTCGTCGGGGACGTTGTGTCGCAATTTTGGCATACTATGTCTGTGGACGAGCGTAATTGCGACGAAAGACGAACCGTCAGGCGTCAACGATCTTAGGACCGTCCAGGCTCTCCGCATGAAGTGGTTGCGAATCAGCACAGCGTTGACCGGTATCGTGGCCTGCGGCTTCATGCTCGCGCAGGTAGCACCGCATGCCCGCGAGGCCGGCGCGATTCTGGCCGCCCGGGACGATCCCGCCGCGCTGTCCGAGATTAAGCTCGACGCGCTGCTGCGGCACAACGACCGCCTGATTCAGGACAACATCGAGGCCGCGCTCGCATCGGGCGATGCCGATCTCGCCGACAGTTTTGTCGCGTTGGCGCGCGACCGCAACATCGCGCTGCCTGACGACCTCCTGAGCCGTGTCAGCGACGCAGTCAAAGCCGAAAACTCCACCTCGCATTTCGCAAAACGGTTTGCCACCGGTCTCGTCACCGGCAGCGTGGACGATGTTGCGAGCCTGTCGGGAACCGTGGCCGGCGATCTCTTCGTCATCGGCGACATCAGGGACATCGTGCGCGAGGGCAAGCACCTCGCCATGGGCGAGGAGACCGATCGCCTGGTGCTGGGCCTTGCCGCCGCGGGTCTCGCGGTCACGGCCGTGACCTACGTCTCCGTTGGCGGTGCCGCGCCGGTTCGCGCCGGGCTGACGCTGGTGAAGGACGCGCGCAAGGTGGGCCGGCTTGGCGAGGGACTGGCGGCCTGGGCCGGCCGGTCCGCGCGCGAGGTCGTCGATACGCCGATGCTGCAGAACGCGGTTGCATCCGGCTCGGTGCTGCGGCCGGGCCAGACCTTGAGCGCAATCAAGGCAGCGTTCCGCGCCGAGAAGGCTGGCGCGCTGGTTCGGCTTGGCAAGGATGTCACGCGCGTCGTCGAGAAGACCGGCACGCGCGGCGCGATGGATAGCTTGCGCATCGCCGAAGGTCCCAAGGACGTCGCACGCGCGGTGCGGCTCGCGGAAGCGCAGGGCGGCAAGACGCGCGCGATCCTGAAGCTGCTCGGCCGCGGCGCGTTGCTACTGATCGGCGGTGCGTTCAATCTTGCACTCTGGCTGTTCGGTGCAGCCCTGACGCTGTTCGGCCTGTTGTCTTCGATCAAGGCGACCACGGAGCGCCTGACCCAGGCCTGGTGCGATCGCAGACGGGCGCGGCGACTTCGCCAGGCCCGGATCTCCGCCGAAGCCGTTCTGGCAAGCGCTGCCCTCTCGGCCTAAGGTACCTCTTCACCTCAAGATTTGCGGAACTGATGATGCCGAGCTTTCACAACGGCGCCGTTGAAATTGCCTATCTCGACGAAGGCGAGGGCGATCCGATCATCCTGGTGCACGGCTTTGCCTCCAGCAAGAACGTGAACTGGGTCTATCCGACCTGGGTCTCGGAGCTGCGCAAGAACGGCCGCCGCGTCATTGCGCTCGACAATCGCGGCCATGGCGAAAGCGCCAAGCTCTACGAGCCCGCGCAGTACTCGATCCCGACCATGGCCGGCGACGTGCTCGCGCTGATGGATCACCTCGCCATCCCGCAGGCCGATCTCATGGGCTATTCGATGGGCGGACGGATGACGGCCTGGCTCTCCCTCAAGGAGCCGCAGCGCCTGCGTTCGGCAATCCTTGGCGGCATCGGCATCGGCGGCCTGATCGAGGGCACCGGGCCCGGCGAGAACGTCGCGAAGGCGCTGGAAGCGCCCTCGCTCGACGACGTCACCGATCCCGTCGGCCGAACTTTTCGTGCTTTTGCAGACCAAACCCGTTCCGACCGCAAGGCGCTGGCCGCCTGCCTGCGCGGCACGCGCGATCTCATGACGACGGACGAAGCCGCGCGCATCGACGTGCCCGTGCTGATCGCGGTCGGCAGCAGCGACGACGTCGCGGGCTCGGCCAGCGCACTCGGCGCCATCATCCCGGGTTCGGAAGTGCTCGACATCCCGAACCGCGATCACATGCGGGCGGTCGGCGACAAGGTCTACAAGACCGGCGTGCTCGATTTCCTGTCACGCCGCGGCTGAGGTCTCGTCCGCGGCCTCATCGCCGAACGAGCGAAACAGCGCCATCAGGACTGTGAAGGTCGCAACCCACACCATTCGCGCGCCGTAGCGATCATGGGGGCCGGAGATGACGGCGCAGATGAAGGCGTTGCCGAGCAGCGCCAGAGTCACCGTCGCCGCCAGCAGCGTCAGGCCGTCAAGCCGGCGGTTCGCGAGCGCATGCGCGAGCAGCACGACCAGGGCCAGCATCGAGGCCAGTGCAACGGGAACGTGCAGCCAGTTGACGTAGTCGAAATTGACACACCAGTGCTGCTGGCGCGCGGCGCGCATTGGCGCGGCCTGTGAGGGGATATAGCGTTCGATGATGCCGCGGGTGTGCGGGATCCAGCCATTGGTGCCTTCGCCGGTCGCCACATGCAGGAATTGCTGGCCCATCGCTCGCAACGCCGCGCCGGCCTGCCAGGCCGGATAGTCGGCGAGCGAACCCACGACGATGGTGCCCATCTCGTCGTTCATGCCTTCGAAGCGGCCGAGCGTGTTGAACATGCTCTTGCCCCACAGGAATTCGTCGGCGGTCGCCGGCAATTGGTCGCGATAGGGGCAGAGCTTGAGCTTTTCGCGCGGGCAATGGTCATTGAGATAATGCGCAACGATGCCGTCCTGCATCATGCGGCCGAAGGCGACGCCGGTGCCGCCGGGCGTCCATGTCCATTTGCCCGACAATGCATGATTCGCCGACACCAGCATCAGGCCACCGGCGACGACGGTGAGGCTCGCTTGAGCCAATCCGGCGATCAGAAGCCGGCGCCCCAGCAACGGCCGCGCAATCCAGCCGACGGCGCAGAGACCGAGCAGCACGCCGAGCGTGGCGCTGTGGGTCGCGGCGGCAAAGGCGGTGAAGACGAACAGCGAGATTTTTTCGAGCACCGAGGTCCGCTGCCCACCGATGACCAGCAGGAATAGCGACAGCACCGACAGGCCTGCAAAAATGTCGGTGAGCAACATGCTCGCAAGCCAGGGAAGTGCGGTCGACAGGATCAGGAGCAGGCTGATCGCGACGAAGCGGAACGTCTGCATCATCGAGAGCACGCGCAAGGTGAGCTGCAACAGCCACAGCGTCGCCAGCGACTGGACCGCGAGGTTGATCCAGAAACCAGAATTCTCGCCATAGTGCAGATAGATGCCGAACACGGTGGAGCGGCTCGGGACGAGATAGCCCTCGTACCAGCGCGCCAGATAGCCTCCGGTATCCCATTGCAACAGCGGATAGCCGTTCCAGAACGCCGGCGCGATCATCAGGAGCGGCAGGGCGACCGCGGCGAGCCGCAGCCAAAGTGAGCCCACGGCGCCCGCGCGCGCATGATCGGTGGTGATGGTCAAATCCGCTCCGTCCTCACTCGGACCATGCCTGCAATAACGGTTGATGCGGAATTCACCAATAGTTTGACGCCGCCCGGCTTGAATTTGGCGAAACCCTGACCATTTTGAGCCGACCTCGCCGCCTGGGGTGTCGGAGAAACTGTTTTGATTCAACGCGTTGGCATGCCTTGGCGGGACAACGCACTGTTCACTCTCAGGCAAGCCCGTCAGGACTTTGTCGCCTAGACTGTGTTATAGAACCAGCGAAACGAGCCAATTCGAAAGAGCAGATCTCATGGCAGTGCATCAGGTCAATCCGGGAGGAAAGCTCGCAACGCTTGATCCGATCTGGGATCGGATCCGCGGCGAAGCGGAGGACATCGTCCATCGCGAGCCGGAGCTTGCGACCTTCATCTATTCGACGGTGCTGCATCACAGCCGCCTGGAAGATGCGGTGATCCATCGTGTCGCCGACCGGCTCGATCACTCCGCGCTGTCGGGCGATCTCGTGCGCCAGACCTACGACGAGGCGCTGCGCGACGATCCCGATCTCGGCAACGCCTTCCGCGCCGATCTCGTCGCCGTCTACGACCGCGACCCCGCGACCTCGCGCTTCATCGACCCCTTGCTCTATTTCAAGGGCTTTCACGCTATCCAGACCCACCGCCTCGCGCATTGGCTCTATCTGAAGGGCCGCAAGGATTTCGCGTATTATCTGCAGAGCCGGGCGTCTGCGGTATTCCAGACCGACATCAATCCCGCCGCGCGCATCGGCCGCGGCATCTTCCTCGACCACGCCACCGGTTTCGTCTGCGGTGAGACTGCGCTCATCGAGGACGACGTCTCGATCCTGCATGGCGTCACGCTCGGCGGCACCGGCAAGGAGAACGAGGACCGCCATCCGAAAATCCGTCACGGCGTCCTGATCGGCGCCGGCGCGAAGATCCTCGGCAATATCGAGATCGGTCATTGCGCGCGCATCGCGGCGGGCTCGGTCGTGGTCAAACCCGTGCCGCACAACGTGACGGTCGCAGGCGTGCCCGCCAAGGTCGTCGGCGAAGCCGGCTGCGCCGAGCCGTCGCGCACCATGGATCAGATGATCAACGCCATGGGACTCTGAGATGGGACTCTGAGGCGGGACTTCGAGCTTGTCGCAAGGGGCGGATTTTCGCCCCTTTCGTCCCCGAAATTCTTTGGCAATTCATGCTGGCGGTTGGTCGCGTCTCGTCCTAAAACCCGCGCCAACCCAGATTTCGATTGGAGACTTGCCGTGGACGTCAAGGAAGTTAGGAAGCTCGACGCGTATCTGAAGCGCGTATTCGGCAATCCGAAGATTCGCGTCGTGCCGCGGCCGAAGAAGGATGATTCCGCCGAGGTCTATATCGGCGAGGAATTCATCGGCGTGCTCTTCGTCGACGACGAGGACGATGATCGCTCGTTCCAGTTCCAGATGGCGATCCTCGAGGACGATCTCGTCGATCAGGAATAACCGTCGCCACGAGTGTTAAGTTCGCGGCCCGCGCAACTGCGCGGTGAGCCGGTCCATCGCTTCCGCCGCATCGCGCCATTGCGACAGCCAGCTCCGCGGAAAGCGGAAGGTGAGGTCGGCGCCGCCGACGCGGCGTTCGGCGAGGCACATGCCGGGCGTCACCCCATCGCGCGTGCAGCGGGCGGTCAGCGCCGGACTTGCGGCAGAATAGAGATCCTCGCTGCCGTAAGGCGTGTCGGCGCGGAACGTCCGCATCGTCAGCCCGTCCTGGGGCATTGCCGCGGCCTGGTCGAGATAGCGCGGATAGATCGTGGCCGTGCGCTGCTCGGGCGAGAGCGCATCGCGATGCGCGGCGATCGACAGGAAGATGCGGTCGATCGGCTGCATCGCCGCATCCACACTATCGGCGGTGACGTGCTTCGGCGCGCCCGGCGGCTGCAGCGAAGGGTACAGGAAGTCGAGGTCGATCCGCTCCTGCGGCCCGGAGTGGCGCTGGATCTTCATGCGGATCGCGTTGGTCGGCAGGTTGAACAGCGTGCCGCCGACGCTCACCGGCAGCTTGGCCGGGGCGCTCGCGCCGCTCGGGCCCCAAGTTGGCCACAACAAATAGGCGACGAGCGCGACGGCGCACACCGCGGCAATGCCGCCGAGCACGATCGGGACCACGTGGGCCCGGGTGCGCGTCCGGGGGGATTGAGGGGAGATTGCCGAAAACAGTGTCATGACCCGCGCGAATGAGCCGGAAGTCGGCCGACGGCCGACGAATCAGCGGCGAATATGCCACGCGGCGGTGATTTCGCGGAGCGTTCACCGGCTGCAGGGAAGGGAGAGGGGCCTGCGTGGAACGGCCGGCGGCGTTAACCTTCCCTTAAGGATAATGTAGCGTTAACCGGCACTCTTTGTCACAGGAAGGTTCTGGCGTTGCGTAAGGGCGGACCGTTCCGATGACACCTGAAGCTCTCAATACATTCTTCTCGATAGGCATCGGTTTCGCGCTCGCGGGGGCGCTCGTGAGCGGATACCAGACGGTCGCACAGCGGCCCGCCGGCTTCGGTCTGTTGCAGGACGGCGTGGCGCCGAAGACCTTCGCGGCGGTTCCGTTTCTGGTGTTCGCGGCGCCCTTCATCATCATGCGCAACACCTTGCGCGGAAGGCAGCTGGAGAGCCGCCGCGTCGAATTCGTGATGATGGCGACCGTCATCGCCGGCTTCTGGAGCATGATGAGCGGCACCTTCTTCCTGATGACGCTCCGCGCGGCCGGCGTTCTGGTCTGATGCGCGCTGTAGGGCTGCCTGCGCGGCGGCCCTTTGCGTCGAGGCTGCCGTTTCGCTATGGCTGGGGTTGACGCGACAGGAGACCCTCATGGCGATCTACGAGCTCGACGGGCAGGCGCCCGATCTTCCCGCCGACGGCAACTACTTCATCGCGGAGACCGCCACCGTGATCGGCCGCGTGCGCTTGAAGCCAGGCGCGAGCGTCTGGTTCGGCGCGGTGCTGCGCGGCGACAATGAGTGGATCGAGATCGGCGAGGGGTCCAACGTGCAGGACGGCTCGACCTGCCACACCGATCTCGGTTTTCCGCTTCACATCGGCAGGAACTGTACGGTCGGCCACAACGTCATCCTGCACGGCTGCACGATCGAGGAGGGCGCTCTCGTCGGCATGGGCTCCATCGTGATGAACGGCGCCAGGATCGGCCGCAACAGCATCGTTGGCGCCGGCTCCGTCATCACCGAGGGCAAGGAGTTCCCCGAACGGTCCCTGATCATCGGTTCGCCGGCGCGGGTGATCCGCACGCTCGACGACGCCCAGGTGCAGAAGATGGGCAGCGCGGCGAAGTTCTACGTCGCGAACGGCCCGCGCTTCACGAAAGGCTTCAAGCGGATCGGGTGAGCTCAGCTTCCTTCGGACTCACGCGCTTCTAGTGCGCTTGCGACCTTCTCGTGCCCCGCGGACCATAGGGCGTGCTCGTCGCTGCCGTCTTGGTACGGATTGGCTTCCGCCGGAATGTTCTTACACGCCGCGCGTTCGCCTTCTGCAAAAGCATCGCGATCGTTCATCGTGACTGCGCCTTTCTGTTTCCGGAGCAGAAGATCAGCTTGCGCGTGATCGTGCCCGCCTTCCCGGTTTCAAGCTGATGCGACGGCATTTGTTCCGGAACCGGTCATTGCTGCGGCGGTTGACCGGCGAAGGAGAATTTCAATGGCCAGATTGCCCACAACCCGTTC
The DNA here is from genome assembly GCF_040548265.1 of Bradyrhizobium sp. F1.13.3. NCBI lineage: Bacteria > Pseudomonadati > Pseudomonadota > Alphaproteobacteria > Hyphomicrobiales > Nitrobacteraceae > Bradyrhizobium > Bradyrhizobium sp. F1.13.3. Next base: position 412,599 of record NZ_JBEPRI010000005.1, on the reverse strand, counting down.
AATCAAGACCGTGATCGTGAGCTTCGCCCTTGCCGCGATGCCGGCCGTATCGTTCGCGCAAGCCACCGGCGGCTCTGCGGGATCGGCCGGAGGTGTGGCCAATTCTCCGGCTCCCGCGCCTGGCACCAACAGTCTGGGTACCGCCCAATCGTCCGGTGCGAATGCACCCGGCGCCACCACCGGGACCGGTGCAGGCGGGAGCAGTGATGCCGCCGTCAACGCCGAGAACCGGCTCCTCGACAAGAAGCTCAAGAGCATCTGCCGCGGCTGCTGATGCTCGCGCGGAAGTGAGGCAGCGTGGCTGTCCCGAATGCCCAGCGGACGCTAGCTTGGTCCTGCTTTGAGCGTGGAGCGTGTCCACGCGGAGGATCGAGTGATGTTACGCAGGATGATGATGGCGGCGCTGGCCGTCGCGGCAATCGGGCTGTCGGCCCCACAGGCGGCCCAGGCGCGGGGCGGTTTCGGCCACGGGGGCGGCGGCTGGGGCCACGGCGGGGGCTGGGGTCACGGCGGCCATTGGCGCGGCGGCGGCTTCTGGCCGGGGATCGCCATCGGGGCGGGTATTGCCGGCGCGGGTTATTACGGCGGCTATTACGGCTACGGCCAACCATATTACGGCAATTCGTATTACTATGGTACCGGCTACGACGATGGCGGCTATGGCGGCTGCTACGTCGTGCGCAAGCGCGTCATGACGCCGTCGGGCTGGCGCATCCGCCCCGTGGATGTTTGCGAATAGGCGGCGGCGCCCGTTAAAAAACAAGGCCGTTGACGCAATATACCGTCAACGACCTTGCCAGCCCCGGACATTGAAATCGGCTCACGCCATCCGGTAACGGCGAGCATCGCTTGGAATCATACGGGCGAATGTGATCCAGTTCACAAGTTCAAAAAATTTAAGGCGGCGGCGCCGGCTGCTCAGCTGCGCGAGCGCTTGCGTGCACTGGCATGGACACGATGCCGTGCAGGTTTCCTGCGGGTAACCGAGGGAGTCTCCGCCTCGGTTGCTCGGGCGCTGGCAAAGGATTGCCGCAGGCCGTCGATGGACTCGTTGAGTGTCGTGACCTGCTCGGACAGACGCTTGGTGTCGGCCTGCTGGAATGCGAGCAAGCGTTTCACACTCTGGAGCTGGTCTTGCACGACCTGGAGCTGGTCAATCGATTCCTGCTGGGTTGCCTCCAGCCCCTTGGTCTTCTCGACCAGCTGCTCGGATGCTTGTGCGGTGCGAGCCTGAAGCTGCCGCGACGCCACCACCCGGTCGGTCTCAGGGGCTGAGCCGGTATAGGCGCGCCAGATCGCGATCGAGGTCACGCCGGCGATCAGCAGCAGGAGCGCGGCGGCGGTCAGCGCGATGGGCTGGGCGCCAAGGCGAAGGAGGGGATGGGACCGTGTGTCCTCTGCGAGATCGATCATCGCTGACAAAACCCAAATTGAAACTTGGTGAGTGGCGAAGACCGGCAACCCTGAGGCCGCCGGGTGTCCCGAAAGCGTTACGTTTCGGCAAGGAATGGGACCAAAAAGAGGCCAAGAGCAAAAAAACCAGCAATCAGGATGCCTTAGGGCATCCGAGCGCCCGTCAGAGGCAGAGATCAGGGCTGAAACGGCGAAAACGGACCAGAATAGGTTTTCGAGCGCGGCGCCGCATAGGGTCCGAGCCGGGAGGTCTTCAGTCCCAGTCGCACCAGTGATTCCGCCAAAGTCACTGCGGCGGCGACGCCGTCGATCACGGGCAGGCCGTGCACGGCGGCGAGTTCATTGGCGAGATCGGCCATGCCGGCGCAACCGAGCACCACGGCCTCTGCACGGTCGTCGCGGATCGCGACTGTGATTTCGGTGGAGATTTTTGCGAGCGCATCGGTGTTGCGCTCCTCCAGCGCGAGCACCGGCACCTCGGCGGCGCGGACGCGGGCGCAGCGTTCGGCGAGGCCGTATTTCCGCAAATTATGCTCGATAGGCACGATGGAGACACCGAGCGTCGTCACCACGGCGAAGCGCGCGGCGATCAGGCTCGCCATGTGGAAGCCGGCCTCGCCAATGCCGATCACGGGTGCCCTTGCCGCGGCGCGCGCGGCGTCGAGGCCCGTGTCGTCGAAGCAGGCGATGATATGCGCATCCGCGCCGTCGCGATCGGCCTCGCGGATGCAGCCGAGCATGCCCGGCACCGCGAACGCCTCGTCGTAAAATCCCTCGATCGAGACCGGGCCCATCGTGGGCTGGCGCGCATCGATCACGGTGTCGGGCAGGGCGACGCTTCGCGCCGCAGCGGCGATCTTCACCGTCATGGCCGCAGTGGTGTTGGGATTGACGACGTGAAGCCGCATCAGATCAGACAAGCCCTTTGCCGGCGTCCGAGCCTTTGGCCGCCTGCCGCTTGTTGAGCATGTGGATGGTGCCAAGCGCAAGCGCGATCACCGTGAACGAGACGGCCGAGATCACGGTGCCGAGCGCATAGATGTCGGGGTTCGTCACGGTGGTGGTGAGGCCCTGGAGATCGAGCGGCAGCGTGTTCACCGCCCCGATCGCCTGGCTGGAACGGGCGAGTTCGTCCCATGACAGCGTGAAGCCGAACAGTCCAATGCCGATCACGGAGGGCAGGATGATCGGCAGCACGACATGACGGAAGGCCTGCCATGGCGTTGCGCCGAGATCGCGCGCGGCTTCCTCGAGCCTGGGATCGAACCGGTTGAAGATCGCGAACATGATGAGGAGGCCGAACGGCAGCGTCCAGGTCAGATGTGCACCCAGGCCCGAGGTGAGCAGGCCCATCGAGGTCTCGAAATTCTCGTTGATGGTGCCCTTGATCAGATCGTCGATGATGCGGAATTCAAGCGAGATGCCGAGCGAGGTGATGATCGAGGGCACGATGAGGCTCGCGATCGCCGAGTAGAACAGGATGCTTTGCGCTTTGAACTTGCGGCGAAACGCCATGCCGGCGGCGACCGACAGCACGACGGTGACGATCATCACGATAATGCCAAGCAGCAGCGAACGGCGAAAGGCCGCGCCGAGATCGACGATGCCGGTGCCCTGGAACAGTTTTGCGATCCAGAAAGTCGACACACCGTTCATCGGGAAGGTGAGGCCGCCCTGCGGTCCCTGGAACGATAGCACGTAGATCGCGATCATCGGGCCGTAGAGAAACAGCGTATAGGCCGCGAAGAAGATCGCGAGCACGTAGAAAGAGCGCGGGCGTCCTTCCTTCATGCTCTAGAGCTCCTTCTTGATGTCGACGATGCGCGACATCATGGTGATGATCAGGAACGTGATGACGAGCAGGATCACGGCGTTGGCCGCCGCTGCCGGGAATTGCAACGCGTTCACCCGCGTCTCGATGATCTTGCCGGCGGCCGCGATCTGCTGCCCGCCCATCACGCCGATGGTGATGAAGTCGCCCATCACGATGGTGATGACGAAGATCGAGCCGATCACGATACCGGGCTTGGCAAGCGGGATGATGACGTTGACCAGCGTCTGGAAGCCGGTCGCCCCGGCGTCATAGGCGGCCTCGATCAGCGATTTGTCGATGCGCACCATCGAGTTGAAGATCGGCACTACCATGAAGAAGGTGAAGAGGTGAACCAGCGCCAGCACCACGGAGAATTCGGAGAACAGCAGCCATTCAACGGGATGGTTGATCAGCCCCGTCTTCACCAAGCCTGAGTTGACCAGGCCATTGCGCCCGAGCAGCGGAATCCAGGCGATCATGCGGATCACGTTGGAGGTCCAGAACGGGATCGTGCAGAGCAGCGATAGTCCCATCTGCCAGGTTTTCGACTTGACGTGAAAGGCGAGGAAGTAGGCGACCCAGAAGCCGATGAAGAGTGTGATGATCCACACGAGGAAGCAGAGCTTCAGCGTCTTCAGATAAGTCTTGGCGATGGTGCAGAGATCGGGGAGCTGCGCGATGCAGCCTTCAAACGTGTCGGTGTAGCCGCGGCCCGAGAAGGCCGGCAGCAACTGGTATTCGTTGTAGTCCCAGAACGAGACGATGACGACGAAGACGAGCGGGATCAGGAAGAAGGCGAGGAACACCAGCATCATCGGCCCGGCCTGGAGCCAGGAGATGAACGAGGGTGACAGCCGCGCCGCTTTGCTGCGGCGCGCCGTCTCCGATCCCCGGACCAGGTCCGGGGATGCCTGTTGCAGGATGTCCTCCGACGTGTCCATCAGATTACGCCGCGATGAACTCGTTCCACTTGCGGACCATGTAGTCGTTTTCGTCCATCACGGCGTTCCAGCACGCGACGCCACCCATGCGGTCCTCGTAGGAACCGCCGTCGCGCACGGCGCCTGCCTTTTCGAGCAGCGAGCCGTCGGGCGCCTTGATGTCCTTCTCGGCCGCCTTGCCTTCCATCCAGTAGGCCCACTCGTAAGGCTCCATATGCGCCTTCGCGGTGGAGAGCACGGCTGAGTAGTAACCCTGGCGGTTGAGATAGGCGCCGGCATAGCCGGACAGGAACCAGTTGACGAACTCATAGGCCCATTCGAGCTTCGCACCCGAGACGCCCTTGGAGACGCAGAAGCCCGAGGCCCAGGAGCGATAGCCTTCCTTGAGCGGCTGGAAGGTGCAGGCAATCCCCATCGAGCGGACCTTCGTCACCGCCGGCGACCACATCGACTGGATGACGGTCTCGCCCGAGGCCATCAGGTTGACGCTCTCGTTGAAGTCTTTCCAGAAGGCGCGGAACTGACCGGCCTTCTTGGCCTCGGTCATCACCTTCATGGTGAGATCGATCTCTTCCTTGGTCATGTTGCCCTTGTCGGCATATTTGTACTTGCCGGAGGCTTCCACGACCATCGCGGCATCCATGATGCCGATCGAGGGGATGTTGAGGATCGAGGCCTTGCCCTTGAATTCGGGATTGAGCAGCTCCGACCACGAACTGATCGGACGCTTGATGATATCGGGGCGGATGCCGAGCGTGTCGGCGTTGTAGACGGTCGGGATCAGGGTGACGAATTCGGTCGCCGACGTCGCGAACTTCTTGGAGTCCTTGCCTTCGAGATAGAGCACCTTCCAAGGCGCAGTGCCCTGGCTGCCGATCTTCTTGCCGCCAGGCGTCTGGCCCTTGGTGAAGACGGGCGTGATGTTGTCGAATTCCTTGATCTTCCTGGCGTCGAGGGCAAGGATGTTGCCTGACGGGACGATCTTCTTCAGCGAAAAATATTCGGTGTCCAGCACGTCGAAGGAATTCGGCTGGGTCATCACGCGCTTGGTGACGTCGTCGGTGGTCGCGGTGATGTATTCGATCTTGATGCCGGTGTCCTTCAGGCACTGCTTGGAGATGTCGTCGCCCTCGTTCACGGCGGTGCCGAGATAGCGCAGCACCTTCGGCTCGGCCGACATGACATAGGGAAAGCCGGTGATGGCGCCGGAGCCGGCGGCAAGTCCGGCGAGACCTGCGGTGCTCTTGAGTAGCGTGCGGCGGCTAAGGCCCTTCTTCCTGGTCGTTTCGGTCATATCAGTCACTCCTCTGTTGCGCATTCCGGTGATTGATCGGCGCTATTGCAGACGTTGCGCCTTGGCGGGATCCCAGGTGGCCAGCACGCGATCGCCCGGCCGGAACTGGTGGACGTCGAAGGCGGCCTCTGGAAGGTGGGAGAACAGGGCGGTCCCGTCTTCGAGCGTGAGCGAGACGGCGATGTAGGAGCCCTGGTACTCGGTCTGGGTCAGCAGCGCCGGCGCGCCGACCGCGCCGTCGGCGATCGGCACGATGCCGAGCTGATCGGCGCGCACGGCGATGAGTTTGCCTGCGTCGCTGAGGACGTTGTGACCGCCAATGAAGCGCGCCACGAATTCGGTGCGGGGATGATGGAAGATATCGCGGGCACTTCCCTGCTGTTCGATCCTGCCCTGGTTCATCACCACGATGTGGTCGGCGAGCGCCATCGCCTCTTCCTGGCCGTGCGTGACCTGAACGAAGCTGATGCCGAGTTCGCGCTGCAGCCGCTTCAATTCGCCCCGCATCTTCACCCGCAGGAACGGATCGAGTGCCGAGAGCGGCTCGTCGAGTAACAGGATCTGCGGCTCGGTGATCAGCGCGCGGGCGAGCGCGACGCGCTGCTGCTGGCCGCCGGAGAGCTGTGCGGGGAGCCGGGCCGCGTAGGGCGTCATCGCCACCAGCTCGAGCAACTCGCCGGCGCGCTTGTGCCGCGTCGCCCGGTCGATGCCGCGCATTTTCAGGGCAAACGCCACGTTGTCGATCACGGTGAGGTGCGGGAACAGCGCGTAGGACTGGAACATCATCGCCGTGCCGCGCTTGGCGGGTTCGAGATCGGTCACGTTCTGCGGACCGAGGATGATGTCGCCCTCGCTGACGGCCTCGTGGCCGGCGATCATGCGCAAGGTCGAGGTCTTGCCGCAGCCGGAGGGGCCGAGCAGGCAACAATAGGTGCCGGCCGGGATCTTCAAATTGACGGTGTCGACCGCCAGCGTCGTGTCGTAGCGCTTGCTGACGGCGACCAGTTCGAGAGCGGCGGGAGTGGCCATGGCGTGTCCGGGGCGAGGGCGATGCTGCGCCTCTCTCCGCAAGGTCCATGCCAATCGCGCTTGAATCGTTCTCGGCCGGCCGAATTCCAAAACAGTGCAGCGGAGTCAGATCGTTAGATCGAATCTCATGGGCGTGGGCGGCTCGTGGCCTTCGCAGTTGCGTGCACACAAAACAGGCGCGGATTGTATAAAGTTTCGCCTGTGATTGGATACAGCTGGTCGATTAGGATTCGACGCCATCTTCGACGATCGAGCCCTCACATTCATGGCTGCCAAGTCCCGACCCAAATCCGACGCGCCAGATGCGAGCGATCGCGTCAGCCGCATCCGGGAAGGCGTGACTGCGGCGATCCTCGAACATCGCCTGCTGCCCGGCACGAAACTCGGCGAGGACGAGATCGGCGAGATCTACGGCGCAAGCCGAACGCTGGTGCGCACCGCGCTTCAACAGCTCGCGCATGAAGGCATCGTCAACATCGAGAAGAACCGCGGCGCCTTCGTCGCGCGGCCGACGCCTGCGGACGCCCGGGAAGTGTTCGAGGCGCGCCGCCTGATCGAGCCGACGATCGTCGATCACGCCGTTGACGCGGTGTCGCCGGCCTGGATCGGGCGTCTGCAGCGGCATCTTGCCGAAGAACGCGAGGCGGAGCTGCGTGGCGATGCGCGTGCTTCGGTCCGCCTCTCCGGCGACTTCCATCGACTCGTCGCCGAGATGAGTGGCCACAGCATCTATCTCGGTTTTCTCAAGGAGCTGATCGCGCGCTCCTCGCTCATCATCCTGCTCTACCGCCGGCACGACACGCCGGCCTGCGGCACCGATCATCACGCCGGGATCGTCGCCGCGATCCGCAAGTGCGACAGGGAAGCAGCGCGCGCGCAGATGTTGTCGCATCTGAACGAGATCGAGGCCGAGCTGTTCCTGAAGGATCCCGCCGCCGACGAGTTGCGGCTGGCGGACGTGCTCGGGGCGTGAGCGCAACGAGGCGTCCGCGCCCCGTTGGGCGCGGCCGCGGCTATTGCGGCTCCAACCCGAGAGTCTTGATCGACTCGAGCCAGACCGGCCCTTCCTTTTCGTAGAGCGCAATCGAGGATGCGCGATCCATGGCCGGCTGGTCGACGCCGAAAGCATCGAGCAGCTTCTGCACGCGCTCCGTCTTGCCGCCTTCGACCATCAGCTTGGCGAGCATGTCGATCCGGTCTGCCGGCATCGCAGCGGGCGCCACCAGCGCGGTAAAGCTGGTGAGCTGGAAGACACTGCCGGTGACCCCTTGTTCGGTAAACGTCCTGGTCTCGGGCAGCTTCTTCATGCGCACCGGTGTCGGCACCGCAATCGGGCGGCCGACGCCGGTGTCGAGCACCGGAAGCGCGGCCTGATAGCTGCCGACCGCCGCCTGGATCACCCCGGCGGCCAAATCCTGCCACATCGGCGCTTCGCCGCGGTAATGCACGATGGAAATGTCGAGACCGAATTGTCGGTTGAGCTCGGCGATCGCAATGTGCGCGAACGAGCCGATCCCGTACGAGCCGGCCGTGACCTTGTTGCCACGGGCGTACGCGACGAACTCTTCGATCGTCTTTGCATTCGTGGCGGAATGGACCACCAGCGGCAGATGCCCCGAAGGCGTCACCGCGACGATCGTGAAATCCTTGTCCGGATCATAGGCCAGCGATTTCAGCAGCAGCCGGTTACCGAGCAAGGTGGACGAGATCGTGTACATCAGCGTGTAACCGTCCGCCGGAGAATCCTTCACCGACTGTGCGGCCAGCGCACCGCTGGCTCCGGTTTTGTTTTCGACAATGACCGGCTGGCCAAGCTTCTGCGAGATGTAGTCGCCATAGGCGCGGGCGAAGGCATCGGTGATGCCGCCTGCCGGTGTGGAGACGACGATCCTGATTGCCCGGGTCGGCCAGGCTTCGGCCCAAGCCGTTTCAGAAGCGGCCATCGTCAGGCATGCAATCGCGGCAGCCCAAATTCTCGCGGATCTCCGCACTTCGGCCTCCCCTTTTCCCTGTGTCATTGGGCAGCCGGCAGCCACCGCAACGAGGTGTCACACGGGCGAGGAGGAGGGTCAAGAAATCAAAATATCGTTTCACTGTGTGAAATGATCATCGCCGACCTGCAGGAGAACCCGGCGCAGCAAGCTTGGCGCCGAGCGCCTCGGCAAGTGCGGAAGCGACCTTCTTCATCGGAGGTACGAAGCGCCGGACGCCGTCCTCCAGGCCGACCGCCTCGCGCAGCATCATCACGTTCATGCTGCCGAACAGACGATTCCGCAAAATCACGGGTACGCCAATCGCCCACACCGCGCCGCCGAAGACGCGGCGGCTGTAGGTCTCGTCCATGACCGCGAAGCCGGCGCCGCGGATCGTGCGCAGCACTTTGGCGAGCCTGCCGGGGTTGCGGGCCAGATCGTTCCAGGGCTCGGGACCGAGGGCAAGCCGCGCGGCAATGCGCTCCTGCTCGGCGGGCTCGCAAAAGGCGAGGTAGGCGCGCCCCATCGAGGTGCCGAGGACAGGAAAGCGAAAACCCGGCGGCCGGCTGAACAGCAGCGATCCATCCACCCGCGTCGTGTGGGCGATGACCATGGATTCCTGGTCGAGCACCGCGATGTCTGACGGCCAGTGGATCTGCTTGCGGAATTTGTTGAGGATGGGTTCGGCGATGCCGCCAATCCAGGTCGGCTCGTCATAGCCTGCGCTGAGCAGCAGAGCCCGTCCGGTCGGCGCGTAGCTGGCCGGCTCGGTACGGTGTACCACATAGCCTTCGTGCTCCAGCGTCTCGAGCATGCGGACGATCGTTGACTTGTTCAGCCCCGTCGCTTTGTGCAGCGAGCCGACGGTCGACTGCCGTTCCTGGTTGATCACCCGCAGGACTTCCAGGCCCCTGGACAACGCGATGACGGGACGGAACGACGTCATGGCAGCTCCTTGTGATTGCGTGTGCCGCTGGCCATGAAGCAACCGCCGGAGAGACAGGGCAGCGCGTTCGACGCCAACGCCTTCACCGATTGCGGGAAGGCTGGAATGAGTCAAGCTCGCTGACGTGTTCATCTCGGTTTCGAGAAGGGCGGGATCCGCGGTCAAACCGATCGCTTGCTGCGCCGGCGGCAATTTAGTTCCTGTGGTCAAGCCGCTCCCAGCCTCGTGTGGACGGTCGGGCGCTGCGGCGTCACGTGACTAGTCCTCGCGAGCCGCACCAGCTATAGGAGGACGCTTCGTCATCGAACTGTCATGAACCTGTAAATGCTGAAGTCAGACGCAACGCCGGTTCGCAAGTTTCCGAGCGCGCGGGATGGGAATCCTGTTGCGAAGGACAACAAGAGAACGCAAGTCATCGCCGGCTTTTTGAGGCAGCGTGAACCCGCCGAGCTCGTCGCGGAACCTGTGATCGTCGAGGGCGCTGTGATTGATCAGACGCCATCGCAGGACGCGGAACCGGCAACGGAACCACTCCCGTCGAGCGGCGCCGCGCCTGCCGCCGGCGAGATCGAACTCAAGCTTCTCGTCGATGCCGATCGCATGGCGCATTTCAATGCCGCCCCCGTCATCGCGGCGAACGCGCGCAACAAGGGCACGCGCAAACATCTCAAGTCCGTCTATTACGACACGCCGGAGCGGACGTTACGTCGCAACGGCTTGAGCTTGCGCGTTCGTCGGAGCGGTGCGCGCTTCGTGCAAACCGTGAAGACCGATGTGGTGGACGATCCGCTCCGCCGCGGTGAGTGGGAGGCGAGCGTACCTTCGCTTGCGCCCGATCTCGCTTTGGCAATGTCTTTCATTCCGGAGAAGCTTCGCGGCCACCTGGAAGCGCAGCCGCTCGAAGCCGTCTTCACCGCCGATGTCCATCGCCATGCGCGGTTGATCGACCTGCCGTCAGGCACGGTCGAGATCGCCTTCGACCGGGGCGAGTTGACGGCCGGCGATCGTTCACTGCCGGTGAGCGAGATCGAGTTGGAACTCAAGAGCGGCAGCGGCAGCACGATCTACGAGATCGCGTTGCGGCTTGCAGAGCACGGCCTCGTGAAGCCCTCCATCCGCTCCAAATCGGCACGCGGCTTCGACCTCGCCGCCGACAGGCCGCCCGCCGCGCGACGTCCGCGAAAACTTCGTCTCGATCCGTCAGTGACACTGGACGAGGCGTTCGCGACCATCCTGCGCTCCTGCTTCCTCCATCTGCTTCAGTCGCTGCCGGCGGCCGAAGACGGTCGCAATCCGGAAGGCGTGCATCAACTTCGCGTCTCGCTGCGCCGGCTTCGATCGGCGCTGGACCTGATGCGGTCGGTCGGCGCGCTCAGCAATCTCGATGCGCTGCGGTCGGAAGCCAGGTGGCTGGCGCAAGACCTCTCCGCCGCGCGCGACTGGGACGTGTTCCGGATCGAGACCTTGCCGACGATCGCAAAGGCCTGTCCGTCGGTCGCGGGCTTCGATGCGTTGGGCCGGGCCGCGGCCGGGCGTCAGTCCGACGCCTATCGCAAGGCGCATGACGCGCTCGAAGATCGCCGCTGCGCCATATTCCTGCTCGGCCTCGGCAGCTGGATCGAGACGCGGGGCTGGCGCAACGACGTCGCCGCTGAGGATCTCGGCCAACTCGCCGAACCCGCCGTCAATTTCGCGCAGCGCATTCTGTCGGAGCAATATGCGAAGGTGCTCAGGCGCGGCCGCCGCTTCAAGTCGCTTTCCGCCGAAGGTCTGCACCGCGTGCGGCTGGCGACCAAGCGGCTGCGCTATCTCAGCGAGTTTCTGCTGCCGCTGTTCGTGGACCGCAAATTCGCGCGAAAATTCTCGCGCAGGCTCGCCGGTTTGCAGGAGCAGCTCGGCGCCTTCAACGACATGGCGGTGACTGCATCATTGCTGGACCGGCTTGGTGCCGAGCCCGAGGGTGCCATCGCTGCGGCGGCGATCGCCGGCTGGCAGGCGCGGGCGTCGATCGGAGTGCAGCCTGCCTTGCAAAGCACGTGGCGCGATTTCACCGCCGCGCGCGTGCCCTGGTCGCGGCAGACGCCGCAGGACTGAGCGAAGTACATCCTTGAAAAGTTGCGGCCAGCCATTGGGGGATGGCTGGCCGCGCGCGAACCGGTCTGGGACGGGGAGGGGTGGGGATGTGACCGGGTCGCGTATCTCTTTCGTTTGTCTCTACTGATCTCTCGCGCTGGCGGTGGAGACCGCCGGCTTGGTGTCGCCGAGCGAGACCCAGACGTTGGGATCGCTCTGCGACTGGCGCTTGACGAAGCGATAGCCGGTCTCCGTCCAGGCAACGACGTTCTCGTTCTGATTGTCGAGAACGAACTCGCCCTTGTCGGTCTTCACCGTCAGCACCGCGTGTCCTTCGCCCTTCTTGTCACGCACGACGGTGATGAGCAGGGCCTCGCGCGGCCATCCGGCATCGATCAGCATCTTGCGCTTCAACAGCACGTAGTCTTCACAGTCGCCGTAACCGTCGGACGGCAGCGACCACTTTTCGATCACGCCCCAGTGCTCCTGGTCGGTCAAAGGCTTGACGGTCTCGTTGACCCAGCGATTGACCTTGACGAGGTCGCGCCATGCAGCCTGCGACATCACGATGTCGCGCGCTTGCGTCGGTGCGCCCTGGCACTGAGCGGCATTATCCGCACAGAACTCGACCCAGCCGATCGGCGCACGCGTGGTGTCGCCGAGGCTTGCGTAGAGCAGACGGCCTTCGCCGGCCTGCGCTGCCGCGCTCATTCCGAAGAGCATGGCGGCCAGCGCCATTCCCTTCCCCTGTCCCCTGAAATCAAACATTGCGGCCCCCGTTTCTTGTTGGGACCACATTGCGCAGGGAGCTTTTGAGTTGCCGCTAAGTCAGCCAAGTCAAGTCGAGACGAATGCAAGTAAAACACGCGGCAAATTCGATCTATACTTGAGTCAAACTTGAATAAAATTCGATATGACTGCAATTGATTCAAATTTTATCGATTAACGCGGAAACGTTGGCGGAACCGTTGTTTGCACGCACCCGCAGCCTCCGCGTTAACCCGCGCGAGGCCGGTCACGACCCATGAAAAAGGCGGCGTCCGCATCGCGGAGGCCGCCTTCAGGGCTGGAAATGCAGTGGTTTTGGTGTCTTAGCGCTTTACCGCGCGGTAACGCTCTCTTCGAGAGTTTCAATCGGCTGCGAATGCATGAACTCGAGCGCGAAGCCGTCTTCGAGGTTTCGGACCACGCGACCCTGCACCCGGCCGAGCAGAACCGTCGATTTCAGCGGGGGGCGGTTCTCGGCGGCGATGGCCGCGCCCGACAGCGAGAGGTCGATGATGCGGCAGGTCATCTTGGTGCCGTCCTCGAGCGTCAGCACCGCGATCGGGTTGCGCGGCACGATACGATCGTGGCGGCGGTCTTCCGGCAAATTGAGGATGTCGCGGTTGGCGAGCCAGGTCAGCTGTGCCGCGAGCTTGTCGCGCTTTCGCGGCGTGGCGCCGACCGTCATGGCGAAGCCATTGTCGATGATGCGGGTGATCTTGCCCTCGACGCGGCCGATATGGTCGAGATAGGCGACCACGCGGTCGCCGACATTGCCGATGCCGGGGGCCAGCAGCGCCAGCCCGCCCGGCGACATGTTGATCACCTGGCAGGGAAATTCACGGCGGTCCGGCAGCATGTAGCGGCCGAGCAGGTGAACTTTCACCCGCTGGAAACGCCGACGTTCCTCGGCGGCCGGAAGAAATTTTTTGTGCGCCAACGCCATTTTCACAACCCGACCCCCCGCCTGGCGGAGTCCGGGACGACCCTAAGGTGCACAGGGTTAATGCCCCGTTAGGATCGGGCGCGGCGAAGACGAACAGACACAATGCGTTCGAAAAGCCACATCAGTGGCGGGCAGGCCAGCACCGTCAGCGCGCCGAGGTCGAGCGCGACCGCGGCAGTGCCGGCCGATTTGGCGAGCCGGCCCGCCACCGCCGGCCCCAGCATCATCGCGGCATAGAAGAGAGTGTAGAACACGCCCATCCCGATCGCCCTGGTTTCCGGCACGAGCACGCGGGCGGTCAGGCTCATGATCGGCCCGGCCGGATGGCCGCCGATCAGGCCGATCAGGACCAGGATCGTGATCACAGCGTCGGATCGGGTCAGCCAGGCCAGCAGCCCGGCCACCACCAGGCTGGCCGCGATCGCCAGCACGAAGGGGCGCTTGAAGCGATCGGCGAGATAGCCGCCTGCCGGCACCGAGATCACCGACAGCCACATCACGACGCTGATCGCCGATCCCGCCGCGGCAATGCTCCAGCCGCGCTCGGCGAGCAGCGAGGGGCCGAACGAGAAGATCATGGCGAAGCCGACATTATAGAGGCCCCAGATCGCGCCCGCGACGATCACCGCCAGGAGCGCGAGCGGATCAAGCCGCCCGGAGCCGGCCGCGCTGGCGCTTGCTCCGGGCGGCGATTGGTAGAACGTGATCAGCACAATGCCGATCGCGGTCAGCGCGCCGGCCACGAGGAACACGGCGCCCGCGCCATAGGCGGTGCCGATCGCCGGCAGCACCACCAGCGAGATCGCAACGCCCGCCGGCCAGGAGTTGACGAAGATCGCCATCGCGGTGGCGATCTCCTTCCCCGCAAACCAGTCGGTGCCCATCTTGGTGAGCTGAACGGTCAGCAGCACGCCGCCGGCGCCGGAGGCGAGCCGGCCCGTCATCTGCCAGCCCCAGACGTCGGTAGTGGCCATGACGAGGCTGCCCGCCGTCATCAGCAGCAGCGCCAGGATCGTGGTGGGCTTGTCGCCGAGGGTCCGGCCGATCGCGCCGCCCGGCAGCGCCAGCACGATGCCCGGTGTGAAATAGAGGCCGATCAGGATGCCGATATCGGCGAGCCCGACACCGAAGCTCTGCTGCAGCAGCGGCGCGACCGCGGCCACGCTCTGGAACTGGAACGCGATGGTGAGGCGAACGACGAACAGGATCGCAAGTATGCCCCAGCGATTGCGCAACGCTTCATCTCCCCAAACCCTGTATCAAGCGTGCGGTGGGGAGACGCCGGAGTCAACCGGCCGTCTTCCTCGTCGCGCGCCCATAGAGAAGACATAGCAGCGCCAGCAGCACTGCGGCCGAGAGCCCGAGCGACCAGTGAATGCCGATCGCCGCACCGAACAATCCGACTGTGATGCCGCTGAACGCTCGCATCCCGAGCCCGGCCATGTTGTAGAGGCCGACGACGCGGCCGCGAATGTCGGACGGCGCGTTCAACTGCACCAGCGCCTGCGCCATGGTGTTGAACGACAGCTCGAAGAAGCCTGCAAAGAACAACAGCACGATCGCGACCGGATAGATCCGCACCGAGGCGAAGCCGAGCAGCGCCACGCTCCACAGCATGGCGAGCATGATCGCGGTGCGCGGCGTGCCCTTGAGCCGTCCCCAGGATTCCAGCGCGATGCCGGCGAGCAGCGCGCCGGCGGCATCAGCCGCGAGCAGCACGCTATAGGAGATTCCAGGATCGCCATGGCCGAGATCGCCGGCAAAGCCCGGCATCTGCGCGTGATAGGCATTGCCGATCATGAAGGAGGTGAGGCCGGCAAGCCACGTCATCGCTGTCAGCACCGGCTGGGTGCCGATGGCGCGGATGGTCAGCATGATGTCGGCAAGGCCGCGCACGGCGAAGCGCCGCACGGCCACGCTGTTGTCGCGCACCGGCGCCCAGAACAGCCACAGCAGCATCGGTAGGTAGAACAGCGTGTTGAAGATGATGCCATGCGAGGTGCCGAGCGTCAGCATGATGATGCCGCCGACGGCGGGTCCGACCAGAATGCCGAGATAGCGCGCCATCGCATTCAGCCGCACCGCGCTCGGAAGATCGGCGGGGCCGACGAGATCATAGAGCAGCAGCTGGTTCGGCGTCTGCCACAACACGCCGGCGGAACCATGGATCACCAGCAGCAGCATGGCGTGCCACATCTCGATCGTGTCGGTGATGAAGAAGAACCCCCATCCAGCCGAGGCAACGATGAACAGCAACATGCCGCATTGAATGATGCGGCGCGGATCGACCCGGTCGGCGAGCCCGCCAACCGCGACCGAGAACAGCAGGAACGGCAGCCAGTGCGACAGCACCGCAAAGCCCGCCAGCGCCGGCGAATGGAATTTCTGGAACACCACCCAATAGCTGATCACGTGCTCGATATTATCGGCCATCATCGCCAGTATGTAGGCGATGAACTGGAGCCGGTACGGCACCGACTTCATCGCTGCGAACGAGCCGGAAGCGACCACGGGATTTTGGGGGAGGGGGTTCAAGAGGGCACCTGGGTGGGACTCGTCGGGAGTTACACGTTCGCCGGCGGCCGCTCAAGACACTTGGGCGTGCTTGGACATCAGCCATGCGCTGCTGCCCCAAGCTCCACCGTCATCCTGAGGTGCGAGCCTTGCGATGCGTGTTCGCATCGCAAGGTGAAGCCTCGAAGGATGGGCTACAGGCGGGCGCAGCCCATCCTTCGAGGCGCGCAAGAGCGCGCACCTCAGGATGACGGTGGTGAGTGTGGCAGGCACTGTAGCCCGGATGAGCGAAGCGATATCCGGGAACGCTGGCCCCGCATGTCGCTTCGCTCATGCGGGCTACGAGACCGCGGCTTGGCACGACCGCGCATCTCACATACGCTTCGCTTCAGCCCGCACCAATCAATCATAACAGACGGGCACCGAGGAAACAGCCATGGACCAAATCCGCGTCTGCACCCACGCAGGGCCGGGCAGCGACCCCGTCATCCGCACCGTGCCGTGGCCGAAGGTCGGCAAAAAGGCCGCGCTGATCAAGGTCGGCGCGTGCGGCGTCTGCGGCACCGACCTGCACATTCTGAAGGGGCATTGGCCGAAGCCGCTGCCGTGGCCGTTCACGCTCGGCCATGAGATCGGCGGCGTCGTCGCCGAATGCGGTGACGAATTCACCGAGGACTTCATGAGCAAGTCGCTCAAGGTCGGCTCGAAGGTGATGATCCCGCCGCTGATGCCCTGCGGCCGCTGCTATTACTGCATCCATTATCCGCTGACCGCCAACAAATGCCTGACGCCGGTCTATTACGGCCGCTATCTCGGCTTCGACAAAGCGCCTCACATGTGGGGAGGCTGGGCCGAACATGTCTATGTCGATCTCGACATGCTGCCGGGCACCAAGATCTACAAATTGCCTGACGACATGTCGCTGCGGCTGGGTGCGCTGTCGGAGCCGCTGACCTCCTGTATCCGCGCCTTCAATCGCGCCAGCCGCGCCGGCGGTTTCACCTGGGGCGACACCGTGGTGATCCAGGGCTCGGGCCCAATCGGCATTCTCGCGGTCGCCGCCGCGCAGGAGATGGGAGCAGGGCGCGTGATCTGCGTCGGTGCGCCGGAGCAGCCGCGGCTCAAGCTCGCGCGCGAGTTCGGCGCCGAGGCGACGGTGAACATCGACGAACTGAAGTCACCGCAAGACCGCATCGCCCGCGTGCGCGAGATCGTCGGCGGCTTCGGCGCCGATCTGGTGATGGATTGCTCGGGCCACCCCTCAGCCGGCCCCGAAGGCATCGAGATGCTGCGCGACGGCGGCACCTATGTCGAGATGGGCCAGTTCACCGACGCCGGCTCGATCGAGACCTCCTGGCACCGCATCTGCACCAAGGACCTCAATGTGCTGGGCTCCTGGGGTTTCACCGGCAACGATCTGCCGCTCGGCGTCGAAATGCTCCATCGCACGGCGGACAAATATCCCTGGCTGAAAATGCAGACGATCTATCCGTTCACGGAAGACGGCGTCGCACAGGCGGTCAGGGATGCGATGGCGATGAAGACGGTGAAGTCGACCATCGTGCCATGGCCGGAGCTGGTGGAGTGAGAAACTGGTAGCCCGGATGGAGCGCAGCGTAATCCGGGATTCTCGCCTGTGGCTCCCCGCATTCCGCTGCGCTCCATGCGGGCTACGAGTCGGAGCTTGGAATGAAGGACGACATGACAAACGAACAAACAACCGAACCAACCCATCGCACCCGCTCGCCCTTCCGCGCCATCCGTGCGATCGATTACACTGTCGTCTTCGTGCGCGACATGGCGGCGATGCGGCGGTTGTACGAGGAGGTTCTCGCGTTTCCGCTGCTGCGGGAGCTGTCCCCGAACTGGATCGAGTACGGCTTCGGCAGCAATACTCTGGCGCTGGCGAAGCCAGGCCGAACCGCGGGCGATGCGCCGGTGCCGCACGGCAGCGCCTCGCTGCAACTGGCTTTCAGGGTGTCCGCGGTCGAAGTCGATGCGTGTGCCGACGAACTCGCACGCCACGGCGTGGCGCTGCTCTCACCGCCGACAAACCAGTCGTTCGGGCATCGGACGCTGTTCTTCCGCGACCCCGACGGCAATCTCTTGGAGGTCTATGCGGAGATCTGAAACGCGGGAGCGGTGGGCTGTGCACGAAAAGTTCCCTCGAAAATCCGCGCGTTATTCACGCCGGGGTGAAACTTAGGCCCGGGTTGCGGCTTTCAGTTCACGGGAGAGTTCATCGTGAAGCGAATCCTGAAACCCGTCACTTACATCCTGGCCGCCATCTACTTCCTGGTGGATGCGATCTTCATGGCCGTGGCGAGGCCGATCTCGCGCTGGATCGGGCGGCATCTCCAATTAAAGCGATTGCGCGGCTGGATCAGATCGCTGTCGCCTTATTGCTCGCTCGCCTTGTTTTCCGTACCCGTGATCATCCTGGAGCCGGTCAAGCCCGTCGCGGCCTATCTCGCTGCGACCGGCCAAGTCGTGAGCGGGGCGGTGACTTTCATCGTCGGCGAGCTGCTCAAGCTCGTGCTGGTCGAGCGCCTGTTTCAGCTCACGCGTGACAAGCTGATGCGGATTCCGGCTTTTGCCTGGGTCTATGGCAAGTTCACAGACGTCAAGGCATGGCTACAGGCAACCGAAGCCTGGCGTGCCGTTCGCGCCCTAGGCCGCGCGGCGAAGGACGCCGTTGCGCGGGCCAGAGCCAGGCTGGTCGGCGGATTCGGCAGGCTGGTGACCTCCAGGGATTAGGGCCTGCGCGTGGCTCCTCCCTGCAAGCTTGCGAACTGGGCGGTGGCTTTGATGTCAGATCCCGCTATATGCAGCAAAACGGCCCGAAAACGCTGGATGTAGTGGGTCGAGCTGACCGGTAAGCTTGTTCTCGGCATCACCAAAGCCATGCGTCATAGGCATGGTGATTTGCCCGCACTTGGCGTAAAGAGCGTCCAAATCAAATCACCACGCGTGCGGTCGAACCATTTGCCGCCTACGCAGCTTCAGGTCGCGCGGCTCGACGTTCCGCGCCTGGACCAACCAAGGTTTATCCCGTGTCTTTTCCGACCATGAGTCCGCCGCTCGCCCGAGCTTTGGCCGAGCGCAACTACGACCGTCCGACCCCCGTTCAGCTCGCCGTGCTCACGGAGGAGGCCGCTGACCGCGACCTGCTGGTTTCGGCCCAGACCGGCTCGGGCAAGACGCTGGCCTACGGCCTGGCCATGGCCAAGGACCTGTTGGGCGACGCTGAGCGGTTCGAGCGGGCGGGTGCACCGCTTGCTCTGATCGTGGCGCCGACCCGCGAGCTTGCCTTGCAGGTCCATCGCGAGCTGGCGTGGCTGTACGAGCATGCGAGCGGGCGCGTCGTCTCCTGCGTCGGCGGCATGGATCCCAGGCGCGAGCAGCGCGAGCTTGCGGCCGGCGCTCACATCGTCGTCGGCACGCCTGGCCGGTTGTGCGATCATTTGCGCCGCGGCCGTCTCGACATTTCGGAATTGAAGGTGGTTGTGCTCGACGAGGCCGACGAGATGCTCAATCTCGGCTTTCGCGAGGACATGGAGTTCATTCTCAAGACCACGCCGGACACGCGCCGCACCCTGATGTTCTCGGCGACGTTCCCGCGCGGCATCGTCGCGCTGGCCAAGCAGTACCAGCAGCGGGCGTTCCGGATCGAGGTCGCCGGCGACGAAGGCGGTCACGCCGACATCGAGTACCGCGCGATCCGGATCGCGCCCGGCGATGCCGAGCACGCCGTCGTCAACGTGCTGCGCTTCTACGAGGCGCCGAGCGCGCTGGTGTTCTGCAGCACGCGCGATGGCGTCCGGCATTTGCAGGCGGCGCTGCTGGAGCGCGGCTTCTCCGTCGTCGCTCTCTCCGGTGAATTGACGCAGAACGAGCGAACCACGGCGCTGCAGTCGCTGCGGGACGGACGCTCGCGCGTCTGCGTGGCGACCGACGTCGCCGCGCGCGGCATCGACCTGCCGAGCCTCGACCTCGTCATTCATGCCGACCTGCCCAACGACGCCGAGGTCATGCAGCATCGCTCCGGCCGCACCGGCCGCGCGGGCCGCAAGGGGACCAGCGTCATGCTGGTGCCGCCCGTGCGCCGGCGGCGTGCGGAAATGCTGCTGAACGTCTCGGGGATCGACGCGGTCTGGGGGACGGCGCCGCAGCCGGATGAGATCCGCAAGCTCGATCACGAGCGCATGAAGGACGTGCTGTTCACGGAGGAGACCACCGCCGACGATCTGGCTCTGGCGCAGGCGCTCTTGGCCGAGCGGTCGGCCGAGGAGATCGCCGCGTCACTCGCACGGCTCTATCGCGCGCGGCTGCCGTCGCCCGAAGACATCCTCGATCCCGGCGAGCGAGCTGGCCGGCCGCGCGACGATCGCAGTCGCAACGATACGCGCACGCCGCGCGACGATTTTCGTACGCCGCGTGACGCTTCGCGTGGCGACGATCGGCCCGAAAGGGCTCGGCCCAAATCGGGAAAATCGTCGTCGAAACATGGCATGGCGGATGGCAGCGTCTGGTTCCGGGCCAACATCGGACGGAAAAAGAATGCGGAAGCGCGCTGGCTGTTGCCGATGATCTGCCGCCGTGGCGGCATCGACAAGGGCGATATCGGCGCGATCAAGATCATGGACACCACGACCGAGTTCGAAATTTCCGAGCGGGTCGCGGAATCCTTCGCCGTGAAGATCAAGCGTCCGGACAAGGAAGACAATATCCGCCTCGAGCCGATGGCGGATGCGCCGCAGCGGCAGGCGCCTTCGGAACAGCGGTCCCACGCGCCGCGGCGCGACAGCGGCGAGAGCGATCATCGTGAACGTCAGGGCGAACGCCCGCGCGACAAGAGCGAATTCAAGCCACGTGGCAAGCCGCACGGCGATCGCCCTGCGAAATTCGACGACGCTCCGGCATTCGCGAAGAAAAAGAAGCATAAGACCAAGCCGGGCCATTCCGAACCTTCGGTCACGCCGTGGTCTGAAAAGGGTGCGCCGAGCAAGAAGCCGAAGAAGAAAAAGCATCGCGGTTGAACGGGCGCTCTTCGGCAGGGACAGCAATGATGCCGCCGGATTGCACCGGCGACATCATCTGAAAAGTTAGATGGGCTCAGCGGCCACCGCCACCGCCGCCGCCACCACCACCTCCGCCACCACCGCCGGCATCGCGCATCGACGAGATGTAGCGGGGATCGGTCTGCTTCATGTAGGTGGGCGAGGTGTCGTGAGTGACGCTGACGCGGCTTCTGCCGCTCGGCGTTGGCTGCTCGATCGCGATGCCGCAGCCCTCGAAGAAAGCGGAATCGCAGCCATAGGTCCGGAATTGAGCCGCGTTGGCGCTGGTTGCGCTGAACGCGGCCGTCGCCGCCAATGCAAGCAAAGCAACTTTCGGCAATGTGAGTTTCATGGAAATTCTCCAGTCTCGTTTCGGCGAGACCAGATCGGCCCGCACAGTTCTTCGACGAGAGCTGATCGAACCCGGTTCGAGGGAATGGCTTCACGCCAGCGTGAACTGCGCCGGGGGGCAGGGATGTTACGTCGCAGTGAGGTCGCGCCGCATGTACGTCGCGCTGTTACCGTAAGACGCGAGCTTTGCGCGTAGTTCAGGATCCGCATTGACGGGCCGAAAGCCGAGGCCTTGCCACAGCGGTTGCGTGGCATAGACCGAGACCAGTGCGAGGGTCGCAATGCCGGAGGCGCGCGCCAGCGCTTCGATAACGGCAACATAGTCGCGCGCAACGCCGCCGCGAAAGTCGGGCAGCACCGCGGCGTCGTGCAAATAGAGGCAATCCGCATCGCCAGGCAGTTGCTCGAGGAAGCCGTCGAGCGGCGGAATCCGGTGCTGCATCCACGGATGCGCGAGACCGTAGCCGACGATCCCGTCGTCCGCGACAAGCACGCGGCAGCCATCGGGATAGAGCCGCATCTTTTCCGCGAACACCTCAGGGCTTTCAGGCAGATCGGGATGAATCCGCGCTGCGATCTTGCTGATCGCCGGCAGATCGGAGGCGCGCGCGAGACGCCAATGCGGCTTGCTCATGTCGGTCCGTCGTTCCGCTTCCATCATCCCAGTTTATTCCGATGCGGCGATGCGTGCAGCGAAAAATATCTTTGCCGACATCTCAGGAATACGGCGTCTCGCGCGGCGTCCTACCATGCAAGCCCATTGCATGACAGGAGATACCATGACGTCCTCGATCCGCCTCGCGCTCACGCTCGCAATATCGCTCGCGATGGTTCCCGCTGCTTTCGCGGCGCCGCCGACCAAGACTGGCAAGACCGACAAGGGTAATGTGCTCACCGACGCCAAGGGCATGTCGCTCTATACTTTCGACAAGGATGCGGACGGCAAATCGGCCTGCAATGGTCCGTGCGCGACCAACTGGCCGGTGCTGAAGGCCGAGGCGAGCGATGCCGCCGCCGACGGCTACACCGTGATCACGCGCGACGACGGCTCGAAGCAATGGGCCTACAAGGGCAAGCCGCTCTACACCTTCGCCAAGGACACCAAGCCCGGCGACGTCACCGGCGACGGCTTTCTGAACGGCGCGTGGCATCTGGCGATGCCGTGAGCGGGGTGCACTGCTAGCGCAGCCCCTCATAGACCATCAACCCGCGTGCGATCTGCAGCTTGCGGATCGCGCGCGGCAGCAGTTTTTCCGGCTGGTGCAGATAGCGCCAGGAGGTGAGGGCGAACGGACCAAGCGCGCCGCATTCGTCGTCGAACGGCGCGAGCACGCCTGTCACGCTGACCGGTGTATGCGGGCGGGCGTTGAACGGCAGGAGCAGCAGCTCGAGATACGCCTTGCTGCCGTCCTCGCGCGCGGCGGTGACGCCGGCGATTGCGCCGAGGCTCTCGTCGGCGACGATGGTCGTGATCTCCTCGATGTCGCGGCGGCTGGCTTCGTTGAACAGTGCCGCAAAGCTCGAATCCTTGAGGTCGCACCCTGCGAGCGCGCAGACGCGCGTGCCGGCGACGCGGAACGGGAAGCCGAGATTGGGCTCGCAGGACAGCACGAAGATGTCACCGAGCAGGCCGCGCACGGCGGCCGGATCGATATCCGCCCGGTCTGGCGCCCGCGCAGTGCCGCGCTTCTCGTCCCAATATGCGAAGAACTCGCGGCTCGACGGATGTTTCATGACTGAACGCTTACCCCGGGGCGCAACCTCGCGGGACAAACCTGTCCCGCTTCAGTGCAGCCGCGATCCCTGTGTTGTTGTGCAGGAGGGGCTTTGCAGCGTCCATGCCGCAGCGGCGTTTTCGGCGCCTCTGGCGCTGCCTTTGCGTCGTTAACGTTAAATTAACTATGCGCTTTCCGTGCGCCGCCCCGCTGCTATGGTGACCGCGGTCGCAAGCCTCGCCGCCTTTCTCCAGGTTCTCGGCGAGGCCTGTACACAGGCGTCAAACAGTTTGGTCACCGGCCGCGGGGAGGGGTGGGGATACTCCCGTCTCTCTGGGTACCGGAAGTCCGACACGGATAGGCAGGGCTTTCCCAGGGCCCTGCCTTTTCCTTTTGTGCACTTGCGCAGGGCGGGCAAAGACGACTATCTCCAAGGCCTGTCGTTAGGACTGTCGCTCCGATCGCGCCTGAAAGCGAAGCCGCCTTGGATTCCCCGCCAAATTCTCCGCCGCAAGATCCTCCGTCGCAAGATGCTTCGCTGGGGGTGCCGGCCGTCGTTGAGGAGGCTCCGCGCGAGCCGATCCTGACGCTGCCCGTGGCGCTGACCGCCTATATCCTCCTGCTCGCGGTGATCCATCTGCGGGTGTTGCTGCCGCCGGAGCTCGAGAACTGGACCATCGACGTCTTCGGCTTCATCCCCAAGCGCTACGATTCCTCGCTACTCAATCTGGAGATTCCCGGCGGTGCCGGCGCCAAGGTCTGGACCTTCGTCACCTATTCGCTGCTGCACGCCAATCTCACCCATCTCGGCTTCAACGTGCTGTGGCTGTTGCCGTTCGGCAGCGCGCTGGCGCGGCGCTTTGGCGCCATCAGGTTCTTCCTGTTCCTCGCGGTGACGGCGGCGGCCGGCGCGCTCGCCCATCTCGTCACTCATGAGCACGCGGTGGCGCCGATGATCGGCGCCTCGGCGTCGGTGTCTGGGGCGATGGCAGCGGCGATCCGCTTCGCCTTCGTTCGCGGCAGCTTCCTGTCGTTCAGCCGATCGGATGCCGATACCGCCGCAAGAGTTCCGGCGCTGCCGCTGTCGCGCGCGTTGCGCGACGGGCGAGTGCTCGGCTTCCTCGCGGTTTGGTTTGGCGTCAACATCGTCTTTGGCGTCGGCGCGATCGGCGTCGATAGCGAGACCACGAGCGTTGCCTGGCAGGCGCATATCGGCGGCTTCCTTGCCGGCCTCTTGCTGTTCACGCTGTTCGATCCCGTGCCGCGCGTGCGAAGCGATGCTGCGGATGCGTCATCACAGGACATTTCAGACCGTATTTGAAGCGGCGCTTGCGGCGCCGCCCGAATTCATCCATCATTCCCGAGAAGAATGTTCCGAAGCGACAGGCCGTTCGCGGCGATGCTTCGCAAAGCGCACGAGCGTGAAACCGGCGCTGAAACTGTTAGTTGAAGACTCGAAGAACAAGTCCGGACCGCGAACAGCGGACGGTTCCGATTCAGGGAGGCGACAATGACGGTACGTTCGATTCTCAACACCAAGGGCCACCAGATCATGAGCGTCGAGCCGGACGCGAAGCTGGCGGTCGCGGTCAAACTGCTCGGTGAGAAGAAGATCGGCGCTGTGCTGGTGATGAACCAGAGCCGGCTGGAAGGCATCCTGTCGGAGCGCGACATCGTGCGAGTGATCGGCGAACGCGGCGCCGGCGCGCTGGAGGAGCCGGTCTCTCAGGTCATGACCCGGAAGGTCGTCACCTGCAAGGAGACCGACACGGTCGCCGAGCTCATGGAGATGATGACCACCGGCAAGTTCCGCCATCTGCCCGTGGTCGACAATGGCAAGGTGGTCGGCCTGATCTCGATCGGCGACATCGTCAAGCGCCGGGTGCAGGAATACGAGTCCGAGCAGGAAGCCCTGCGCGACTACATCAAGACCGCCTGATGAGTAAGACGGCCTGATCAGTCCTGCTGCTGGTCGGCTTTCGGCGCGGTGCCCTCGGGCGCCGGCGCCAGTTCGTGGATTGCCTCCTGGATGGACTCCAGCGCGCGCTCGGCAGCGCGGGTGCCCAGGGCGATGAGGTCCTCGGAGCGGTGGAAATCGAACCAGCCGAATTGGCCGATCCGAGGTGTGATCAGCATATCGGGCGGATCGCCGGCGAGGCGGGCGCGGGTGATGCGGTCCTGCATGATGTTGAAGGCGTCGACCATCACCGAAGAGAGGCCGGGCCGGGCGCTGCCGCCGCCGAAGAACTCGCGCTTCACCGTCTTCTCGGGCGAGAAGAATCTCGGGAAGCGCCGCTTTGACGTCGGCTCTTCGGCCACGGGGATCACCGGCTCAGGTATCGCGCCGTGCGAATAGACCGTCGTCGAATAGGTGAAGATGTCGCTGGAAAGATTTGCGGCGATGACGATTTCGGCGCCGAGCGCGCGGGCGGCCGAGACCGGCACCGGGTTCACCAATGCGCCGTCGACCAGCCAGCGATCGCCGATCAGGACCGGAGAGAAGATGCCGGGCAGCGCATAGGAGGCGCGCATCGCGTCGACCACGCGGCCGCGCGTCAGCCAGATCTCGTGGCCGGTGCGGACCTCGGTCGCGACGGCAGCGAACTTGACCGGGAGATCCTCAATCTGGCTCTGGCCGCAGGCAGCCTCGAGCCGGGTCGCCAGCTTCTCGCCGCCGATCAGGCCGGAGCCGTTGAGGCGGATGTCGAGGTAGCCAAGGATGTTGCGCATCCCTTGCAGGCTGCGGCCCCATTCTTCCAGCGTATCGAGCCGGCCGGCCGCATAGAGGCCGCCGACCACCGCGCCGATCGAGGTGCCGACCACGACGTCAGGCACGATTCCGTTGGCAAGCAGGGTCCGGATAATGCCGATATGAGCGAAGCCGCGCGCGGCGCCGCCGCCAAGCGCAAGGCCGATCACCGGCCGGCGGATGCTGCCCAGGCCGACTTTCTCGGCGACCTTATCGCTGTTCGAACCCCGCCCCTTCAATATGTCCAGCACCGAAACTCTCCTACGCCGGGACCCGCCATCAGACTAGGCACCGTACTGGCGCTCCGCCAGAACCGGGCCGAAGCATGGTTTATGCCGGTTTGGGAAGCGCACGGGGCAGGAGTATGGCGAGGGACGGATGCCCCTGGGGTAATCACGCAGGCGTCAACCGGGTTCCAAAACGGTGTCGGGCCGTATTTCTCGGGGAGTCAGAGGCTTGAATTTGCCGCGTTTTCGGTGAAAAGCAGGTGGCATGACTCTCGGGGGTGACGGCATCATCGGATGGCGGCGCAGCGCATCGCTGCTGCCGGCCTTGGTCCTTGCTGCCTGCCTCTATACTCTTGGCCAAAATGCTGCGCAGGCGCAGCTTTTCTCCGATCGTCCACCGCCGGTGCCGCCCGCGTCGGTGCCTGATCCCGGCGGTGCCGTCAGCCTGGCGCCGCCCTCCGGCCCGGGTGCTGGACCGCCGAGCCTGCCGCCGACCCTGTTGCAGCCGACCACGCCCAGCATGCCGCCGCCCGCGGTCACGACCGTGCCGTCCGCCGCGCCGCTCAACGCGGCCGTGCCCGGACAGGGCGTGCTGTCGCTGACGGCGAAATACGGCAAGGACACCCCGCCGATCACCAGCGGTCTGGTCTGGCGCGTGTTTGCCGATCGTCCCGACGAGAACGGCACCTTCAAGCTGATCCGCGAAGACCGCAATGCCACGCCGAACATCGTGCTGCCGCCCGGCAATTACGTCGTGCACGTCGCCTTTGGCCTGGTCAGCGCGGTGCGCACCGTCAGCCTGAAGGCCGAGACCGATCGCGAATCCTTCGTGCTGCCGGCCGGCGGCCTGCGCATCGAGGGCCGCGTCGGCACCAGTCGCATTCCGCAGAACCAGATCTCGTTCGCGATCTACAAGGGCAGCCAGTTCGAATCCGGCGAGCGCGCCTCCCTGGTGCCGAACGTCGCAGCCGGCGACGTCGTGCTGCTGCCGGAGGGCACCTACTACATCATCTCGAATTACGGCGACGCCAATTCGGTGGTGCGCTCGGACATCCGCGTCCAGGTCAGCAAGCTCACCGACGTCACCATCACCCACCGCGCCGCCGTCATCACGCTCAAGCTCGTCAGCGACAGGGGCGGCGAGGCGCTCGCCAACACCGCCTGGTCGGTGCTGACCCCGGGCGGCGACGTGATCAAGGAATCGATCGGCGCCTTCCCGCGCGTCGTGCTCTCCGAAGGCGAATACCGCGCCATCGCCAAGAACGAGGGCAAGGTCTACGAGCGCGGCTTCAACGTCGTCAACGGCGTCGACGGCGAAGTGGAAGTCGTCGCGCGGTAATGCTTGAGCGGTGATGCCGGATGCGGCCCGACGCTGGTCTTCGTGCCCAGTGAACACTTCTCATTCAGCGCACGGATCTCCCTTATCTTATTACCGCCAGTCCCGTCACGTGTGCGAAGGCGAATTCTCTCCGCTACGCCGCTTGGTGTTGCGACTTGAATAGCTTTGTCAGCGCTACCAAGCAGGACCGATCAACACCGGCACCGCCGGCTTATTCCAGCCTCGCCGCGACTTCCTCAAAGCCGGTGCAAGATACCTATTTCCGATAATCAATTTCATTCGCTTTCCATCCTGCTGGGTTATATGTCGGGCATCCCTCTAATGGGGGAGGCCGGAGCAGGCTCGTGCGTCTGCGAGACCGGCAAGGAGCAGGGGCCAAGCTCGTCGGCATGTTCGAAGTGATCCTCACCAGGCGTAAGCGGTTCGGCTGGCGGTGGCAGGTGTGCGACCAATCCGGCAAGAAATTTGCCGATGGCTTCGAGCGCACCCGGCCGTCCGCCAAATATCATGGCGAGCGCGCATTGTTCTTTCTGCTGTCGCAGGCCCATCTGAGCAATCGCTTGGCGACGTCCAGCGAGGACTAGTCGCAGCTGCGCGTGCGGGTCTCCGCAGCCCGGCTTGCGCTTCGGTCCGTCCGACAACGAGACTTCTCTGCCAGCGCCGTCAGATATCCACGACGAGCTTGCCCTGCGTCGCGTGATCGCGGATCAGCGCATAGGCGTCATCGACACTCTCCAGCGTGAAGTGCCGCGGATCCAGCAGCGGCAAGAGCTTGCCCGCCTCAATCAGGCGTGTGGCCTCCAACATGATCTCTCCGTGATGCGCGCGGCCTTCGCCTGACAGCAGTGGCAGCAGCGTGAACACGCCGGAATAGGTGGCGGCGCGGAACGAGAGCGGCGCAAGCCCATGCGTACCCCATCCGAGCGCGCTCACGACATGGCCGAAGCGGCGTACGGCTTCGAACGAGGCGTCGAGGACCTTGTCGCCGACGGTGTCGTAGACGACGTCGAAGCCGCGGCCGCCCGTATGCTCTGCAACATAAGTCGCGATGGCGGTATCGCGATCGATGAAGGTCGCGCCGAAACCTTCGATGGTGGCGCGCTGCGATGCCGAGCCGGTCGCGAACACATCTGCTCCGAACGCGCGCGCGATCTGGATCGCGATGTGGCCGACGCCGCCTGCGCCGCCATGGATCAACACCTTCTGGCCGGCCTTCAGCGCCGCGCGGTCAATCAGTCCTTCCCAGGCCGTGATGAAGATGAGGGGCAGGGCGGCTGCCTCCCGCATGCTGAGATTGGCAGGCTTCAGCGCCAGCAGGTCGGCGTCGACAGCGGCGAATTCGGCGAGCGATCCCTGTACACCGCCGACGCCTCCCGTCATGCCATAGACCTCGTCGCCCGGCTTGAACCGCGAGATGTCATGTCCGGTCTGCTCGATCACGCCGGCGAGATCCAGTCCGAGAATCGCAGGCAGCGGATGGCGCGCATGCGCCGCGGCGCCGGCGTGGATCTTGGTGTCGAGCGGATTGATCCCGCTCGCGCGGATTCGCACCAGCACCTCGCGCGGACCGATCTCGGGCCTGGAGATCGTTGAGAGGCGCTGGGGCGCGTTGTGGGCCTCCAGGACGGCCGCGCGCATGGTCGATTGTCTCGTCATGATCGTCTTGCTCCGTTTCTGGCCTCCAATATGCTCATGAATTTTTGCATGGGAAGGAATGAGAATGTACGATGAGGAGGCTTCCGGTGGACTGGAGCGATCTGCGCATCTTCCTGGCGATTGCGCGCGAAGGCACTCTCGGCGCGGCCGCGCGCAAGATCGGCCAGACCCAGCCGACGATGGGACGGCGACTTCGCGCGCTCGAACAGTCGCTCGGGCAAACGCTGTTCCAGCGCACGGCGGATGGTTTCGTGCCGACCGACGAGGGAACGGCTGTGCTGCGCCATGCCGAGCGGATCGAAGAGGAGGCGCTCGCCTTGGAGCGGCGTGCGTCCGGTGCGGAGACGCAGCTCGATGGCTTGCTGCGTCTGTCGTCGTCGGACTGGTTCGGGACGGTGATACTCTCGCCGGTGATTGCCGCCTTCGGCAAGCGCCATCCCAAGGTGACCGTCGAGCTTCTGACCGATGCGCGCCTCTACAGCCTGCCGCGCCGCGAGGCTGATCTCGTCTTCCGCATCAAACCGTTTAGCGAGCCTGAAGTGATCTCCCGAAAGCTGCTCCACATTCCCTACGCACTCTACGGCAAGAAAGGCAGCAAGCCGCCACGCGCGGGCGACGGAAGCGGTGTCCGCGTTGTTACCATGAATACCGAATTCGCCGACATGCCCGATGCCCTGTGGCTGAAGCGCACGCTGCCGAATATGGAAATCGCCTCGCGCAGCAACAACAGGCAGGCGCAGGCGGAGCTTTGCGCGAGCGGCGGCGGGCTCGCGATGCTGCCGCGCCCGCTCGGCGACCGTGACCGCCGGCTGGTCGCGCTCGACATCGGGGCGACGCCACCCGGCCGCGACACTTTTGTGGGTTATCATCGCGATCTCAAGCGCCTCACCCGCCTGCGCGCGCTGCTCGATCTCGTGATCGAGCGATTGGCAGGGTGATGGCTCCTGACACGCTGCCGTAGCCCGGGTGAGCGAAGCGATACCCGGGACAGCCCGTGGTAGGAATCCCGGATATCGCTTCGCTCATCCGGGCTACAAGACCTTGCGGTGCCTGTCGGGCAAAACACCCAAGCTGTCAGTCAACGCACGCTGGCAAAAATATTCCACTTTACCGAAATTCGGAAACGGCGTATGTGTCGCCTACTCCGGCCCAAGGAAGAGGGGCGTATCGCGATCGTCACGAACGCGGGCCGGACGGGTGGACGCAGGCCACATCGGCGCGAAGAGTTTCGCAGGGCGGGCAACCGTGAGCGAAGGCGTCGCGCACACGACCGGTGCAGCCTGCGTACGGCAAAATCGTGTGGTCCTGGCGCCCGGGGTCTGTGCGCCAAGTGTTGCGGTGATGTCGCGGCCCGACCGGGGCGCGTGCATCGGTCATCCGCAAGGCAACGGGGGCAATAGTGCATCGCTCCCCGGGGAGAGCGCGACATAAGCCGTAAAACCACTGCGCAGGGAAGGCCGTGTGTTGGGCTTCACCTGTATGCCGCTGTGCAATCTAGTTACCACAATCTCGCACAGTGGACCGCGGGTGCCAGCCGGCACCCGGTCTTCCCTGCGCCCTCTTTCAGTTGAGGGTGAGGCGACCAAGCAAAGCTCGGGCGAACACGCCGCGAGGATGCGAAGGTGTGCCTACAAGCGAGATGTGAATTTAAGAGCGACGCTCTTGCCTACGCTCCGTCATTGCGAGCGCAGCGAAGCAATCCAGAGTCTTTCCGCGTGGGCAGTCTGGATTGCGTCGCTGCGCTCGCAATGACGATGCAGCGGTGCGCCAAAGCTTCGGTCTCACGCGCCTCCTACGCAACGCCTTCGCACAACCGTCATAGTCTCTAACGCCCACTAACCAACGCCCGACTTTAAACTGTCATAATCGCGGAACGGAACCCGCGCTCGCGCGCTCTTTACACGCCGTTAAGCGCGGCTGCATTGGATGCGACGGGAAAGTGCGTTGGGGACTGCCATGAGTGCCGCGAAGAAAGTGTCGGGAAAACCGGCCGCCGAAATGTTCGACGACATCCCGGTGCTTCAGCGCAAATGGCGTGCCGCGTTGAAGCCGGGCGAGCGGCTGCCGCGCTACGAGGACGTGATGCTCGGCAGCCTGGGACGGCTCGCCGACCACATCGCGCTGCTCAAGGGCGATGGCGCGCTCGAACTGTCGCGCAGCGGACGCTACGTGCAGAAATGGCTCGGCGAAGAGCGTTGGGACATCCCGGTCGCTGCGCTCTCGCCCGATTGCGCCACCGCGCTGTCGGAAGCCGCGGCGAGCGCGCTCGCCAAAGGCCGGCCGCACCAGGCGAGCGCCCATTGCGTGCGCGACGGCATGGTCAGGACCTACGATGTGCTGGCGCTGCCGACCGCCTCGCGCTGGGGCGCGACGCTGGTCGGCGCCTACATCAACGAACGCGGCGCGCAATACAATCTCCTGGACGCGATCTTCGCGTCGACCGACGACGCGGTGGTCTCGCTGGCGACGCTGCGCGACGCGGGTGGCAAGCCGTTCGATCTCCAGATCGTGCACCACAACAGGAGTGCGGGCCTGCTGCTGAAGGCCGAAGGCGCGGGCCTGTTGTGGCGCCGGATCGGCGAGGGAGACACGCTGCTGGCCTCGCTCGAGGTCATGGAATTCCTGCTCAAGACTGTCTCCGGCGGTCGCGGCGAGCAGCTCGAGATCGAGAGCGACGGACGGCATCTCCGGCTGAGCGCCACCGCGTTCGCCGACGTGGTCTCGCTGACGATTTCGGATGTCACAGTGTTGAAGCGGCGCGACGCCTCGTTCCGCCTGCTGTTCGACAACAACCCGATGCCGATGTGGGTGTTCGACGCCGCGAGCAAGCAGTTTCTCAGCGTCAACGACGCCGCGGTCCAGCATTACGGCTACAGCCGCGCCACCTTCCTGCGCATGAAACTGCACGAGATCTGGCCGCAGGACGAGTGGGACAGCCATGCCGAGGCGCTCGAACGCATCGGCGACGCCTATCACTCCTCGCGCAACTGGCGGCATCTGCGTGCCGACGGCAGCGAGATCGAGGTGCTGACCTTCGGCCGTCGCGTCGCCTTCGACGATCGCGACGGCTATCTGGTCGCGGTGGTCGACATCACCGAACGGCGCAAGGCCGAGGCGCGGATCGCCCACATGGCACACCATGACGGGCTCACCGATCTGCCGAACCGCGAATATTTCCAGGAGCGCCTGAAGCAGGCGCTCGACCAGGCCGCCGGAAAACGGGTCGGCGTGCTCTACATCGATCTCGACCTTTTCAAGAACATCAACGATTCCTTCGGTCATCCGGTGGGCGATCGCCTATTGAAGGAGGTTGCGGCCCGTTTGAGCACCGCGGTCCGCGGCGCCAATCTCGCGGCCCGGCTCGGCGGCGACGAGTTCGCGGTGATCCTGGCAGCCGACGTCTCGCCCAACGAGGCGAGCGCCTGCGCGAGCTTGCTGATCGACATGCTGAAGGCGTCCTATGAGATCGACGGGCAGGAGATGGTGATCGGCGCCAGCATCGGCATCGCCCTGTCGCCGGGCGACGGTACGACGTCGGAAGAGTTGATGCGCAACGCCGACATGGCGCTGTACCGGGCGAAGTCGGACGGCGGCGGCGTGCATCATTTCTTCGAGCGCGAGATGGATCTGCAGGCGCAGAAGCGCCGTGACATGGAGCTCGATCTGCGCCGCGCGTTTGCGAATGGCGAATTCGAGCTGCACTACCAGCCGCTGGTATCGATCGCCTCCGACCGCATCTCCGGCTTCGAGTCGCTGCTGCGCTGGCATCACCCCGACAAGGGCATGATCTCGCCGGCGGAGTTCATTCCGGTCGCCGAGGACATCGGCCTGATCACCCAACTTGGTGAGTGGGTGCTGCGCGAGGCCTGTTCTGAAGCGGTGAAATGGCCTGTCGAGGTCAAGGTCGCGGTCAATCTATCGCCGGCGCAGTTCCGCAGCCGCAATCTGGTTCAGGTCGTGATCTCGGCCCTGGCGCAGTCCGGTCTGTCGCCGAAGCGGCTCGAGCTTGAGATCACCGAGTCGATCTTCCTGGCCGAGACCGATGCCAATCTCGCCATCCTGCATCAGTTGCGCGAGCTCGGCGTCAGCATCTCCATGGATGATTTCGGCACCGGCTATTCCAGCCTCAGCTATCTCCGCAGCTTCCCCTTCGACAAGATCAAGATCGACCGCTCCTTCGTCAAGGATCTGGCAGGGCGGCCCGATTGCGTCGCGATCGTTCGCGCGATCTCGGGGCTTGGCCGCAGCCTCAACATCACTACGACCGCGGAAGGCGTCGAGACCGAGGATCAGCTCGCGTGGTTGCGCGCCGAAGGCTGTAACGAAGTCCAGGGCTTCTTGTTCAGCGCGGCGCGGCCCGCCGCCGAGATCGCAAGGCTGCTCGCCGATTTCGGCCAGCGCGCGTCACGGGCGGCGTAGCTCGGGCGGGTAGCAATCGTAGACCAGCGCCTTGAAGGCGGGCGTGATGCGGCTGCGCTCGTTCTGGGTCTGCTGCATCAGCAGGTAGACCATGTCGAGCTTGGGATCGACGCCGAAATAGGTGCCGCTGCCGCTGTCCCATTTCAACTCGCCGAGCGAGCCCGGCGGTGGCGGTTTGGCATTGCCGGGATCGGTCCGCACCGCGAGGCCATAGCCATAGCCGAAGCCGTCGCCCGGAAAATAGAAGTAATCGCGTCCGACGCCCGAGCCCGGCCCGACGTGATCGGTCGTCATGGCCTTGAACGCGGCGGGGCTCAGATAGCGCTTGCCGTCGAACTCGCCGCCATTGAGCAGCATCTGCGAGAAGCGCTGATAATCGGTGATCGTCGAGAGCAGCCCGCCGCCGCCGGACTGCCATTCGGGATGGTCGAGGCGGTCGCGTTCGCCGGCGAGCAGGATGTTGTCGTTCGGCAGCGGCCGCGCCATCCGCGCGAGCTCGTCCTCAGTCGCCAGCGCGAATTTGGTGCTGCTCATGCCGAGCGGATCGAAAATGCGCAGCTTGAGGAATTCGTACAGCGTCTGGCCCGAGATGATCTCGATGACACTGCCGAGCACGTCGGTGGAATGACCGTAGCGCCACAGCGTTCCCGGTTGCCGTGCCAGCGGCAGCTTCGCGATACGTTGGGCGAATTCCCTGTTGTTGAACTGACCTTCGAAGATGTTGGCGGCCTTGTAGGCCTGCTCGACCCATTTGCCGCCGATATAATCGTAGCTGATGCCGGAGGTGTGCCGCAGCAGATCCTCGATGTTGACGGGACGGATCGGGGCCACGAGATCCAGATGCAACGTGCCGTCGGGATTGGTGACCTCGAGGCCCACCTTGGTGTCGGCAAAGAGGGGAATGTATTTCGACACGGGGTCGGTGAGCGCGAGCTTGCCCTCGTCGATCAGCATCATCGCGCCAAGGCACGTGACCGGCTTGGTCATCGAGTGGATGGCGAAGATCGTATCGGGCGTCATCGCGAGGCCCGTCCTGGTGTCGCGCACGCCGAAAGTCTTCAGATAGACCGGCTTGCCGTGCTGCTGGACCAGCACCACGGCGCCCGGCAGCCGGCCGCTCGTCACCTCGTTGTCGAAATACGCTGTGATGCGGTTGAGTCCGTCGGACGACGGAGCAGGGGTGTCTGCAGCGCGCGCCCGCGCCATCGTGCCGGCCAGCAGCGCGGCTCCGACCAGAAATTCACGACGCTTCATCCGGGCTTCCTCCCTGGCCGGGATCAAAGCCGCAAGACGTCGAAGGCGTCAACACGCCTTCGATTAAAATCGCGTTACGATTTCAGAAAGGATCGGTCGCGGACGGTCTTCGCTCGGCTTGGTCGGCTTCCCGATATGGACGAAGCCGGCGAGTTTCTCGTCCGGCTTAAGGCCGAGGCCATCCAGCACGTCGCGATCGAACGAGAACCAGCCGGTCAGCCAGCAGGCGCCGTAGCCGAGCGCGGTCGCGGCCGTGACGATGTTCATGACGCTGGCGCCGGCCGACAATTCCTGCTCGAAGGCCGGCACCTTGGGATGCGGCTTGGTGAAGCTGACGATGCCGATCACCAGCGGCGCATCCATGAGGCGCTTGCGCTCGGTCTCGACATCGGCCGCCGGCGCGCCGGGATTCTTCCGGGCGAACACCTTTGCGATCACCTC
Source organism: Bradyrhizobium sp. F1.13.3 (assembly GCF_040548265.1). Classification (NCBI taxonomy): domain Bacteria; kingdom Pseudomonadati; phylum Pseudomonadota; class Alphaproteobacteria; order Hyphomicrobiales; family Nitrobacteraceae; genus Bradyrhizobium; species Bradyrhizobium sp. F1.13.3. The sequence goes on along the minus strand of NZ_JBEPRI010000005.1, from coordinate 377,681 downwards.
GCCGGCGCGCTGGCGCGCATCGCCCTCGAAGATGATGAAGCGCCAGGGCGCGAGCTTGCCATGGTCGGGCACGCGCGCTCCGATGGTGAGGATGGTCTCGAGCTCGGCCGGGGAGGGGCCGGGACCGGACATCTCGCGCGGCTTGACCGAGCGGCGGGTCTTCAGGAGTTCGATGGCGTCGGGCACTGCGGTTTCCTCTTCGGCTGGTCGTCGGGCGTGCAGTCCCCACATAGGCATGCACGCCCGCAACCGAAAGCGAGTTTAGACCGATTTCAGATGTCAGGCTGCGCCGCGCGCCCGCTTCACATCCGGCGGGGTCGCCTCGTCGACGAGGGCGGCGATGGCCTCCACCATCGTCGTCACCTGCTGTCCGTCGCTGCCGAGCCGGCGGATCGAGACGGACTGCGTCTCGGCCTCTTTCTTGCCGACCACGAGCATTGCCGGAATTTTGGCCAGCGAATGCTCGCGAACCTTGTAGTTGATCTTTTCGTTGCGCAGGTCGATCTCGGCCCGAAGTCCCGCGCGCCGGACCTGCTCCAGCACCTGCTTGGCATACTCGTCGGCTTCCGACGTGATGGTGGTGACCACCACCTGCACCGGCGACAGCCAGAGCGGGAAGTTGCCGGCATAGTGCTCGATCAGGATGCCGATGAAGCGCTCCATCGAACCGCAGATCGCGCGGTGCACCATCACCGGCGGCTTCTTGCCGCTGTCGTGGTCGATGTAGAACGCACCGAACCGTTCCGGCAGGTTGAAGTCGACCTGCGTGGTGCCGCACTGCCAGTCGCGGCCGATGGCATCTCGCAGCACATATTCGAACTTCGGCCCGTAGAAGGCGCCTTCGCCGGGATTGATCTCGGTCTTGATGTGATTGTTCTGCGACTGGATCTCGCGCAGCACCGTCGCCATCACGCGCTCGGCGTGATCCCACATCGCGTCGGTGCCGACGCGTTTCTCCGGCCGGGTCGACAGCTTGACGGTGAGGTCGCCGGTGAAGCCGAAATCGGCGTAGGTCGACAGGATCAGTTCGTTGATCTTCAGGCACTCGTCGGCGAGCTGATCCTCCATGCAGAAGATGTGCGCGTCGTCCTGGGTGAAGCCGCGCACGCGCATCAATCCGTGCATCGCGCCGGACGGCTCGTAGCGGTGCACCACGCCGAACTCGGCGAGCCGCAGCGGCAGGTCGCGGTAGCTCTTCAGGCCATGCTTGAAGATCTGCACGTGGCCCGGGCAGTTCATCGGCTTCAGCGCGAACCAGCGCTTGTCCTCGGCCTCCTCGCCGGCCGACTGCGCCGCGAACATGTTCTCGCGATACCAGCCCCAATGGCCGGAGGTCTCCCACAGCGACTTGTCGAGGATCTGCGGGGCGTTGACCTCGCTATAGTCACCGGCCAGGCGCCGCCGCATATAGGCGATCAGCTGCTGGAAGATGGTCCAGCCCTTGGCGTGCCAGAACACGACGCCCGGGCCTTCCTCCTGGAAGTGGAAGAGATCGAGCTCGCGCCCGAGCTTGCGATGGTCGCGCTTTTCCGCTTCCTCGATCTGCTTCAGATAAGCGTCGAGGTCCTCCTGCTTGGCGAATGCCGTGCCGTAGATGCGGGTCAGCATCGGGTTGTTGCTGTCGCCGCGCCAATAGGCACCGGCCACTTTCATCAGTTTGAAGGCGTTGCCGACCTTTCCGGTCGAGGTCATGTGCGGGCCGCGGCAGAGATCGAACCAGTCGCCCTGGTAATAGATCTTGATCGGCTCGTTGCCGGGAATGGCATCGACCAGCTCGACCTTGAAGGCCTCGCCCTTGTCGCGGAACACATGTTTTGTCTTTTCGCGATCCCAAACCTCCTTCGTGAAAGGTTTGTCGCGCGCGATGAGCTCGCGCATCTTTTTCTCGATCGCGGCAAAGTCTTCCGGCGTGAACGGCTCGTTGCGGAAGAAATCGTAATAGAAGCCGTTCTCGATCACGGGGCCGATGGTGACCTGGGTGCCCGGCCACAGCGTCTGCACGGCTTCGGCCAGCACGTGGGCGCAGTCATGGCGGATCAGCTCGAGCGCGCGCGGATCGTCGCGGTTGATCAGCTCGATCCTGGCATCGGTTTCGATGGGATCGTCGAGGTCGGAGACCACTCCGTCGAGCGCCATCGCGACCGTGCGTTTGGCCAGCGACGGCGAAATGCCTTTGGCGAGTTCGAGGCCCGTGATGCTCTTGGCGTATTCGCGCCGGGCGCCGTCGGGGAAGGTAAGGGTGATTTTTTCCGGCGGGGTCACGGGCCTCAAATTGCTGAGGCTGTACTGGAAGCCGGATTCGGATTTGGGCTGCTCGGACTTGGATGGGTCCTTGGATTGGTCGTTGGGCTGGTCGGTCATGGCATGTCTCCTGAGGCTCACTCCTGCGAACGAGCGCAGGTAAGCGGGAACGAGCGATATATCAGGCGATTCGGCCTGCGCAATCCGGCATTTCCAAGAAACCGGCGCGCAAAAGCGGGGGCGCTGCACGAACTATTCCGGGCAACGCCCTTTAACTGGTCGCAAGGCGGCTCTACATGCGTTTGCATGGAAAATGCACGCGTCGGCCGCTTTGCGCCAACCGCCCTGCTGCTTGGCAATCTCGTCACCGGCTGCTCGGTGTTGGCACCTGCCGGCATGCTGCCCGAATTGGCGACGGGGCTCGACGTCAGCATCCATGCGGCCGGGCTCCTGATCACCTTCGGCGCCATCATCCTCTGCATCGGCTCGCCGCTGACGGCCTGGCTCACCAGCCGGATCGAGCGCCGGACGCTGCTCGCCACGACGCTGGCGGTGCTCGCTTTTGGCAATCTGGCCTCAGCCTTTACGCCCGACTATGCAAGCCTCCTCGTCATCCGCCTGGTGATGCTCGCGGTCGGCGCGCTCTACACGCCGCAGGCCGCCGGCACGGCGGCGTTGATCGTGCCGGTGGAGCGTCGCGGCAGCACGATTGCCTACATCTTTCTCGGCTGGTCGCTCGCTGCCGCCGTCGGCCTGCCGCTGATCACCTTCATCGCCAGCCGCTATGGCTGCCGCGCGGCCTATGGCGGGATCGGCGCCCTTGGTTGCCTCAGCTTGCTGCTGTTGCTGATGCGGCTGCCGGCGGGCTTGAAGGGGACGCCGGTGGATCTGAAGACCTGGAGCGCGGTTGGTCGCAACAGGACGATCCTGCTTCTGCTTGCGATCACGATGTTGCAGATGTCCGGGCAGTTCGTGGTGTTCACCTTCATGGGGCCGCTGCTCAACAAGCTGACCGGCGCAGGGGCCGATGCGATCGGCCTGGTGTTCGCTCTCTATGGTGTCTGCGGCTTCCTCGGCGTTGTCATCGCGACCCGCATCGTCGACACCTCGGGGCCCTATCGCACCTCGCTTTTGTTCACCTGCCTGCTGCTTGCAGGAATCACGGGCTGGGCGCTCGGCGCCGGCACGCTCGCGTTGATGGCGGGTGCGGTCGCGATCTGGGGCCTCGGCTTTGCCTCGACCAATTCGATGCAGCAGGTGCGGCTGGTCTCAGCCGCACCGTCGCTGGCATCGGCGACCGTCGCACTGAACACCTCCGTCCTCTATATCGGCCAGGCGGTCGGCTCTGCCGTCGGCGGACTGCTGTTCGCCCGCGAGCTCCTGCATACGCTCGGCTTTGTCGCGGTCGGTTTTGTCGTGCTGGCGCTGATCCTGGTGGTCCTGACCCGGCCCCGGCCGGCAACTGCCGCCCCGGCCTGAACGGAAGCGTGTCCGTGTGCGCAAGGTGCTTGGCAAACCGCGCGCCGGGAGGCTAGAAGGCCGGTCATGGGGACCAAAGAGGGTTGACTGAAATGAGGATGATTCTGGCGGTTGCCGCGGTGCTCTATTCAGCTTCCGCTTTCGCGCAAGCCGACAAGCCACCAATGATCGGGGACAAGCCGTTGGTGCAGGTCAAGCCCAAGGGCAGCAAGGAGGCTGCGGCCAAGCCGGCTGCGGCGCCGAAGGGCAAGCCCCAATCGATCGCGGCGCGGCTCCAGGCTTGCCTCGACCTCGATGACGGCACCAAGGACCGGCTCAATTGCTACGACGCCGTGATCGCGCCGACACCGAAACCGAAGCCGCCGAAGGCCAAAGGCTACGCCGATTGCCGTTTCTTCAAGGAAGAGGACGAGCGGCTGGCTTGTTTCAACGGCTTTGCCGAAAGCATTCCGAAGCTGCCAAAAACCTGAGGCAGATCGCAAAGTCCGGCAGCCGGGCGGCTAGTCGCTGACCCGGCTCAACACGGCCCTGAAGGCAACGCCCGGCAGTTGCAGTGCGGTGCCTTCGAATTCCGCGGTGTCGCCATCCTCCCGTCCCGCGAGCGTCAGCGTGATCCGGTCGAGACCGAACAGCGCCTTGAAGGACGGGTCGTCATTGTAGCGCTCGGTCGAGATCTTGACCTTGATGCTGTCGCCTTCGCCCGTGCAGGTGCCGATGAACGCGAAAGCGGAATTGCCGCCGCGCATCTTGCCCTCCGTCACATAGACGACGCCGCAACCGGTGCCGTGAACCGTGTGGAAGTCGACCTTGTAGAGTCCCCTGACGCACTGCATGTCCCCGCAGAATCCCAATGCAACTTGGCCGGCAAAGTATGATTGTTGCCAGCGGAAACAATCCGGTCGGCCCCGGGACCGTCGGCCATCAACAGCACGTCTTGTCAAGGCTCGAGAGAATTGCGGGCCGTGCAGCCAAATGCCGACGGGCGCAATATCGCAAACTTACCGGCTCGACGCGGATGGATTGGTGGAGGCCACGCGCGTGAGCGCGAGTGATGGCGTTGCCGACATCTTGACCAGGACGTCCTTGAGCGGGTCCCGCGTCCACGCTCGGGTCACATAGTCGCGATGGGTGATGCCGTCCCCGGTTTCGACGAACACCACGCTGCCCGGACGTAAGGGGCCGTCCATGTCTTCGGAGACGGTGATGCCTTTCTGCCGCAGCGTACTCATCAGTTCGCGGTCGCGCCGCGCGGTGTAGCGGGTGTAGGAGCTGACGAAGAAGCCGGAGCGGTGGCTCTCGATCCATGAGGCGAACTTGTCCATCTCGCCATAGACGGCGTCGAGCAACACGACGCCGCGGACGCGATCGCTGATGCCGCCGACCTCGAGGCTCCAGGCCGTCGGCAGGAAGCCGCCGCTGTAGCCGACGATCACGACCGGCATATTGGCGAAGGCACGCGCGCTGTTGGGATCGCCGGTGAGCCGGGCCAGATGGTGCGCAGATTCGTCCAGGAAGCGCTTGAGGCCGCCGGCCTGCCAGAATTTGCCTGCGCTGGAATCGGCGGCGTCAACCGCCATTTGCGGCGCAAGCAGGATGGCGTTGGCGCCGGAATCAGTGACCTGCTGCGGCACCAGCTGTCGATCGCGGACGTCGCGCTCGAGTGTTGCGCCATTGCCGTGGAAGAACACCACGATCACGCCTGGCTTCCGCACGTCGAAATGTTCGGGCACGTGCATCAGAACGCGATTATCGTTGTAGGTCTCGTCCTGCCAGAACACGCGCCCGGAATAGCTGCGGTGGCCGCGGCGGTCGCCCTTGGAGATGTTGAGGAACGGCGCGTCGGAGGCGGGGTTGTTGCCGAAATAGGGGAAGGCTGACGACTTCATGCTGACGAGCGTTGTCAGGTCCTCGCGCGGCGGACGCTGGTAGGGGGCCTGCGGGGCGAGCGAAGCGACCTTGTAAGGCGCCTGCTCCGGCTGTGGTTGCACGGCGCGCTTGGGTGCGAAGTCCGACATCTGCCGTTGCAGAAAACCCTCGCTGGCGGATGGGAAGCGCTCCCTGAACTGGGGGGCCGGGAAGCGATCCTCGAACGTGTCGTTGCTTGCGACTTGCTGGTTTGTCTTCGCAACGACCTGGACGTTGGCTTGGGCGTTGCCTTGAACGTTGGCCTGCGAGTTCGCCGCGAGCGCTGCCGGATTGGGTGCCTTGCCGCATTGAACCAGGGTCAGCGACAACGGCACCAAGGCTGAGATCAGGGCGATCCGGAGCGCACGACCGCGCGCGCCGGACGTCGTCCGGTCGGCGCGCATGTCAGCTCTCGGTTTCGGAACGGCCCCGACCATTCACCCATGACCCCAAGTCATGACCACAAGTCCATCGGCAGTCATTAAGGCAACTGAGCCGATGGGCCTTTAGGCGACGTTAAGTGTCCGGAGAAACTTCCCCACATCCGGAACGCTCAAAGGGACCACGCAATCGTGTCCTGATTGTGGGGGAGGGAGACGGGAAGTCCCGGTGTTTGCGAAGCTTTATTGCCTCGGACCGTGCAACAATGGTGTTTAAGTACCGATTTTGCCCGCCTCATTTAACCCTTGTTAACCCTGCTTGAATTGACTGGACCGAACTGCACGATGCTTCCCACGAGGCGTGACGCCTGAGGTTGAGGACGGCGATGACGGCATCAGATGCGGGTACTGCACCCTGGACCGGCCGGCTAACCGGAAGCGGGTCGGGGGTCTCCGTTCTGGTCGCAACCGCCATCGTCGTGGCCGACATGATCGGGGTCGGCGTTTTCACCAGCCTCGGCTTCCAGGTCAAGGACATTCCCTCAGGCTTCTCGATCCTCTTGCTGTGGACCGTCGGCGGCATCGTCGCGCTGTGCGGGGTATTCTCCTACAGCGAGCTCGGCGCGATGTTTCCGCGCTCAAGCGGCGAATACAATTTCCTCGGCCGTGCCTATCATCCCGCCTTCGGCTTTCTCGCCGGCTGGGTGTCGGCGACGGTTGGCTTTGCAGCACCCGTCGCGCTCGCCGCGATGGCGTTCGGTGAATACGCCAAATCGGTCGTCCCCGGTGTGCCGCCGATCCCGCTTGCCATCGCCGTGGTGTGGCTGGTCTCGCTCGTGCAATTGACCGGCGTCAGGCACTCCTCGACGTTCCAGTTGATCTCGACCATCCTGAAGGTCGTGCTGATCGTTGCCTTCCTGGTTGCCGGCTTCATCGTCGGCGTGCCGCAGCCGATCGCCTTCACGCCGCAGGCGGGCGATCTCGCGCATATCGTCAGCGCGCCTTTTGCGATCGGGCTCGTATTCGTGATGTATTCGTTCTCGGGCTGGAATGCCGCAACGTACATCATCGGCGAGATGAACATGCCGCAGCGGGACCTGCCGCGTGCGCTGCTCGCGGGCACGCTGATCGTGCTCGTGCTGTACGTTGCGCTGAATGCGGTGTTTCTCCATTCGACGCCGGTCGGCGCGCTCGCGGATCAGCTCGACGTCGCCAGCGTCGCCGGCAGCGCGATCTTCGGCAATCTCGGCGGCCGGATCGTCGGCGCGATGATCTGTTTCGGCTTGATCTCCTCGATCAGCGCGATGATGTGGATCGGCCCGCGCGTGATGATGACGATGGGAGAGGATATTCCGGCGCTGCGCGTGTTCTCGAAGCGCTCGGTGCGTGGCGCGCCGGCCTATGCCATCCTGTTTCAGCTCGCCGTCGCCAATCTGCTGCTGTTCACGCGCAGCTTCGAGGCCGTGCTCGATTTCATCCAGTTCGCACTGCTGTTCTGCTCGTTCTTCACGGTCGCCGGCGTCATCAAGCTGCGCATCACGGATCCCGACTTGCCGCGGCCCTATCGTGCCTGGGGATACCCGTTCACGCCGCTCGTTTTCCTGCTCGTGACCGGGTTCATGATGTACTATTTGTTGACCGAGCGGCCCGTGCAATCGCTGTTGGGGATGCTCGTCATGGTCTCGGGCCTGTTGATTTATGCTGTTTTCCGCAGGCGGCCGGTCGCCGCTGGCAGGTCACACAATCGCGAATAGACATGTTTCGACCCATGAGAATTGCGGCCGTGGCTCTCGCCTTGCTGGCTGCGGCCGTCCCGTCCGCACGTGCCGCCGAGGCAACCTTCGACGACACAGCGCGCTTCCTCGCGGGCATGCAGCCTTCGGCGGATTCGCCGCTGGTGCCGCTGACAAAGGACCCGGTCTGGCAGCGCCATGCGAGATTCTTCGACGGCGCCTTCGCCCAGCTCGAGGAGCGGCAGCTCTCGAAGATCCGCAACTGGGCCGACGTCAATCTGGCGGCGCCCAGGCCGACCATGTTTTATTTGTTCAGCGGCCCCGACTTCCTCTACGCCAACGCCTTCTATCCCAAGGCCAGCACCTACGTGCTCGGCGCGCTGGAGCCGGTCGGTGCGGTGGCTGACCTGACGCGATTGCCGCGCAATTCGGTCGGCGCCGCGCTCTACAATGTCGAGCGCTCGCTCGGCTCGATCCTGAGTTTTTCCTTCTTCATCACCAAGCAAATGAAGGTCGACCTGCACACCAACCAGGTCAACGGCACCTTGCCGATCCTCTATGTCTTCCTCGTCCGTTCCGGCAAGACCATCCGCAATGTCGAGATGATCGCACTCGACGACAAGGGCGGCGTGCATGTCGGCAACGACAATCCCGGACCGAACGCGACGCGCGGCGCCCGCATCACCTTCGCCGGCCCCGACGGCGAGGCACGCACGCTGTACTATTTCTCCACCGATCTCTCCAATTCAGGTGCGCGCGCCGCCGGCTTCCTGAAATTCTGCGAGACGCTCGGTCCCGGCAACAGTCTGATCAAGAGTGCGTCCTATCTGCTGCACTCCGGCAACTTCACCGTCGCGCGCGACTGGTTGCTCGCCAACAGCGCGACCATCGTCCAGGACGATTCCGGCATTCCGCTTTCGAACTACAATTCGCGGCAATGGCGGTTCTTCCCGTTCGGCCGCTATCTCGGACCGATCGGCGAATTTCCCGGCCGCTACCAGGAACGCTACGCCGCGCTGTTCACGCGCGCCCAGCCAATCGATTTCGGCGTCGGCTACCGCTGGCGGATGCACGAGTCGAACTTGCTGCTGTCGGTGAAGGTGCCGGGAAGCGAGACGGCGCCGGGCGCGGAGACCACCTCGTCCGCCGAGCCGTCGCCGAAACCGCCGCGTCCGAAGCGGCCACGTCGGCCCGAGCCGGTCCCGCCGCCCGGGCGCTTTTTCTGGTCCCGTTAAGCCTGGTGCCAGGCCCGGCGTTATGCCGCCGGGCTCTGGGCGACGACGACCAGGACCTCCGCCTTCTGCCGGCCGAGGCTCCTGACCTCGTGTGGTGTCTCGCCTGAAAAATATAGGCAATCGCCCTTGCCGAGGACGAGTTCTTCGCCGTCGAGCTTAATCGCGATCTTGCCGTTGATGACAAACAGCAACTCCTCACCCGCATGCGAGGCGCGCGTCGCCGATTTGTGCGGCGGGCTCAGGAGGAACGGCTCCATCATCTTGCGGGTGCGGCCGGTTGCCAGTGGTACCACGCCAAAGGTGTCCTGAAACAGCGGGACGTTGCCGCCTTCACGGCGGAACAGCGTGTAGCGCGGCGCCGGCTCGGCGTTCGGGTCGAAGAAAGTCGCGACGTTGACCTCGAGCGCGGCTGCCATCCGCAGCAGGGCGGCGAGCGAAGGGATCTTCAGGTCGCGTTCGACCAGCGAGATATAGCCGCGCGTGAGATCACTCTGCCTGGCAAACTGGTCCAGTGTCAGGCCCTTGGCGATCCGCGCCTGGCGAATATTGGCCCCGACGGCTGCCGCTTTGCTGACATCAAGCACGCATGAGTCTCCCGAACTGCTGATGTCTCTTTTGCAACAGATGTCGCCCGACTGCCAGTCCGTCGGGGGGCGCTGTCGCTTCCGCCAGCGTGCAAGTGTATTCCAAAGGAAAACTCATGCGCAGAAATTTAGAGCAAGGGCGCGGATATTGTAAGCAGAAGCAATGGAATATCGCCTAAAAATAGCTCAGAAACAGTGCAGCAAGCGTGTTTTGCCCCTCCGCACGGCAATTGCCGCGTTCCGCGCCGTTGATTTCCAACAGTAAACATGATCGATTTTTACGTCCTGGCTGCCGATGGGCTCCGTGGACAGAACCAACTGCTTCCCCTGGCGCCGGTACTTTTGGAGACATCGATGACCGTAGCAGACGACGTAACCCTGAACGTAGCGCCGGACGAAGCGGCGAGCTTGCGGCGGATCGTGTGGTCCAGCGTGATCGGCACCGCCGTCGAATGGTACGACTTCCTCATCTACGGCACGGCGACCGCCCTGGTCTTCAACAAGGTCTTCTTCGCTGCCGGTAATCCCACGCTCGCCACCATCGCGGCTTTCGGCACTTATGCGGTCGGCTTTCTGGCGCGACCGCTTGGCGCCGCGATCTTCGGTCACTACGGCGACCGGGTGGGCCGCAAGGCGATGCTCGCGATCACGATCATGGTGATGGGCATCGGCACCTTCCTGATCGGCCTGCTTCCGACCTATCAGCAGATCGGGATCGCCGCGCCGCTGCTCTTGATTGGCCTGCGATTCCTCCAGGGCATTGGCCTCGGCGGCGAATGGGGTGGTGCGGTGTTGATGGTGGTGGAGAATTGCCCGACGCACCGCCGCGGCCTGCTCGGCAGCATGGTGCAGGTCGGCAATCCCATCGGCAATCTCGCCGCGATCGGCATGTTTGCGCTGGTGGCGAGCCTGCCGGAAAGTGAGTTCATGTCCTATGGCTGGCGCATTCCGTTCCTGATCTCGATCTTGCTGGTCGGCGTCGGTCTCTACATCCGCCTCAACATGGAAGAGACCGTGGCCTTCCGTCAGGTCCAGGCCAAAAAGGAGGTCGCAAGTCTGCCGCTGGTCGAGATCTTCAGGCATCACCGCCGGCCTTTCTTTACCGCGGTCGGGCTGAAAATCTCGGAGATCGCCTACGCCAGCATCGGCGGCGTGTTCGTGATGTCCTATGCCACGGCGAATCTTGGCTTGTCTCGTACGGTGGTGTTGAACGGCGCCTTCGCGGCATCGCTGGTCGCGCTGCTCGCGATTCCGCTGTTCGGTTGGCTGTCCGACATCGTCGGCCGCAAAAAGATGTTCTATGCAAGCTGTCTGTTTTCGGCGCTGTTTGCCTTTCCGCTGTTCTGGCTGCTCAACACCCGCGATCCCACCCTCGTCATCTGCACCATCGTGGTCGCGATTACTTTCGGGCAGATGGTGATGTTCGGTATCGGCGCGCCCTGGTACTCCGAGCTGTTTTCCGCGCGGCTGCGCTATAGCGGCGCCTCGCTCGGGTTTCAGGTCGGGGCGGCCATCAGTGGCGGATTGACGCCGCTGATTGCGGCGGCTTTGATGGCCTGGAGTGGCGGTGCCACCTGGCCGGTTTCACTGCTGCTGATCGGCTGCGCCGCCATCACGGCGACCGCGACCATGTTCGCGCCGGAAATGGCGAACAAGGAACTGACCTGATCCCGCGGCGCGCCGCTGCTGGCGGCGCGCCATCGCTTCTCACAAGGATTTTGTCATGCTCGATGAGATAGGCGCCGGCTCGGCTGATAGCACAGCACGCCTCGGCTGGACTGGCCTAGTCCGCTTCCTCCATCTCGCTCCACGCGCGTTCCTGCCAATGCGCGCGATGGAGCAGCTCGTTCTCGTCGCCGGCCAAGGGATCGAGGGCGACCGCTACATGATCGGGCGCGAGGAAGGATTTTATTCGCACAAGCCCGAGGAGGGCCGGCAGGTCACCCTGTTCGAGCTCGAAACCTTGATCGCGCTCAAGCGCGACGCGGGAATCGAACTCGGTCCCGAGGAGCATCGCCGCAACGTGACGGTCGAGGGCGTGCCGTTGAATCATCTGGTCGGCCGCCGCTTCTGGTTAGGTGAGACCTTGCTGGAAGCAACCAGATTATCGATTCCATGCCGGCATATCGAGGAGATCACCGGCAAGGCGATCTTCGATCCGCTCATCAACCGCTCGGGCCTGAACTGCAGGATATTGCAAGGCGGCATCGTCAGGGTCGGCGACACCGTGCGGAACGCGGTATGAGCGTACGGCCCATCACGACGATCAAGACGGTTGTCGCCGGCATCGAAGGGGCCGGTGCGGGGATCAAGGTGTTCACGCTGGCCGATCCCGACCGTTGGACCCTGCCGCCGTTCAAGCCTGGCGCCCACATCGACCTGCATCTGCCGAACGGTCTCGTGCGGACCTATTCGCTGTGCAACGAGCCCGCCGACAACTCACGTTACGTCATCGCGGTCAAACGCGAGGCCGATGGGCGCGGCGGTTCGCGCGCGCTTCACGACGAGGTTGGCATAGGCGACGTCATCGGCGTGTCACTGCCGCGCGGCGGGCTGGAGCCGGGTGCGGACATTGCGCGCCATGTGTTCGTCGCGGGTGGCATCGGCGTGACGCCGTTCCTGTCGATGGCCCGTCACCTCCTGCAGATTGGCAATGCAGACTTTGTGCTGCACCTCATCGTGCGCGAGGAGGTGCCGCTTGCCGCACACCTCGCGCCGCTGATGGAAGCGGGGCGTGTCGTCGTGCACCGCACGTCCTGCGCCGGGCGTCCGGATCTGGCGTCGCTGGTCGGAGAGGTTAAGGTGCAAACGATGGTCGCCTGCTGCGGGCCCGAAGGCATGACCGAAGAGTTCGAGGGGGTGACCGCAGCCTGGCCCGCAGCCAACGTTCACATCGAGCGTTTCGTGGCGCCGCGGCCGGTGATCGACCCCGACGCAAAGCCATTCGTGCTGTCGCTGGCGCGTACGGGGACGGAAATCCCGGTTCGCGCCGGCCAGACCATGCTGGCCGCCTTGCAGGAACGAGGCATCGACATATCGACGTCCTGCTGCGGCGGCATCTGCGGCGCCTGCAAGGTCGGCTGGATCGAGGGCAAGCCCGTGCACCGCGATCGCGTCCTGTCGCCCTATGAGCGCGAACGCTTTCTCATGATCTGCGTCGCCGGATCGGACGCCGACCGGCTGGTGCTGGACCTCTGAAGTCTAGCCCTACCAGTGCACGCTCTGGCTCGGCACGATGAATGCCGTTGTGCTGGGCGGCGTGGCAGTGCTCGTCGCCAAATACCAGCCGGAGCCGACGACGAGCATTAGCAGAGCGATGATGGCGAGCATGTCGAGGGTTCTGGGATCGTGGCCTCGCGAACCACCCCGCGAATCCGGTCTAGACCTGACGTGAAAATGAGGGCTGATTTTCCAGCGCATTGTTGTTTCCTCCCGCGGGAGCATCACATCAACGCGAGGGGAGAATTTCGGTTCCACTCAGGGGAGCGACGCCTAAGGCGCCGCATCAGTCTTGGGATGCGTTGACGCCGCGCCAGCGGCCGTAGCGCCAAGGCGAGTACCAGTGTGCGCCCTGTGGCGCGGTGAGGGGCACGTTGTCGATGCCCGAGGTGCCGAATGGGTTGCAACGGAGCAGGCGCGCGAGCGTCATCCAGCCGCCGGCCCACAGCCCGAACCGTTCGATCGCCTCGTCGCCATAGACCGAGCAGGTCGGCAGGTGCCGGCAATTGTAGCCAACCAGCGGCGAGAGCGTGTGGCGGTAGAGCCAGATCAGCGCACGGCCGAATTTGCGCGGAAGCCGGAGCGCGCCCGCGACGGGATTGGAACAGTGCTCGCAGGCTGATTGCTTCATGGGCGCTTTGCTGAGATCCTGGGCGAGGTTCTGCGCGGTTCCGGTGCAGGGAACTGTAAGCTGTTGTTTGTACGTCATATTTTGCATGCTTTTTGGGAGCAGTGCAGCAAGTGCCTATGGACGAGCTGTATTCCCCCGGATACCATTTTTGTGACGTTCATGTGAGACTCATTGGAACGTCAGAACGGGGCTTGGCTGAGTCGGCTCGCTGTAAGGCTTGGGCTAAAGCTTGGGACTTGGGGAAGGGACCAGTTTGAAACTTCTGAAGTTGCTCAAACTTCGCGGCTGGTTGCTGGTGGGAACCGCTGCTTGTGGAGTCGTGTTGGCTGGCGCCGTCGCGACCCTTGGGTCGTCGGCTCGGGCCGGTGTTGCCCTCGAAGAGCGCAAGCTGCCGATGAAGTTCGGTTGGGTCGCCTGCGAGCCGAATTGCCGCGGTTGGGTCAGCGCGGTCGGCATCATCACCGCCGATACGCCCAGGGACTTCGAAGAGTTTTCCCGCGGACGCCAGCTCGGTGGCGCCACCGTGGTGCTCGATTCCAGCGGCGGATCCGTCAACGACGCGATCACGCTCGGCCGGCGCTTCCGCAATCTCGGACTTTTGACCACCGTCGGCATCAGCGTTCAGAGCCGCGGCGGGCAGACGGTTCGTCCGGCGGTCGCGCCTCAGGCCTATTGCGAATCCATGTGCGTATTCCTGCTGCTGGCCGGCAAGAAGCGCTACGTGCCGGAAGCGGCCCATGTGCGGGTCCACCAGATCTGGATGGGCGATCGCGCCGATGATGCCAAGGCGGCGAGCTACAGCGCGCAGGACCTGATGATCGTGGAGCGCGACATCGGCCGGCTCGCCAAATACACGTTCGACATGGGCGGTGCCGGCGATCTGCTGTCGCTCGCGCTCAGCGTCCCGCCCTGGGAAGATTTGCACGAGCTCGATGCAGGGGAGCTCAAGCTCACCAATCTCGTGACGACGGATCTCGTGGCCGACGTGCTGCCGCATGTCGACATCTCGGCGCCGGCAATGGCGGAGCTTGCACCGAAGACCCAGGCGAGGTTCGGTGCGGAACCGGAGCAGCCTGCCAAATCGACCAAGACGGCGGAAGCGCTGGTCCCGACGGGCAGCGTGGCCACGCCGGTTGCGGCGTCGCAGAAGTAGCCTCGAATTGCCGATTTCATTTCGGGCCCAGCGACGAGCCCGGAATCAGCCTCCGGAATCAGCCTTGCGCCGCAGCCGGCTGCTTCGCCTTCGCCTCGATCTGGCCGATGGCATCGACCACGGCATCGAAGGTCAGCAGCGTCGAGGCGTGGCGCGCCTTGTAGTCGCGGACCGGCTCGAGGAACTTGATCTCTTCCCATTTGCCTTCAGGAGGCGCGCCGTTCTCCTTCAGCATCCTGCGAACAGTTTCGCGTAACTCGCGGAGTTCGCTCGCAGTCGATCCGACGATCTGACTTGCCATGATGGATGAAGACGCCTGTCCCAGCGCGCAGGCCTTCACGTCGTGGGCGAAGTCGGTGACCTTGTCGCCCTCCATCTTGAGGTCGATTTTGACGGTCGAGCCGCACAGCTTGGAATGGGCGGTGGCGGTGGCATCCGGGTCCGACAACCGTCCGAGCCGCGGAATATTCCCGGCCAGTTCGATGATCCGCTTGTTATAAATGTCGTTCAGCATGTGATGGAGTCCAGCAGGATCGGCCTTGGCGTGCGCCGTCCACGGCCCTATATAGGGTCGGAACTGGCGGAAAAACAGCCCAGCGCTGCGGCAGTGGTGTGATCCAGAACCGTGCTGTCGGCGTTCTAACTTGCAGATCTTTTCGCCGAAACTGTTCTCTCAGGCGTCCGGCGGTTCGCCGCCCCGTCTGCCGGTGACACTCCGGCCGCAAGGCCGTCGAACGGAGTAGACATGGACGCTACCATCAAATCCATCCGCCCCAACAAGCCCTCCGACCGGCAGCCCGAGAGCCGTCCGGCGGAGCTTGATCCTTCCGAATTCCTCGCAGCCGCCGTCCGCGCCGACCAGCCGCGCCCCGCGCGCGCCGAGGCCGAGCAGGCGGTTAAGACGCTGCTCGCCTATATCGGCGAGAATACCAACCGCGAGGGTTTGCTCGACACGCCGCGCCGCGTGGTCGAGGCTTTCGACGAACTCTATCAGGGCTACCACCAGTGCCCAGCCGAGGTGCTCGATCGCACCTTCGGCGAGACCGCCGGCTATGATGATTTCGTCCTTGTGCGCGACATCGAGTTCACCTCGCAATGCGAGCATCACATGATGCCGTTCTATGGCAAGGCGCACATCGCCTACACGCCGGTGGAACGCGTGGTCGGCCTCTCGAAGCTTGCGCGCCTCACCGACATCTTCGCCCGCCGGCTCCAGACCCAGGAGCACATGACCGCGCAGATCGCGGCGGCGATCGACGAGATCCTCAAGCCGCGCGGCGTTGCCGTGCTGATCGAGGCCGAGCATACCTGCATGTCGGTGCGCGGCGTCGCCAAGCATGGCGCCTCCACCTTCACCAGCCGCTTCACCGGCATGTTCCGCGACAATCCGGCGGAGCAGGCCCGTTTTCTGTCCCTGGTGCGAGGCCTGCAGCGCTGACCTCGCGAACAGACCGGCGAGGGCGTTGTGTCCGCTCACTCTCATGAAACCGAGGAAGGTCTCGCCTTCCTTCCCAGGTTCGATGCGGCCGGCCTCGTGACCGTCGTTGCGACCGACGTCGCCACTGGCGACGTGCTGATGGTCGCGCACATGAACGACGAGGCGCTGCGCAAGACCATCGCGACCGGCGAGGCCTGGTACTTCAGCCGCTCGCGCAATGCCTTGTGGCGAAAAGGTGAGACCTCAGGTCAGACCCAGCGTGTGGTCGAGATCCGCACCGATTGCGATCAGGATGCGGTCTGGCTCCGTGTCGAGCAGATCGGTGCCGCGTGTCACACTGGCCGCCGCTCCTGCTTCTACCGCAAGGTCGAGGCCGAAGACGGCGGCGCCAGGCTCGTCTTCGTCGATGCAGACAGGCTGTTCGATCCGGACGCGGTGTACAAGAAGTAGTCCTTCCGTCATGCGGAGGTGCCGGCCCGGATTAACCCCGCATTAACCATACCTGTCCCACGGTGAGACGATTAGGGCGCCGTATTGCCGGCGCCCCTCAACGCCGCGCGGGGCGGGCATTTCATCATGTCGGTCGACAATTCCAGTGCCTCTCCGACGGCGGTTCTCGATCCGTCGCGGGCACGCGTCGCCGGTGCGATCAAGCAGGCTTCGAACGTCGGCGGCGTCAGCTTCCAGTACATGCTGACCACCGCCAAGATGGAATCGGATTTCGATCCCACGGCGGGGGCGACTACGTCATCGGCGCACGGGCTCTACCAGTTCATCGACCAGACCTGGCTCGGCACGGTGAAGGAAGCGGGCACCCAGCTCGGCTATGGCAATTATTCCGACGCCATCACCAGGACGTCGTCGGGCACCTACACCGTCGATGATCCCGCGATGAAGCGGTCGATCATGAAGCTGCGCGACGATCCGGAGGCCGCGTCTAGCATGGCGGCTGCGCTGACGCAGTCGAACAGCTTCAAGCTCACCGGCCTGCTCGGCCGCAGGCCGTCCGACAGCGAACTCTACATGGCGCATTTCATGGGGGTCGGCGGCGCCGCGAAACTGATCGCCAATGCCGAGGACAATCCGCAAGCGGTCGGCGCGCGGTTGTTTCCTAACGCGGCCTCCGCCAATCGCTCGATCTTCTACGCCAAGGACGGCCGCGCGCGCAGCGTCTCCGAGGTCTATTCGGTGCTGGATGCACGCTACGCCAGCGCGGCAAATTCGAAAGCCACCCGCAGCGCGATGGCGATGTATGGCGGCACGCCGTCGGCCACGCAGGTCGCGAGCGCCAACGGCGTACAGCCTGCCGCGCCGCTGATCGACAATGCCGCGTATCTCCAGACCTTTCCGAACACGCGCGCGGTAACGCCGGTCAGCGCGACAGCGCCAATGACGGTCGCGGACAATGCACCGAGCACGCCGGTGTTTCGCTCGATCTATCAGCCCGGCGACACCACCCAGCCGGTCTCGACGACCGTGCAGAAATTGTGGGGCAACAATGCCTCGCTCACCTCGGTCGCGACCTCGGCCGCATCGGCGACGCCCGACGTCCGGCCGCCGCAGCCGCTTGATCTCTTCAGCGATCGCAGCGGCACGTTCTCAAGCTAACACGCACCCCGTGTCTCGGACGCGTCGCAGCGTGAACGCTGCTGCGCACGTCCCGGCGCGTGCGGGTCGCCGTTGTTCCCTTAACAAAACGTCAATAAAACCAGCCAGTTATGGTGAACGCTTTGTTAAGCGTCGTGGTTTATTTTGTGTTGCAGGTGACAAGCCGTCACCGCTTCGTCTTCGTTGCGTAGCCGGAAGCACCATGATCGTTCGGCAGTTCATCAATTGGATCAGGACGGCGCCCGCTGGCGAGCGGGCTGAGGCAACGCGGGCGCTGGCCCGGGCCTGGCTGATCTCAGACCTTTCCCATGACGACCGTGTTGCTGCTGAAGGCGCGCTTCTGATGCTGCTCGACGATGCCTCGCCGCTGGTGCGGCAGGCGATGGCCGAGGCGTTTGCGCGCAGCACCGAGGCGCCGGCGTCGATCGTGCGGGCGCTGTCGGCGGACCAGCCGACCGTCGCGTTGCCCGTGCTCGAACATTCTCCGCTGCTGATCGACGCCGATCTCGTCGACATCGTCGCGACCGGCAACGACGAGGTGCAGTGCGCCGTCGCGCGCCGCATCGCGCTACCGGTATCGGTCTGCGCCGCCATTGCCGAAGTCGGCTGCGCGGCGGCAGCGCTCGAGCTGATCGAAAATCCTCATGCCGAGCTTGCGCCGTTCTCCTGGGATCGCATCGTCGAGCGTCACGGCCATCTCGCTGCGATCCGCGAGGCGATGCTGGTGCTGGAGGATCTGCCGTCCGCAACGCGCGCCGCGCTGGTGGCAAAACTCTCGGAGACGCTGGCTCAATTCGTCGTGGCCCGGAACTGGCTGACTGCTAACCGCGCCGAGCGCATCGCGACGGAGGCGCGCGACCGCTCCACCATGAACATCGCGGCGCGCTCGCGCGGCGAAGACATGGAAGGTCTGGTTCGGCACCTGCGCATCACCGGCCAGCTCACCGCGGGTCTCATTCTGCGCGCGCTTCTGTCGAGTAATCTCGACCTGTTCGATGCGGCGCTGGCTGAGCTCGCCGAGTTGCCGCTGGCGCGCGTGTCCGCGCTGCTGCACGATCGCGGCGGCAACAGCCTGCACGCGCTGCTCCGTCGCGCCGGGCTTCCCGAGACGACGTTTGCGGCCTTCCAAGTCGCCCTCGATGCCTGCCACGAGCAAGGCTTCGTCGACAGCGACGACAATGCGGCGCGGCTGCGCCGCCGCATGGTCGAGCGCGTGCTCACCCATTGCGAGACCGACCGCGGCGCGACGGAGCCGCTGATGGTCCTGCTGCGCCGCTTCGCCACCGAATCCGCCCGCGAAGAGGCAAGGCTGTTCTGCGACGAGCTGGTCGCGGACGAGACGGTTGATCCGGTGTATGGCGAGCTGATTGCGGCGTAGTTCGAGCCGGTTCCGAAAAACTCCGTCATTGCGAGCGTAGCGAAGCAATCCAGAATCCCATCGCGGGAACAGTCTGGATTGCTTCGCTACGCTCGCAATGACGAGAGGGAAAAGCTACCCCGCCGGCGCGATGCTGGGCGCCAGGATCACCTCGAGATGCTCGGGGCGGTCGCGGTTGGCGTGGGCGAGATAGTCGTCGGCGACCTTCCGCAGGCGCCGGCCGAGCTCGGCGGAGACGCTGATGCTGTCGAGTTTGGTATTCTCGTGCACGATGGCGAGGATGGCGTTGATGTGGTGCGTGAACAACTCGGCCGGCACCTTTTCGAGATCGGGCGCGTGCTCGATGACGCGGCACAGGCTCTCGGCTACGCCCGCCGCCGCCGGATAGCCGAAGGTCGCGGCATCGCCCTTGATGTCGTGCGCGGCGCGAAACAACTCGTCGCGCCTGTCCTTGGTGAAGCCGTCGTGTCGGATGGCGACGTAGGCGGCCGATAGCCGATTGATCTCGGTCGCCATCCAGTCCTTGAACTCGCCGGCGAGGCCCGCGAGTGCCTGTTCGGCGCGGCCGACCGGATCGTCCATGTCCTTCTCTTCGACACGGCGCAGGACCGACCGCAGCGGGTTGGGCTGTGTGATGATTTGATGCGTGGCGAAGGCCGTGATCTCGATGTCTCTTGCGCTGTTCTTCGCCATGGTCGGCCTCGATCGTGAGAGACGTTGCGCTAGATGGTGGAGCGGGCCTTGTCGAGCAGCGAGGGCTGCTGCAGCACCTCGTGCTTTTCGCCGACGCGGCGCTCGGGGCCCATATAGGCGGAGTTGATGTTGCGGCGCCGGTCCGGGCCGAAATAGGTCTTGGTCTTGATGAAGGGGCGGGGACTGGCGACCACGTTGAGGATGCGCTGGTAGAGCCCCTTGGCCGAGATCGGTTTGGCCAGGAATTCGGTGACGCCGGCATCGCGCGCCACCGTGACGCGGCGCTTCTCGGAATGGCCGGTCAGCATGATGATCGGCGCGTAGGGATTGCCCTTGGATTCCGGCTGCCGGATCATCTGCGCCAGCTCGAGCCCGTCGAAGATCGGCATCGCCCAGTCGGTGATGACGATGTCGGGCACATAATGGCTGTACATTTCCAGCGCCGTGGCGCCGTCCTCGGCCTCGTAGACTTCGCGCGCGCCAAAGGAATGCAGCAGCGTCCGCAGGATGCGGCGCATGTGCGGATTGTCGTCGCAGACGAGGAAACGCAGCTTGTTGAAATCGATGCGGAACATGGAGCCCGGGCCGGAGCGGTCAACTTTCGTTAACCATATCTCGCCGGGGGTTAATGAAGGGTTGCGATCTGCAGTCCGGCGAGGCGGCTCAAGAGCCGAACTGTTCGCGCAGAATACGCTCTTCCAGGCTGTGACCGGGGTCGAACAGCATGCGCATCGAGATGGTCCTGTCGGACAGCACCTCGACGCGGCGAACATCGCGCACCTCGTCGTGGTCGGCGACCGCCGCCACGGGGCGCTTGTCGCCCTCCAGCACCTCAATCACGACGTAAGCCGTGTTCGGCAGCAACGCGCCGCGCCAGCGTCGCGGGCGGAAGGCGCTGATCGGCGTCAGCGCCAGGAGCGCGGCGTTGATCGGTAGGATCGGTCCCTGAGCGGACAGATTGTAGGCGGTCGAGCCGGCCGGCGTTGCCACCATGATGCCGTCGGCGATCAACTCGGACATGCGCTCGCGCTCGTCGATCAGGATCCGCAGGCGCGCGGCCTGGTAGGTCTGGCGGAACAGGGCGACCTCGTTGATGGCGTGATGCAGGTGGACGCGGTCGTTGGCGTCGGTCGCGCGCATCAGGAGCGGGTGGATTTCGGATTCCTGCGCCGCCTCGAGACGGGCTCGAAGATCGACGGTCGAGTACTCGTTCATCAGGAAGCCGACGGTGCCGCGGTGCATGCCGTAGATCGGCTTGCCCGTATGCATGTGCTGATGCAGCGTCTGGAGCATGAGCCCGTCGCCGCCGAGCGCGACCACGATGTCGGCGTCCTTCGGATCGCAATTGCCGAAGTCCCTGGTGAGCTGGCCGAAGGCGGCTTGCGCCTCGCTGCTCGGGCTGGCGACGAAGGCGATCCGGTCGTATCGCGCTGGCTTGGTCATGGCTTCCGGGCAGGGCCGCTGGCTGGAGAAAGTTCCGCCGGGCTCGTCTAACGATCTCGACCTCGATTGTCGAGGAGGACCGCCCTTCAAAGGAGACTGGCAACTGGCCATCTCGGCCTGAAGACAAAACCGGGTCGATTTATGCCTAACCGGGCCCTTCAGGCGCGGCCGGGCCTGTGATCCCCCAAACCGTCGCAATTCCGAGCTAGCCTCACCGTCCGCGCCGGTTCTTGCAGCCGGGCAGGGAGAACGATCATGAACATGAAGATCCCGGCGCTCCGCCGTGCGACGCTGGTGCTGGTGCTGGTGCTGGCAGTGTCGGCAGTCGCGCTCGCAGGATTTGCGCGCGCCGACGATCCGCCGCAGCCGCGCGCCGAGGCGGCGGCCGGACAAAAGGGCGGTCGCGGCGGCGCACAAAGCGCGTCGCAGAATGCATCGTCATCCGCCGAGCCGCACCGTCTTCCGTCGGATTCGAACACGAAGCAGACGCTTGATCTTCCCGGCCGCACCCTCAACTTCGCAGCGACCGCCGGATCGATCCGCGTGTTCGACGGCAAGGGCGAGCCGCTGGCCGACATCGCCTATACATCCTATGAGCTCGATGGCGCCGACCGTGCGACGCGTCCCGTCACGTTCCTGTTCAACGGCGGGCCCGGAGCGTCCTCGGCATGGCTCCAGTTCGGCGCGGCCGGGCCGTGGCGGCTACCGCTCGATGGCGAAGCGCTGTCGCCGTCCGCCTCGCCCGAGGTGAAGCCGAACGCGGAGACCTGGCTCGATTTCACCGATCTCGTCTTCATCGATCCCGTCAGCACCGGCTACAGCCGCTTTGTCGCGACCGGCGATGACGCGCGCAAATCGTTCTACTCCGTCGACGGCGACGTCAATTCGATCGCGTTGGTGATCCGCCGCTGGCTGGAGAAGCACGACCGGCTGACCTCGCCGAAATACGTCGCCGGCGAAAGCTATGGCGGCATTCGCGGGCCGAAGGTGGTGCGCCAGTTGCAGCTCCAGCACGGCGTCGGCGTCAGGGGATTGATCCTGGTGTCGCCACTCCTGGACTTCCGCGAGTTCACCGGCACCAGCCTCCTGCAATATGTCGCGACGCTGCCGAGCTATGTCGCGGTGGCGCGCGAGGCGAAAGGCCCGGTCAAGCGTGCCGATCTCGCCGACGTCGAGGCTTACGCACGCGGCGAATTCCTGGCCGACCTCGTCAAGGGCGAGGCGGACAAGGAGGCGACCAATCGTCTTGCCGATAAGGTCGCCGAACTCACCGGCATCGACCAGGCGGTCAGCCGCCGGCTTGCCGGCCGCTTCGATGTCGGCGAATTCCGCCGCGAGTTCGACCGCAAGAACGGCAAGGTCACAGGGCGCTACGATGCCTCGGTGCGCGGCTTCGATCCCTATCCGGATTCGAGCAGCTCGCGGTTCGGTGATCCCTCCGGCGATGCGCTGCAAGCGCCGCTGACGAGCGCCGCGGTTGAGCTGCTGACACGCAAGCTCAACTGGCGGCCCGATGGCTCCTACGAGGTGTTGAACGGCGCCGTCGAGGGTCACTGGGATTTCGGGCGCGGCATCAACCCGCCGCAGTCCGTCTCCGAGCTGCGCCAGATCCTCGCCACGGATGCGAAGCTGAACGTGCTGGTCGCGCACGGCCTGTTCGATCTCGCCACGCCCTATTTCGGCTCGAAGCGGGTGCTCGACCAATTGCCGGCGTTCGCAACACAGCGAGTCAAGTTCGTGGTCTATCCCGGCGGCCACATGTTCTATTCGCGCGACGGCTCGCGGCAGGCCCTTCGGAGCGAGGTCGAGACTCTCATTCGGGAGTAGGCGGGCGCTTGCGCGGCTTGTATCTCCGCGCGATCTCGCGCGCCACGACGGCCGCAGGCTTGATGTTGGCGCCCGCGATCCAGACGTCACTAACCTTGCCGCGCTTGTCGCGGATGCGGCGCACCGGCTCGCCGTGGCTGGAGTAGCCGGCGGCCCAGGCGAGCTTGCCGGTGTCGCGGCCGGTGACCTCGATCTCGGCGGCGTCCATGAACGGGTTGTTGAACTGGGGATTGGCGACCAGCACGCGGTTGCCGACCGGCACGAGGTCGTTCGCGCCCCAGATCGTCCACCAGCGGCCGGTCCAGTCGCGCACGCGGCGGTCGGGTGCACCACGGGACTGAAAGACGCGCAGGATCTGCATCGCGCCGTCCATCCAGAACGGCGCCGCGCCGTCGATGGAGTTGCTGAGGATACTGATCGCGAGCTCGCAAGCGGGGATGGAGCAGGTCCGGGAGATGTAACCTTGAAAGCCGCCGCCATGGCCGAACCAATCCCAGCCGTCGGTTTTGCCGGCGTTGACGCCGAGGCCGTAATAGGTCTCGAAACTTTGCGGCACGCGCCAATGGTTTCGCGTCATCTCGCGGCGGCTCGCGACCGATAGCACGCTCTTCTTCGCATTGGGCGCGAGCTGCGCGTAGAAGCGGGCGGTATCGGCGGCGGTCGCGATGAAGCCGGCGGCGGAGGCCATCGCGTGCGCGGGATTGTCGCCGGGGATCACGCATCGCTCCCCGTACGGCAGCTTGCGGGTGTGGCCGCGCGCGAACGACGCGCCCTTGGGAAGCGGTGCATCCGGCTCGGTCTCGCGCAGGCCCGCGGGTTCGATGATCTCGCGCTTGATCCAGACCGGGTAGGGCTCCTTCGTCACGGCCTCGATGACGAGACCGATCAGGCCAAAGCCGTGATTGGAATATTTGAAGCGTGTGCCCGGCTCGATTGCAGTCGGCAGCTTCAATTCCGCGAGCAGCTCGCTCGCGTCGAGATAGGGACGGCTGTCGATGAACTGGCCGGAATCGGCGCCGTCGCGCGTCAGTCCCGCGCTGTGCGAGAGCACTTGCGCGATCGTCGTTTCGGCGACGCGCGGATGCAGGCCGGCGACATATTGGCCAACGGAATCGTCGAGCCGGAGCTTGCGTTGCTCGCGCAGCTTCATGATGCCGGCCGAGGTGAAGCTCTTCGAGTGCGAGGCAATGCGGAAGCGGTGGCGCGGGGTGAGCTTCTCGCCGGTGTCGAGATTGGCGAGGCCGAACGCATGCTCGGCAACGACCTCGCCGCGATGGACGAAGGCGACCATGACGCCCGGCTGCTGGATTGTGGTGTGCTGGAATTCAATCCAGGAGCCGATGTAGTCGATCGCGGATCGCAGCCACTTGTCCATTGCGCACCGATTTGCGAGGGGAGGATTGGTGGGCAAGCTAGCCGAGAACGCAGAACGGGCACAACCCTGCGGTTGTGCCCGGTCGCCTCATTCGAAAATGCGATGCGCTAATAGACGAGGGTCGCGCCGGTCGGCTTGTCGAGCGCGGCGGCGAGCGAGCGATATTCGGAGCTGTCAGTGCCGGCGAGCGAGGCGAGCTTGTTGAGGTGATACTGCGCCTGCTCGCGGTTGCCCTGCTCGAGCTGCCAGAGGCCATAATACTGCCAGGTGCGGACGTGGTTCGGATCGTCCTTCAGCGCCAGCTCGTAATAGACCTTCGACGACTGGTAGTCGCCGAGCTCGCGATAGGAATAGCCGATCAGATTGGCGACGTCGGCGACGTCGTCGCGCTTGAGCGACTTCAGCTGGCCGATCGCGCCGGTGTAGTCGTGATTGTCATAGATCGTGGTGTAGGCGGTGCGATAGGCAGCAAGGAATTTCGGATCGCTGATGGAGGAGCTCTTCTTCTTGCCCTTTTTGGTCGAGGTGTCCGACGCTGGCGGTGACGAGGGGGTGTCGCCACCTGCGGCATAGGCGCTGGTCAGAGCCGGCCCGGCCGCCAATGTCATGGCGACAAGTCCCGGCACAAGAAGCGTTGAGAGTTTGCGCATCGAAGTTCTCCGGTATGGAACGTGGCGATCCTACACGATTGCCCAAAGACCGGAACACCCATCAGGCAAAAACATTCCCGGCATCCCGGCCTATTCGTCCTGCGGCCGGATGACAAACTTGTCATCCAGATGAACGGAAGCCTGCTGCGGGCTTCAGATTGGGTTCAGTGCGTGCCCTCTAGCCTCCAACCTACGATCAAAGGGTTGGCGAGAGGGCGCCCGCCTCAAGATCCTTCCAAGAGGAGACCAACCATGTTGAAGACGATTTCCGCAGCCTTGCTCGCAGCTTCCGTAATCGCGGCCCCGGCCTTCGCAGCCGAGACCGGCAAGACCACGACGACCACGCCGGTGATCAAGGCGGACCAGAGCCAGACCAAGGTGTCGACCACCGCCGCGAAACCCGACGCCGGCCTCAAGGCTGGTGCCAAGGCTTCGGACGTCAAGGCTTCGGACGTCAAGGCCGACGCCAAGGTGGATGCCAAGGTGGACGCGAAGTCGAAGGCGATGAATGCCAACGCCGCGGTCACACCCGACGAGCACAAGACCGTGCGCACGCATCGCCACCACCACAAGCATCTCTCAGCGAAGAAGTCGCTGAAGACGCAGCCGGACGTGACCAAGCCGGCGACGATGGACAAGCGCAGCTAACCACTGATCCTGCGCGGCGGCGTCCTAGCATTGCCCCAGCCGCCGCGTGAGGAATTCAGGCCGGCCCGTTCGTCACGCCTTGCGCGAAAGCTCGAGGTGCTGGCGGCGGGCCGGTACGACCGTGATGATGCCCGCGAGCAACGTCCCAGATTTGGCGGCCGCAACCAAAACCTCGAAAACAACCCCATGCACAGTAGCCGATGCTAGATAAATCAATGGTTTGACGGGTGGCTCATCTGCGGATTTTACGAAGCCGTTTGACTTGTCGGGCAAAACACCTGTAGACAATGCATCATTGCAACCTTGGGGCTGGAACGTCTCCGAGACTGATCGAGCGGAGAGCGTGAGCGGTGCGGCGACTAGCGGAACGCGCAGTGAGCTTGGCGTTGATGCTGGCACTGCCGCTGGCGCTCACGGGATGTTTCGGCAGCGGCGGTGATCGTCCGGCTCTGATGGAGGGGACCCAGGCCGGAGGCCCACAACCGTTCCCGGATAATTTCCGCGGCGATACGCTGGCCTTGATGCGCACCTACCTGAACAACCCCGTCGGCGTGCGTGACGCCAGTATGGCCGAGCCGGTGCAGCGCGAGGTCGGCGGCCGGCAGTTCTATGTCAGCTGCCTGCACTTCACCCCACGCGAGACCGACGGCACCTACAAGGCCATGAGAGAACGCGCCGTGATCTTCGTCAACGGCCGGGCGGACCGCGTCGTCGATCGCGCCAACGAGCTGTGCGCGGGCGCGGTTTACGTAGCCTTTCCGGAACTTGAAAAGATGACGCGGTAGCGCAAAGCCCACCTTCATCGCCGGGTGATAGAACAGAGCCCGCCGGAGTTGCGGGATCACATTTCGGCGAGCTTTGAACGGGGTGGCTTTGCGTTGCGACTAATCGGTACGGCAGGTTGCAGCCGACGGAAAAAAACCGTCGGTACCAGCCTGCGGGACGGAACAAAACGGCGTTGTTGCCGCTCCGTCACAGTCACGAACGATCAACGTTCCGGCATCGCCGCGAAGCAACCCAATTCACGCCACGTTGTTTCCTGAGTGTCGTAATTGAAAGAACGGGGATGATCATGAAGAGGATTTTGCTGGGTGCAGTTGCCCTGCTTGCGCTGGCCGCGCCGGCTGCCGCAGCCGACATGCAGGCGCGCACCTACACCAAGGCTCCGGCCTACACGCCGCCGCAGGTGATCTATAACTGGACCGGCTTCTACATCGGCGGCCATGTCGGCGGCGCCTTTGCCGGCGACAGCAGCTTCCAGTCGAGCGACGCGCGCTTCCTCGGCGGTGTCCAGGGCGGCTTCGACTACCAGTTCGCGCCCAATTGGGTCATGGGTGTCGAGGCCCAGTATTCCTGGCTGCCGACCAACAACAGCGGTGCCACGTTCCCGCTGGGCACGCAGGTGACCTCCAATACCGACCAGCTCGGCTCGGTGACTGGCCGCATCGGCTACACCTGGGGTCCGACGCTGCTTTACGCCAAGGGCGGTTATGCCTGGCGCAACGGCGGCCTTGGCGTCAATATCGCCGGCGTTCCGCAGACCTTCACCGCCACCGGCAACAGCAAGGACGGCTACACTGTCGGCGCTGGCCTCGAATACATGTTCGCGCCGAACTGGTCGGCCAAGGCCGAGTACCAGTATTACAACTTCGGCAGCACGACGATCACCTCCGGTCCGGTCGACGTTGTCGGCGTCCGCGGCCGGGAGGACGAGCATACCGTCAAGGTCGGTGTGAACTACCGCTTTGGCTGGGGCGGTCCGGCAGCCTCGCGCTACTGACGCGCCACCAATGACCACGAACTAACAAAGGCCGGCTCTCGCCGGCCTTTCGTTTGCCCGGCCCTCGTTGGCGAGATTTGTTTGCATTGCGTCAACCATCTGGCGCGTCATTTGCAAGCAAACTTTCTGGCGGGCGCGTTCTCACGCGCGTCATGGAGCTCGGGTAAAGCAAAAATAATTTTTGCCGCTTACGGAACTCGCGCGCCGGAACGCGTTATATGACGATTACCGGGCTGGTGGGACGACGGACATGCGTATCTTGGTGTCGGCAGTGGTGCTCTCGTGCTTCCTCGGTTTGCCGTGCGCTGCCCAAACAATCCTCAAATCCGAGCCTCTGATGCTGGCACCCTATGAGGTGGCCTTCGTCAAGGATGCCTCGTGCTCTTCCGGCAAGGTGCTGAAGGTCACCGGCGCGATCCGCGGGCTGCATCGCCGGAAGGCCTGCGTGGCTCTGGCTGGCGAGCAGGCCTCGCTCGCGACCGCAACGCCCTGAGATTTTCCTGAGCTCTGGCTTCCCGACTTCGAGCTGTCCTCAGGAATTCAGCTCAAGCTCCATCCTGGCCTGGCGATCGGCCTCGGCTTTGTTCCGGGCCGGGTCCTCACCCTGTGCGGCCCGGCACGGCTTGATCTCATAATCGTTGTCGAGCACCCGGCGGGGCCCGGGACGGTTGTCATCCGCGGAGATGTCCACGACGAGGCCACTTCGCTGCGCGAGCCTCCAGACGTCGGCCTCGTCAGGATAGGCCTTGCTGATCTGGGCGTCGTTGCAGAACAGGGCGTAGGGCATTCTTCCCGCTCCCGGAAAGCGCATTAACGACTTTGCGGGGGAGGGGTTCCGTTCGTCGGTCGATCACGCGGCCGTGATCGAAGTCGCGGGGGCCTGAGTCCTTAACGAGTCCTGAATCCCGAAAAAAAGAATCCCCGGGACTCGTTTGGCGGAATCAGGGGATGTTTTCGGGCATGACGACCGACCTGAAAACCTCTTGCAGGCACATGCTGCTGCCCCTCACGCTGGCCCTTTTCGGCGCCTGCGCGGCCAATCTCTGGCTGGTGTGGTCCTGGCTGTAGCCCGCGACGGGAGGCCCCGGCTTTACTTGTCAGCCGGCGGACGGGGGGAGGCGTCGCCGATGGCGGCGCGCAGTTTGGTCAGGGTGGCCGCGCAATATTCCTCGCGCTCGCGCTCGAACCGCTCCTGATGCTTGCGGAAATTGGCGATGCGGGCCTGCATCTCGGTGCGGACGTCGTGGCTCGCCATCCGCGGCGGAGGCAGAGGTAAGGGCTGCGGCGGAGCGGCCTGAAGTGGCTCGGTCTCGACGACGGTGTTGGCGGGGACGATCTGCACCGACACGGCCACTGCCGCCGTCGGGATCTCCGGTGGATGCAAGTCATCCTTTTTGCCGGTTACCGATTGGACGAAGGCCATTGTCTGCGCAATCAGCGCGTCGCGTTCCGCGATCCACTTCATGGTGCACCCCTGTTGGGGCTATTCCAGCAAAGCTGGCCAGCCGAATCAAGAAGGTGTTGGGCTGGGGATTGCATATTTTTCCCGACCGCCCGACAGTGGGGAATGGATGCCAAAGCAGACCATTCGACCGAAGCGGAGGGCCTGAGACTCGTCCGCGCGTTCCTGTCGCTGCCGCCCGACAAACGGGCGGAGGTGATCGCGATCGTTGAGGAGTTGGCCCGCGCCAAACGCCGTCCCGAGGAGGGCGCCGACGTCTCGCCGGTGTGAGCGCTAGCGCTCCCGCGGATTGAGGTTGGGCTCGAACGGGGCCCCGACCACCCGAACTGGCGTCGGAGCGATCATGCCGATCGCCGACGCTTCTGCCTGCTGCTTTGCCGGAGCCGGTTCGAACAGCGCAATTGCTCCAGCCAGTGCGCTACAGCACAGCGTAACGGTCGCCAGCAGAAATATGTTTCGGTTTTCTTCCCTGATCCGCATGGACCGACAACGACTGACGCCGGCGACCGGTTCCGGTTTTCCACGCTAGGCTCGCACCCCGAATAGTCCGAAGCTTACGCGAAGCTTACGGCGAAAGCCCAAATAGTTAGTTTTCCGTAAGACTACTCGGGATGTTTGGCATCAAATCTTAACGTCAGCTGGTTCCAATGCACGGTGCTGGGAATATGCCCCGGCGGAAATCACTGGGGCGCTGCAATGAGCGTTTTGAACAATCTGAAGATCGTGTGGAAGGTCGCGCTGATCGTGGCCGTGATGGGCTTTGCCATGGTCGCCGTCGCGGGCTTCGGCACGCGCGAACTCTCGGCGACTGTCGACGGCTTCGCCGAGCTTTCCGCCGCGCAATCCTCGGCGCTCAACTTGACGCGAGCCCAGCGCCGCGCCGAGACCTATCATGCCGCGCTCTATGCGGTCTTCACCGAGGCGACGGAGGCGGGCAACGCCAACCGCCTCAAGGCCGCGACCCAGAACCGCGATGAAATCCGCCAATACCTCGACGCAGCCGAGCAGGACGATCCCGCGCGCGCGAGCCAGATCAAGAGCATCGGCGACCAGCTGAAAGCCGTATTCGCCGGCTGCGATCCGGTGCTGAAGGCAGGCTCGCTCGCAAGCAGCCCGGAAGAGAACGCGACGGCATCCGAACGCGCGCACAAGGAGTGCGACCCGGTGATGGATGCGGCCCTGGGGCGCATTGCCCAGTTCGTGGGCGAAACCGCACAGGCGGTTGCCAAGCGCAAGGACGCCATCAACCGCGACGCCAGATCCGCAACCTGGACCGTGATCGGCGTCAGCGCCGGCGGCCTGATCCTGGGTATCGCGATCGCGCTGTTCATCGGCCTCAATGCGATGTCGCGGCCGATTGCCCGCCTCAAGCTCGCCATGGAGGGCCTTGCCCGCAACGATCTCGAGACCGAAGTGCCCGAGAAGGACCGCCGCGACGAGATCGGGGACATGGCCAGGACGGTCGAAATCTTCAAGACCAACGGGATCGAGGTCGAACGCCTCAAGGCTGCGCAGGTCGAAGTGGAGAAGCAGGCCGCCGATCAGCGCAAGCGCGACATGGTCAACCTTGCCGACGGCTTTGAGCGCGCGGTCGGCGAGATCATCGAGACGGTGGGCTCGGCGTCCACCGAGCTCGAAGCGTCGTCCTCGACGCTGGCCACCACCGCGCAACGTGCGCAGGAACTGACCTCCGTCGTCGCGGTCGCCTCGGGCGAAGCCACGGTCAACGTGCAGTCGGTTGCGACCGCGACGGAAGAACTGTCCTCTTCGGTTAACGAGATCAGCCGGCAGGTGCAGGAATCCGCGCGGATGGCGGGCGAGGCCGTCACCCAGGCCCGCACCACGACGGAGCGCGTCAGCGAGCTCTCGGTTGCGGCGACGCGCATCGGCGATGTCGTCGAACTGATCAACACCATTGCCGGCCAGACTAACCTCCTGGCGCTCAACGCCACGATCGAGGCGGCACGTGCCGGCGAGGCCGGCCGCGGCTTTGCCGTCGTCGCCGCCGAGGTGAAGACGCTGGCCGAGCAGACGGCGAAGGCGACTGGCGAGATCAGCCAGCAGATTTCCGGCATCCAGACCGCGACCCAGGAATCCGTCAACGCGATCCGCGACATCTCCGCGACGATCGAGCGGCTGTCGGAGGTGTCCTCGACCATCGCCGCGGCCGTCGAGGAGCAGGGCGCCGCGACCCAGGAGATTTCGCGCAACGTGCAGCAGGCCGCGCACGGCACCCAGAAGGTCTCCACCAACATCGCCGACGTGCAGCGCGGTGCGGCCGAGACCGGCTCGGCCTCCTCGCAGGTGCTTTCCACCGCCAAGATGCTGGCGACCGACAGCAACCGGCTGAAGGACCAAGTCGGGAAATTCCTCCACACGGTGCGCGCCGCCTGAGTCAGCGCGGCGGCTTTCGTCCGCCGCGCTACGCACTCATCGCGCCAGCAGAAATCCCATTGCGAATGCGAACAGCACGGCCGTCATGACGATGGCCGCCGCCGCGCCGGCGGCGATCCTGGCCTTCTCTTTGGCTGTGGTGGGGCGCATGGGACCAGACGCGACAGATGACGTAAGCAGGTTCGCTTACGGACCGTTTCGGACCGCTCGCTTTGCCTGTATAGTGCGGCTGCGCCGGAATTCACATCCCGTCCATGATCTCCAAGCGTTCACCCGTGCTCGCCCATGAGCGGTTCGTCGCCGACCGCGATAATTTCGCGGGCCTCGATCTCGCCGCGCGGTTCGAGCGGATCGAGCAGACCAACCTGTGGGGCGCAGCCAGTTCGGTGTCGGGCCTCGGCTCCGAGGATCCCGCGACCGCCGCGATCCGCGAGGCGCTTCCTGCACTGCTGCAACGGCTCGGCGCGCACTCGCTGCTCGATGCGCCCTGCGGCGACGCGGGCTGGATCGGCCGCATCAAGCTGGATATCGACTATACCGGCATCGACATCGTGCCGTCGCTGATCGCGGCCAATCGCCAGCGGGTGGCTGGCGGCGAGTTGTCAGGCCAATTTCTCGTTGCCGACATCACGCGCGATGCACTGCCGCGCGCGGATGTCGTTCTGTGCCGGGACTGCCTGGTGCATTTGAGTTTCGGCAATATCGCCCGTGCCGTCGCGAACTTTCGCGCCAGCGGGGCGCATTTCCTGTTGGTCACGACCTTTCCCGAATGGGACGGCAATCGCGATTGCGAGGACGGCGACTGGCGGGCGCTGAACATGGAGAAGGCGCCGTTCGACTGGCCGGCACCGCGCGCGCTGATCAACGAGCGTTGCGAAGAAGGCGACGGCGGCTGGCGGGACAAGAGCCTCGGGCTGTGGGCGATGGATGAACTGCCCGATGGTGTCCTCACTGCCCGGGGGATATGACGGACGCGAGCGGAACGTCCGTTGCGTCAGTGATTGCCGTCGCGCTATACTTTGGGTTGCATGATGCCGTCTCGCATTGCGGTGACGATGCCGGAGCACGCCATGAGACCGAGTGTTGTCGTGGTCGCCATGCTGGTCTGGTGCTGTGCGCCCGCGCTGGCGCAGCAGGACGGCGCTGCGCTCTACGCAAGCCACTGCGCGCAATGTCACGACGGCGGTGATGGCCAGAGCCGTGTGCCCGGCCGCGGCGCCATGCAGGCGATGTCGTTCGATCATGTGCTGGGAACGCTGACTTCCGGCAGCATGGCGGCGATGGCGAAGGACCGCAGCGACTCGGAACGGCGCTCGATTGCTGCCTTCGTCACCGGCAAGGCCGCGGTGGGCGACAATGCAGTCGATGCGGAGGGACGCTGCACGCAGCAGGTCAACTTCTTTCCGCAGCCGCTCGATGGTCCGCGCTGAATGGCTGGGGCGTCGACGCTGGCAACAGCCGCTTCCAGCCGGCCGACATGGCCGGCCTGACCGCGGAAGAGGTGCCGCGCCTGCGGCTGAAATGGGCTTATGCCTTTCCCGGCGCCTCGGTGTCGTTTGCGCCGCCGACCATCCTGGGCGGTCTGCTGTTCATCGGCGGCGCTGACCGCAAGGTGCACGCGCTCGATGCGCGAAGCGGCTGCACGCGGTGGACGCTGCCGACCGATGCCGCGGTGCGCGCGGCGATCAGCTTCGGGCCGCTTCCCGGCACCGGTCAGTTCGCGATCTTCTTCGGTGACTTGCGCGCCAATGCCTATGCGGTGAACGCACTGACTGGCGCGCTGATCTGGAAGACGAAGATCGAGGAGCATCCGGCAGCGCGCATCACCGGAGCACCGACGCTGCATTCCGGCGTGCTCTACGTCCCGGTCTCCTCGCTGGAGGAGGCCGCCGGTTCGCAGGCCAGTTACGAATGCTGTACTTTCCGCGGCAGCGTGGTCGCGCTCGAGGCAGTGACGGGCAAGCCGGTGTGGCAGGCTTACACGATCCCCGAGGTGCCGCATCCGACCGGCAAGAATGCAAGAGGCACGCAGCTGTTCGGCCCGTCCGGCGCGGCGGTGTGGTCGGCACCGACGATTGATCCGAAACGCGACGCCGTCTACGTCGCGACCAGCAATTCCTATTCGAATCCGCCGGCCGCAACCGCCGATGCGGTCCTCGCTTTCGAGCTTGCGACCGGTAAGCTGCTCTGGAAGCAGCAAGCGACCCCGAGCGACGCCTTCATCGTCGCGTGCTTCGGCGCGGACAAGACCAATTGTCCGGAAGATCACGGGCCTGACCACGATTTTGGCCAGTCGCCGATCCTCGTGACCTTGCGTGACGGCAGGCGCGTTCTCGCCATCGCGCAGAAGTCCGGCGTCGTGCACGCGCTCGATCCTGATGATGGTGGCAA
The DNA here is from genome assembly GCF_040548265.1 of Bradyrhizobium sp. F1.13.3. Lineage (NCBI taxonomy): Bacteria > Pseudomonadati > Pseudomonadota > Alphaproteobacteria > Hyphomicrobiales > Nitrobacteraceae > Bradyrhizobium > Bradyrhizobium sp. F1.13.3. The sequence continues at coordinate 344,034 of NZ_JBEPRI010000005.1, read as the reverse complement.
AATCCTGTGGCAGACGCGGATCGGGAAGGGCGGTGCGCTCGGCGGCAGCGAGTGGGGCTCGGCCGCCGACCAGGATCGCATCTATGTCGCGAACTCCGACGTGCGGTTCCTGCGCGATGGTACGCGGCGGCTCGATTCCACCCAAGGCGGCGGTCTGTTCGGCCTCGACCTCGCCAGTGGAAAAATTGCGATGGAAGTATCTCCTGTCGCCTGTGGCGATCGCCTCCAATGCAGCCCTGCGCTCTCGGCTGCCGTGAGCCTGATCCCCGGTGTCGTGTTTTCCGGCGGCGTCAGCGGCTTCCTGCGCGCTTACGCGACAGCTGACGGAAAGCTGTTGTGGGAATACGACACGGCGCGAGACTATACGACGGTGAACGGCGCCCCTGCTCATGGCGGCGCGATCGACGGCCCCGGGCCGATCATCGCCGGCGGCATGCTCTACACTAATTCCGGCTACGGCCAGTGGGGCGGCGTCGCCGGCAACGCACTGCTGGCGTTCGAGGTTGCGAAGGAGTGAGGGTCCGTCCTGGATCGCCCTGCGCTCCAGCCGAGCGACAGAACCCGTCAGCCAACTGAGAGGAAGGAGTTTCGATGATCGGCGCGAGATGTCGTTGCGGCGCTCTGGCGCTGTCGCTTCCAGGACCGTCCGGCCTCGTCGTTGCCTGCCACTGCATCGACTGCCAGCGTCGAACCGGCGCGCCGTTCGGCGTCGGTGCGTTCTATCCGGCGGAGGGCGTTGCGATCTCGGGGGCGTCGAAGGAGTACGTCCGGACAGCCGCAAGCGGCGGCCAGGTCCGTAGCTATTTTTGCCTCGAGTGCGGTTCGACGGTCTATTGGAAGGCAGACAATCTGCCTGCGATGATCGGCGTTGCCGTCGGCGCGATCGCGGCTCCGAACTACCCGGCCCCCATCCGATCGGTTTTCGAGCAGTCGAAACATGCCTGGGTGGAGATATCAGGTGCTGAGCACTTCCACCAAGGCAGCGCGCCGAAGCATTCGAAGTGAGAGTTGCGCGTCAAATTTTGCGCCAATGCTTCGCGGCGGGATGAATTAACGCCGTTCCCGTTCGGTTCCCGCCGAGAGGCGTTGGAATTTGCGGCAGCCCCTCTGCTTCGCGTGAGACAATAGCTAGTGGTCCGGATTGGAACGAACGTCACAAAAACTCGTTTGCCGACCGGAGCTAACGATGAATAACGCGGAAATTTTCAAACCTTTCTTGAAGCGGTTGCGGGTCAGCACCGAAATTGATGAAGAGGACGAGGTCGCTATCCGTGATCTGCCAATCACGGTGAAGCGGATGGCTGGCGGTCAGCCGGTCGTTTCTCTCGGAGATCGACCTTCGGCATGCTGCCTTGTCGTTGATGGCTTCATCCTGAGATCCAAGATCGTCGGCAATGGCCACCGCCAAATCATGGCCTTTCACCAACCCGGTGACATTCCCGATCTGCAGGGTCTCTTTCTCCATGTGATGGACCATGACGTCAGCACCCTTGGCGATAGCGTTCTCGGCTTCATTCCGCATGCAGCGGTGCGTTCGCTGATAAGAAAGCGGCCCAACGTGGCTCAAGCGCTTTGGCGCGATACACTGACTGACGCCGCGATCTTCCGGGAGTGGATTTGCAACGTCGGTCAACGCGAAGCCACAAGCCGCGTGGCGCACCTCGTGCTTGAGCTTTACACCAGATTGAAAGCGATCGGCCGAGCGGACGGCCTATCCTTCGATTTTCCGGCCTCGCAGGCACTCCTCGCCGACGCCGTTGGCACGAGTGTGGTTCACATGAATCGCGTCGTTCAGCAGCTGCGTGCTCAGCGCGTGTTGGACTTGGAGCGGGGACGAATATCGATCCTTGATGAAGCCAGGCTGCGCGAAATAGCAGACTTCGATGTGCTTTACCTTCATCTCAATCCGTCGCTGTGAGCCATGAAGTTTTACTTCGACATCAAGGACGACTTCTTTGCTGCGGTCGACGAGGATGGGATGGATTTGCCCGGCCCAGAAGCCGCCGAAAAAGAGGCGATCGCGATGGCGACCTCCATTGCCAGGGACGTCGCGTCGGCAAAGGGGACGCAGGTCCTTATTACAGTCAGGAACGAGAAGCACCCGCTGCTCGAGTTGAGTGTGACGGTCGCTCGGAAAGCTCTGACGTGATTGCGTCGGAAATCGATTCTAGGCGTCGTTAGCCCCTAAGGACATTCAAGAGACCCTTGGGCCGCTGCTGACGATGAAATGGCTGAAGGACGAGCATGGGTCTGCCACGAGCGCAAAGGTGATGGGCTTGGTCGTTATAGATGTTCCTGTTTTTCAGTGACAGGACCATCGTGATTCAAACAATCGTATACCGCGCCTGATTTGCGGGGGCGTTGCAGTTTAAGTGGGCTCATTGCAACGAAGTTCTTGCGTGCGGTTGCTCACAGATGGCGCGATGGCCGTATGGCACTGATGTCCAACTCTCAAAAGGGGATCGGTAATGAGCCGTGACTGGACGATTCGGTGGAAGGGCCTGATCTTTGCTGGCCACGGCGTGATGCTTGCACTCGCCGTGAACAAATTTGTTTTCGGCGGACCAGGTTGGAGCAAGTTCCCCGTGATGCTCTTCCTGGCGGTAGTCTTTGGCGTGATCGGCCATCGCATTGGACGAAAGCAAATGCGCGACAACGTTTGACGTATACGACTTCTGGACCCAAGCTTCACGGTGAGGACAATTGTAACGCACCACGGCTGCCCCGTCGTGAAAGCTGGTGCATCGACAAATAACCGAAAGTTTCGCCGACTACCCTGGGTAGGGCCCGCTAAGTTGTCGATTCCGGCGGCGAATGGTGCCGGCTGAGGGGATTGAACCCCCGACCTTCGGTTTACAAAACCGCTCTTCTGTAAACAGGCTATCCCATGGAGGGGGTGGAAAGCGCAAAATTTGTTGACGGTACAGGAGGTTAATCCGGCAGGCCCTTTGGGAGGCAATAACAACGATGCCGTCCTGGGTGCCCTGCAGGTTTCATGGATGATCTCCCAACGAAGCTCCGCTCTGGTGAATATGCTCGCCTTGCGCTCCGATCGCTGGGTTCCTGATCCCGCCCCGGAACGTGTCGGTTGGCGCGTCTATACCTGGAAACCCGACGAGGTGAAAAACAAGCGCGAAATCAAGCTGAGCGTTCCGCCTATTGCGATCGAGATCCTCGAAAGAGTGGCGCGGTACTCGAAACAACAGTTAGGCGCAGTGTCGGCCTGAGCGTTTCCGCAAGATCGCAACAAGTATTTTGTGCGCGCTCTTGCCGCGAAACAACGCAACGATAATCGCGCACCGGCCTACTTGGACAAGGCGATTACCCCTTCCTCCCTCAATCACGCGCTTGATGCCGTGGCAGGTCGCAAACCGGGATGGCCGGATCTGCTTACTGTTGTCGGGCTGCCGAACCGGATTGGCCCTCATGACGAGCGTCGGTCGGTCACGAGTTTCTTTGAGAATTTCGGGGAAGGTGCATATGCATCCGCGCTTCTGGATCATCGCGTGAGCGGCGCAGACAAAATGTCGCGCGAGGTCGCTGCCATTACCCAGACCGTCTACAGCGCCGCCGACCGCGTCGTGTTCAAGGCCGAAGGCATGCTGATGTGGATGGAAGCGGTGTTGCCGGCCTACGAAGCTGCAAAGAAGGACCCCCGCTTGGCGAAGGCAGTCGAAATGCGAAAGGCCGCGTTGGCGACGAGGTTGCCGGACGAAAAGACGAGAGGGCGAGCCAAGGCGCGTTCCGCGAGGGCGCTTGCCTAAATCCTTCCGGTGTGGGTGTAGTCGCCAGGCGCGGGTGATCTTTCCATCCCTGATCCAGAAGTGGGCACCACATTTTCTGGGGCACCCACAAAAATGGATCTTTCAATTCATCTCGTTCAGTACCTTTGGACCTTGCCCATGCGCGGCGGCTTTACCGGGCCCGCTACTCCGTAAATGACCGTGATGCCCGAACCTCCACCCCATGTCGAAGTGGGACGAAGAGGGTCAGGCGCGGCGGCTCCGTTGAGATCATTCCAGTTATTAGCCGCCCAAACGTTGCCGGCCGCATCAATTGATACATCGGTCAGCATTTGGATGCTGCCGCCTCTGAAAACGTGGATGGCATCGCCAGTCTTCGTACCCGCCGGATGACTCGTGGTGTTGTCACCCGCCATCAACACGACACCACGGCCCCAGAAATTGCCGATCCAGACGTCGTCGTTACCGTCGATATTCAAGCCCCACGGCACACTGACTGCTTTGTTGCCGGTGAAGCCCATCGGAGCAGGCTGGGAGCCGTCGGGACGGATCATGTTGACGACGCCGGTGACCATCTTGGGGTTGGTCTCGAGGACCTTGAGCATGTGTCCCGCCGCGATCTTGAATTGCTCCATGATAGACGCGCCGTCGGGAATGACCGGCGGGGGGAGGTCGAGCGACATATTGCTGGCCACCCAAGCGTTCCCCTTACTGTCGAGCGCGAGAGCACGAACACCAATCCCGGCGCGAAATGTTTCCGTTTTAGAGGGATCACCGGCGTCAAACCGGACGACGGTGTCCGACTGAGAGTTGCTGACCCGAACCCGATTTTGGCCATCGACGACGATGTCGAAGGGAGACTTCAGACCGGCGACTTTGACGATCCGGCCGTCCTTCACCCGCCCACCAGGAAAGTGCAGCAACTGATTGTCGGAGCCATCTGCAATCCAGACATCACCGCCTGCCGAGACGCCGATGCCCATGAGGCCAAGAAATTTCTCCTTGAAAGGAAAGTCGCTCTCCATGGCGCTGGGGCGACCGTCGAAATCCATCACGAAAATCTTTCCGTTAAAACTCGTGGTCCAAACCCTATCCCGCGTCACAGCGGTGCCCCAGCCGACTCCATCAACACCCATCCCGGTGAAGCCCGTGATTGGTGGCGAGAGCGCGGTTCCGGCGGGCGAGAGTTTGGCCACACCGCCGCCGGTACTTTGATTGACGCCAGACTGCGAACCGGCCATCCAATTTTGTCCACTCCAAAGATTGCCCTCGGGGTCGAACATCAGACGACCGGCCGAGTAAACCCCGCCGCCTGCGAAGCAAAGCGAGAGAGCGAAGTCATCGGGGACGTAAGCCAAGTACGGCACGAACGGCGCCTTGCGTCGGGCGCCGTCCTTGGGTTGCGGGTAGGCTTCATCGAACAACGCGTAAAGTGTCTTTGGGTCTGCCCAGGGCTCGCGGGCGATGCTTACCATCGCTTCGAGCGTGGTCTTCGGCGTCACGCCGCTGCTGGTGGTGGCGGCCTTGAGGAAGCGGGCTCGCCAATCATCATTACCTGCGGTCGCAAACGCCGCAATCAGCGAGCCTAGAGTGTTTAGGCTTGCAAGTGTGGTGGTTTGCGTGCTGTTGAGCGGATCAAGGAGCACCTTGCCCCATGCCCCGGTGGTCGGATCAACCAAGTTTGGAGCATTTCCAGCGGCGATGCGTAAACCGAGTGGATTGCCAGAGATGGAGTCGCCCTTGATAAATTGGGCGGCAGTAAACGCCGACGCGACGGTAGTCATCTCGTTGATGACGACCTGCGCGGGAGGATTGTTGCCCAGCACGCTCAACAGAGTGGTCGCCGGATTGTCGCCGCTGCCGGTTTTAGTACCTGCGCCACCTTTAGCAATCACATACAGGACTACGTCCTTGCCGGGTGTTTCGTCAGTTCGAAGCTCAAATCGGCCGTCACTGTCCGATCTTGCCTGAGCCAACTGCTTGGGTTCGCCCGCACTCGCACCCCACAGGGTGATGGTCGAGCTTACGAACGGTCCACCGCCGGCCTGGACCTGGCCCGCGACGCGCACCGAAGCGGCAGCAGTCTCGCAGGCACATGCGAGTGCGAAGGTCAGGATCGCCAGAACCAAGGGCACTTTGGCAAATTTGATCACCGGAGGCTCCCCTTTTCCAAAGTTGCTCAACGCAGTCACCGGCAATGAGCGGGGTGTATATTCGAGCTTGTTATTGTCTCTTGCCAGGCCTCTTGTTCGATAATGCCTCTCGGTAATCGCGACTATGCGAAAACGGCCAAACGTAATTCCCGGTATCGAATTCGCGGCCGCGGCGAGCCAATCTGCGGTTGCTAGGATTTTTCCCACGGCCGAATTTGAGTAGTCATTTCAACACTGCTCGAAGGGTGAACGCATCCCATTCACTCTGGGGGCGAGTGCGAAGCATTATCTAGCGGAGATGAAAGTGCCTTGGAGCAAAGTCTTCGCCTTCGAAGATCCGCAACTCTACCAGCCGCGATCCGGGCTGGAGACTGGAAAAGGTTTCCCACGAAAGAGGACAATTCCGCGCCGAATTGACTCAAATGGTGATGAACAAATTGTGGATGCGGCGCTTTAGCGAGGAGTTGCCGCGCGTCCACAAAGGAGCAATCAACTCCGGCCGCAAGGTAATTACCTTTCCTACGGAACGTCAGCCGGAGGTGTACAATCGTGGAAGGCTGCTGTCGTTTAGTTAAATGCAGGCATGCTGCTGTGGATGGAAGCGATGTTGCCGGCCTACGATGCTGCAAAGAAGGACCTACGCCTGGCGAGGGCGGATGAATTGCGAGAGGCACCTTGGAAATGGTGTGGTAGATGAGAAGACGAACGGGCGAAAGGCGCGTTCGGCGACGCGGTTGCCTCGGCTTAGGCTACCGAGGTCATGATCCAGAGGCGGCGGCCCCCTCGATAATGATCCCGTCTTTTGGTTGGCGGACGCCGCGCGGAAGCGCTCGCGCGCCTTCATCTTGACCTTCGCCGGGCCCGGACGACTGATGAGAGCGCTGAACCAGTCAAAAACCAGTTGTTGAGATATTCTCCGGGCATCGCGCGAATCTCGAGTTCACACTCCAGGGTCATTCGCGCCACCAGAAGCGAGCCTGAGCTCGCCGATTTCGCATAGTCAGCACTCCAAAACCCTGGTTATTGTGCTTCCTGTCCGAACGTCATTGACGAGGCGAGAGACGGAAGGAAGTTGTTAGATGCTTACAAAACGGGAGTTGCTCCGCTCTGCTGCAATCGCGGGGCTCGCGTCCGCTACGTTGGTATCCACTGACGTGCATGCCCAAAACAGACCGGAATGGCCGAGTATTTTTGAGGCGAAGGACATCGCCGAAGAAGGTTTCATCTTCGGCTTGCCGCTCGTGATGAACTATGCGGTGATGCAGGAATTCGCGGTTGATAGGAATTCGGGGCAGTTCAAGGCGCCTTTCAACGAAATCAACAACCAGCATCGCGTCGCTACCCCGGAGGACACCGCTGTCATTACCCCGAACAGCGACACTCCTTACTCGTTGCTCTGGCTGGATCTCCGCGCTGAAGCAATCGTTGTCTCGGTCCCGATGACTGAAAAGGACCGTTACTACTCGGTCCAGTTCATCGACGGCAATACCTACAATTTTGGCTACATCGGCACACGAGCCACTGGGAGCGAGGCGGGTGACTATCTGCTGGTTGCTCCGGGCTGGAAGGGTGAAACGCCCAGCGGGGTCAAGCAGGTCTTTCAATCAACGACCCCGTTCGCGCTCGCGATTTTCCGTACTCAGCTCTTCAATCCTGGCGATATGTCGAACGTCGAGAAGGTTCAGTCCGGGTACAAGGCGCAGCCGCTTTCTGCATACCGTAGACAACCCGCGCCGCCCGCCGCGCCCCCGATCGACTTTCTTCCTGCCACCACGGCTGGCATCAAAGGTAACTTTTTCCAATATCTCGACGCGGCGCTGCAATTTGTCCCCGAGACAGCGAGAGACAAATCGATCCGTGCGAAACTTGCAAAGATCGGCATCGGGCCCGGCAAGACTTTCGCGTTCAAAGATCTATCGGTCGAACACAAAGCCGAAATCCTTCTGGGGATGAAGCGGGGTGAGGAGAAGGTAGACTCATGGCTGTCCGCCGGAAACAAAAACGTCGACGGCTGGAATGTTGGTTCGTTCTTTGGCGACGAGACCTTCTACAACGGCGATTGGGTCATGCGAGCGGGCGCTGCCAAGGGCGGCCTATACGGCAATGATGCTGTCGAAGCCATGTATCCCTATACCCGAGTGGACGCGAGTGGTGAGCCGCTCGACAGCAGCAAGCACAACTACACAATCACCTTCGCGTCGGGCCAGCTGCCGCCAGTAAATGCGTTCTGGTCAGTTACGATGTACGATGGCAAGAGCCAGCTACTGGTCAAGAACCGGCTCAATCGGTACCTCATCAACTCTCCAATGATGTCGACAATGAAAAAGGACGCGGACGGCTCCCTGACGCTGTACATTCAAAAGGACAGTCCCGGCGCGGACAAGGAGGCGAATTGGCTCCCTGCGCCCGATGACAGGATCTATCTCGTGATGCGCCTGTACTGGCCAAACCCTATGCCGCCGTCGATCCTGCCAGCTGGCGAAGGGACGTGGAGGCCGCCCGGTGTGAAGCGTGTCTGATGGAAGTCATGCGTCGATAGAAAATTATCTGCTGCGGGTCGAAATGCGAAGAACTCAGCGCAGGGTGGCCGCTTTTTTCTTCAGCGAGGAGATAGGCTACTGACAGCCCCTTGGCGGTATGACGGAATGAAACACACTTGGTACGTCACTTTCGAAGTTCCGCCGGATGGCACGGTCTCGAGACGGCGACATCCCCGCTTAACCAAGACGTTTGAAACCGAATCAGAAGCCAAGGAGTTTGCACGAGCCAAGTTGAACGGCGGATTGATCGTTACGGCAGGGACTATCCTCCCGCACCAGCCAAGAGCGTCAATCCCGTCGGAGAATATTCCGGTCTGGCTCGAAGCTGACCAATTACATGACTAACCATCGGACAGTAAACCGGGATCTTGAAGATGTCGGAAGCCAAAACGAATCCGTCACCGCAACGTTGCTGATGCCCGACTGCGCGTCAGAACAGGCCGGGGATCAACATCGCGGCAGGAGGGGAAAGCTGGAGATGGCGCTAGTCGCCTCCTTCAAGGATGTTGCACTTACCAGATGAATTCTGCTGGGAGCGCTCACGCCACATCGGCCATCCGTAGGCTCGGTCGCGCGGTGGCTCGGAACAACGTAGCCGAAGGTGTTTCCCCAAACATCGCGCGGTAATTCACCGAGAAGCGCCCCAGCTCCCAGAATCCGTGCTCCATGGCAATTCTTGTCACCGTTGTCGTGGAAGAACCGGCTTGCAAGAGTGCACGGCGAACAAGGTGCATTCTCCTCAGCGCGAGGTAGCGGATAGGACCCATACCGAGATGTATTTCGCAGGCGGCGCGAAGGCTGCGCTCCGCAGCTCCGATCGCTCCGCATATGTCTCCTAAATAAAGCGGCACGTTTGGGTTAGCTTCGAGATATTCATGGAATTTTGCGATTATCCGAGCCTGACGCAGGCCGCAGTTAATGGATCGACTAGAGGCGCTCTCGGTGAGACACCTGACCAATAGATGGATGAACTGATTCTCCAAAGAGCGCGCCGCCTCGTTGACGATAAGAATCTCAGGCGCGTTCGCAGCGATTTGGCCCACTATCTCATGCAGGTTCAGCAGCCGCGACATCATAGCAGCATCTGGCCGAACAAGCTGCCTTTGCGAAGAGCTCGAAAACAAATCGCAACCGGCTATGACTTGGCAAGCCGCATCAAGTCTGGGCATCTCAAGAGATATCGATCCTAGACGAAACTCGGCCTCGGTCTGCTGGTGTATCTCGTCACTGTCATTGACGATAATGGTCCCAGACGAAACGTCCATCCCGCAGTGCCGCATACTAGCTGGGGACGATGACGTCAGGAATGTAAGTACGCTGCGTCCGGGCTTGATGAACCCGGAGTTGATCGTGGGCAAATTGTGGAAGAAGCGTTGGAGCAATAGCTCGCCTAGGCGAACCTTGGTCAGTTCCCCTTTGAAGGAACTGCCGGACGTGGGTAGCACCTCGAAATTCGCAGTCGTGATCGCGGCCTGGTAACAAAGTGGATCTTCAAAACTGAGGGTCGCACTCCGATCCATCTTCTCCTCCGCAGTTTTCGGCACACGTGTTGAGTGTGGCGCGTGTTTCTTATCGGACGGTTCGGGTTAGCGGCTCGGCCGCGGGCTCCAAATCAAGCGATCTGGTTGGCCACCCTTTTGCTTTAAGGTTTGAGGGGGTCGGGGAGGGTTATGGGCACGGAGCCAGAGCAGCCGATCAAGCTGACAGCGGACGAGTGCGACAAAGTCGCCGACGCACTGGCCGACCAAGCTGCCGGTCTGCCGGCCGGTCAAAAACAACTTGAAATAGTGAATTTGGCGCATTGATGTCGCCGTCTTGCGAGATGAAGCGTTTGGTCGCCCGGAACGTGAATTGATGGATCAAGAGTTGTCTTCGCGCCCGCTGTGGAGTGCGGGTGTGCCGCCGCCGCAGCGAAGGTATCTACGTGAGGAACATATTCGGCCAAACCGCACCGCTGAATTGGACCAAGGTCCCACCTTGGCAGAGCCGAAGGATATGGGGCGCTGGGCTCTATCCAATGCGGCTTTGTCCCGCCACGGCCCCAAGCCGAGTTCACGACTCGACAGTTCCCGAAGGAATGCTCTATTCTCGCCCGAGTTTCGAATGGACGAACTCCGTGAAAGCCTGCGATCGGGGTGGTTGGCCGGCTGCTAGGTACGCGCGCTTTTGGCGCGGCGTATTTTTGCTGATTTTTTTCGCGCCTTGGATTCTCATCGCGCAATCTCAGGCTGAAGATGCATCGCGGCGGGTCTTAGTTCTTCACTCATACAATTATACGTTCCCGGCTACTGCAATGGTTTCGGATGCGGTCCGGAAGCGCTTTCTGGAACGTTCTGCCGAGCGGATCGAAATCGACGCCGAATATTTGGATTTGGCCCGACGTCCGGATGAGGCCCACGCCTCACGAATGGCCAATTTCCTTCGCGAAAAATACGACGGCGTACATTTTGACCTTCTGTTCGTAATCGGCGTCTCGGCGATACCTTTCATCCTGAAGTATCGCGACGTGGTCGGCCCGGCGGTTCCCGTCGTATTCTCGGATGTCACCCGGTCGACTTACGAAGCGCTGCAGCTGCCGCCGGACATCACCGGCGTGATCAATAACTCCTACCCCGGAAAGACACTTGAGCTTGCAGAAAGGCTTCAGCCCCAGGCACGTCGCTTAGTGGTGATTAGCGGGACCGATGCCGTTGATCTCCGCTGGCGTGAAATCGCACGCACGGCGATCGAAAGCCAAAATGCCGGGCCTGAGGTGCTCTACTGGTCCAACCTCACATACGCGGAATTGCTCCGCGATGTTTCGCAGCTGCCAAGAGACAGCATTGTCATGATTCTTACCTTTTTCGCAGATCGCGAAGGCAAACGCTTCATCCCAAGAGACGTGGCTGCCGCTGTGGCGAAAGCTTCCGCCGCTCCGGTCTACGGGATCTTCGATACCTATATCGGCGCCGGGATCGTTGGAGGGTACACAGACACATTCGAATCTCTGGGCATAACTGCCGCTGACATGGCGCTTGATATACTTTCGGGTACCGAAGTGACAAAGGTACCTCCAAAATCCAATCCCAAGCCCGCCTTCCGTACTGACGCGCGGGCTATGAAGAAGTGGGGCCTCAAAGAAAGTGACCTTCCGCTCGGCAGCATTGTGCTCTTCAAGGAGCCGACTCTCTGGAGTGAGCATCGCTACCTCGTACTGAGCACGATCTTGATTGTCGGATTGCAGGCATCCTTCGTCGTCGCATTGCTGTTCCAACGACGCCGGCGCCATCAAGCTGAAATCTCGCTCAAGGAAAGCGAGGAGCGAATGAGCTTCACCGCGGCTTCGGTAAATGTGGGCCTATGGCAGTTTGATGGAAGTACCAACGAAATGTGGACGACTGAGCATTGCCGAGCAATGTTCGGACTCGTGGGTGACCTGCCGCTTACTCGCGATGCGTTTTTGGAGGTCGTACACCCTAACGACCGCGATGTCGCACTCGCCGCGATCCGCCAAATTAGGAATCCCGGGGAACCTGCCGTAACGCGAGTTCGTGTTATATCAGAAGGGCGGGTCCGGTGGATCAGCATCCGGACGCGTGTGCGCCCAGACGATCATGGAGCTCCGAACCGATTTAGCGGAATCTTCGTTGATGTCACCGAACAGAAGGCCGTCGAGGCCGAAGCGGAGTTGCAACGACAGGAAGTCACGCACTTGATGAGGGTTTCCGTTCTGGGTGAGCTCTCCGGCGCGATCGCGCACGAAGTCAACCAGCCACTCACGGCGGTCTTATCGAACGCGCAGGCGGCGCTCTATCTGCTGGCTGACGATCCCCCCAACGTCGCGGAGGTTGGAGACGCGCTGCAGGATATTGTGCAAGATGTTAACCGGGCGGGCGAAGTCATTCATCGGCTGCGAAGCCTGCTGAAGAAGGGCCAGGCGGAACTGGAATCTGTCAGTATGAACGCATTGATCGATCAGACGGTCGCGTTGCTTCGGAGCGAAATGATCGATCGCCGCATTGTGGTCAACATGGATCTTGCGGCCGCTTTGCCTCATCTCTTAGGCGATGCCATCCAATTGCAGCAGGTTCTCTTAAACCTTCTCGTGAACGCAATGGACGCGATGGCTTCAACCGAGGGGACGCGGATGATCACGGTATCCAGCCGGGCAACGAAGGGATGCATTGAGGTTTTTGTCAGAGATCGGGGACCAGGGATTGAGGTTGCCCAGGCAGGCCGATTGTTCGAGCCGTTCTTCACCACAAAGAACCATGGCCTTGGACTTGGATTGACGATCTGCTCCAGCATCATTGAAGCGCATGGAGGAAAGATTGTCGTGGCCAATGACAGTACTGGTGGCGTCGTCGCCACCATATTGCTCCCAACGCAAGAAGTCCTTGCGGAGGCTTGAATGAAAGATCCGGCGTTCACGATTTTTCTTGTTGATGATGACACGAGGGTGCTGAATGCGTTGTCGCGGCTGTTACGGGCGCGAAACTTCAGCCTTAAGGCATTCACGTCTGCGCCGATGTTTCTGGCCGAACACGATGGGTCGGTACCCGGCTGTGCGATCCTCGATGTGTCTATGCCGGGATTAAATGGGCTAGAGTTGCAGCAGACCTTGACTGCAGCAGGTTCGCAAAGGCCAATCATCTTCCTAACTGCCAAGGGCGACATACCGACCAGCGTCCGCGCGATGCGTGCGGGTGCGATCGACTTCCTGACCAAGCCGGTTAAGGAAACAGAATTGTTGACTGCGATCGCACGAGCCGAGAAACAGGATGCGGCGACCCGTGCCGCTATCGTTGAGATCGACGAGATCAAGGTACGGCTCGCGATGCTGACACCGCGGGAGCGCGAAGTTCTGACCCAGGTAGTCGCCGGCCGCCTCAACAAGCAGATCGCGGGGGACCTCGGTACTGCGGAGAAGACGATCAAGGTGCACCGCGGGCGGGTGATGATGAAACTCGGGGTACGCTCGGTAGCGGACCTCGTAAGGCTGACGGAAAAAGCGCGGATCTAGTGCCGAGTGGTACCAAAGTGATGTTGGTCCAAGGGCCAACTCGACAGCCCACAACCCTGACGCCGATAGTGTCGCCATGGGAGACAACTCGGGCTGCATCGCGATTGTGGATGACGACCCATTCGTGCTGAGGGCTCTCGAGCGCTTGTTAAGGGCTCGCGCGCTCAAGGTTAGGACATACACCTCCGCTCGGGACTTTCTGACCAGCCTGCCGCTCGGAGTACCAGTGTGCCTGATTGTCGACCTGCAGATGCCCGAAATGAGCGGCCTTGAGCTTCAGCACCAACTCACTCGCTCAGGGATCTGGATTCCGACCATCGTCATCACGGCTCACAACGAGGCCAGCGCTCGCGAACGCTGCGAAGCCGCTGGGTGCGCGGCTTTCCTTACCAAGCCGCTGCAACCTGCATCCCTGCTGATCGCCATCGAAACTGCGACGACGCGAAGGTGTAAGCGTCATCCCTAGACCGGCCGGCGACCTTGGTAGACAAAGGTAAGAACGGGCTACCCGACGTCTGGCTCAGGAGCGCCAGTTTGCCCACCCCCGCGAGCTTCCGGTCCGTCCCTATCAACCGACATTCAGCGGGGTCGCATCAACGGGAGCGATGGGCGGGAATTAGACATTAGAGCCACATTGGACAAGCTATTACGTCCGCACCATACTGCCGTCGCGATCAAAGCGGCCGGTTGGGTTGACAATGTTCATTTTCCGAGCTCGCGCCAAAGGGACGGCGCAAGAGCGACGTTTTGCCGATGTGGTTCGATCGTACTGTTGCCTGATGCTCTTGCCGGCTTTGGTATGTCTATCCGGTCCGGCCCTGGCTCAGGATCCTAGCGACAGCAATGGTGGATCCGGACCGACTTCGTGGCCTAATGTTTATTTTGACCTGAGAACGAACTACGCCACGGTGCCCGCCAATACACTTTCGATCGGCTTCAGCAATCCTTCGCTGTCAACGGCCATCGCGGCGCTTCGAACACTCTCGGATCCGTCGAGTTTACCGCGACCTTCGAGCTTTCCGACACCATCGTCGCCTCCAACCCAAAGCGTTGCACTTGACGTTCCGCTGACGGTCGATGTTAGCGACGCCGTTTCGTTGTATGGCGGGTTCACGGCGAGCGCTTTGCAAAGTGGGACGTCTGACTGGTCGTCCCTTGCGATCTCTAGCTGGAACGTGGGTTTCCAGGCCGACCTTTATCAGCAGAATGGCGGATCCATACCAACGATTACACTGCAGACCACCATCACGAGATGGTGCCGGATTCTGCGCTTGCGACGACGTCCTTCAACAACATTGTGGAGTTCGACTATGCCCTGAACGAAGACGAGACCAAAGGGTTGCTGGTCGGCGTCCAATACACGAGAATCAATGTTGACTCTCCTTCCGCAACAATCAACCCGAATACCATTGGCTATCTCGGCGGCTACTATCAGTGGCCCAACAATTGGAAATTCACGGGCCGCGCGGGCGTTCAATCATTCGGCGGAGCGCAACTGCTGAACCTGGCGACGGTGCCATCCTTTACTCAGCCAATTGTACGGTTCGACCTCGACCGGATGGACGATAACGATAATCGCCTATTTGGCATCACAGCTCAGATTGCATGGACACCAAAGCCTGCCTATCAGTTGACGATTAGAACGCCGCTATACTTCGTCAGAAACTGAGACGCCGGACGGCCCTATCTTGTTGACGACCCGCGCGGCGGATACCGGCGGTCTGAGGTCAATTGAGCCGCTTAACTATTGCAACCAGTGCGTCTGCTTACCCAGAGACGTCCTCGCGTCCTCACCTCGCAACTTCGGACGCAGTCGTCAGCCGCTACAAAAGCGGTTGCAATTGTGCGATTTCCTTGTTCAGGACGAACGCGACTACAGGGCCAGGAACAGGCGGTCCTGAGGGACCGCCTGCTTCTGGTCACAGTGGATGGCCTATTGGCAGACATGTCGAAGGCCGTCAGGACCCTTGAAATAGGTGCCGGGGCGGCAAACGATGCCGTTGCGAGTGGCATAGGTGTTCCAGTTGCCGTGCCAGCCCATCTCGCCGGCGCTGGCGTAAGAGGTACCCCATCCGCCGACCGTAGCACCTGCTGCCGCAGCGACGGGCTGGCTATTGGCGCGCCGCGTTGAGTGCCGGTATCGATAGCCGGTGGTAGGTGTCGCCCCGGTCCCAAGTCCTGTGCAGCTTGCGAATTCAGCTTGGCACATGTCTGGATTAGAGAGGGCCGATTGTGCCGATGCAGCAGAGCCGGACAGGGCTGATGCCACAATCACGGTCGCGCCCAGAACCCTTAGACTCATCATCGCTTGCTCCTAGTGATTGCACGTGGCCCGAAATCGCCACGTGAAGAGGGTATCAACAGATGCGGGCCTGACTATGCTACTTCGGCCAATCTGCGCGGCAAAAACGGGTCTGCTTTGTGGGGCAATAGTTCTCTCCGCATGCTGGGGGAACGACAGCAGCGGGGGACAATCACATCAAGCGCGCCTCTTATCCTGCTTGTGTACTCGTCTCGTCGGCGGTCACGGCCGTCGCCTTAGGTCGAGCGAGACGCCCGGGGCGCGCGGAACTGCAAAGCTGAAAGTGTTTAGATCAAGCCAACGTTGTTGCCGAACTAGCATAGTGGCGAGAGGCAAGCTCCCCTAGTCTAGTCTCAAAGTAGTGGTGCGCCTGCATGTTCACGTTCCGAACGTCGATAACGCTCGCTGTAGCTACCTTTGTGGTTGCGCTTGCAGGTTTATTGATTGCAATTCAGGTTCGATCTCTGCGCTTGGCAACGCACGAGGCGGCTTCAGCCTATATGGACGCAGCAAGCGCCAAGGCTTTGGGCCGCTTGCATAGTGAGTTAAGCTCCATCTCTTCAATTGTGAACGTGCTTGCTAGTAGTTCGAGCGTAGCGGATTCGGATGACCGATCTGAAACGGGCAGGGCGATCCCCCTGTTCAAGGCCGCTCTGCACGAAATGCCGCAGATGGACAGTATCTACGTCGGCTTTGCGAATGGCGCCTGGTTACAAGTGCGGCGCACCAGCGATCTCACTGAGGACCAGCGCGCAAAGCTGCGAGCACCGGCCAATGCTGACATCGTGATTAATCTCGTACGGCCCACGGCGGCGGGCGAGCTGCCGATGCGCCGGGTGTTCCAAGATCGGCAGGGCAGCGAAGTCGACGAAATCGATTTCTGGAAATACGGCTACGATGCTCGGACGCGGCCTTGGTACACCCAGACCATGAAGATCGGCCGGACCTTTGTCACCGAGCCGTATCTTTCCTTCAATCTTGGCGCACCAGTGATGACTGTGGCTGCGCCCTTGCAGGGCAAGGTCACCGGGGTACTCGCGGCCGATCTTAAGCTCGATAGCTTCAGCGCTTTCGTCCAGGCTCAGCGGCCAGGACCAAACGGCACCGCAACGATCTTCGACCAAGCTGGCTCCCTGATCGCCCATCCTGACTTTGTGGAGTTACTCGAAAATGCGATGATCGATCCCGCGCGATCGCAGCTACCCAACATCGGCGAAATCAAAGATGGACTCATTGCCTCTGTGCTGCGGATGTCACGCAATCTTGGCGTGGACGAAGGTTCGGTCGAAGATAACCGGGGCCACGGTTATCTTTTTAGATTGACGAGTTTCACCTTGAGCGATGGCTACAGAGCCAGCATATTGCTGGTGGCGGCGCAGGATGATTTTGTCCAGAATGTCAGGAAAGTACAGTTCACGGGCTTGATCTTGGCGATGGTCGTCGGCGCGGCCTTCATCCCGATGGTCTGGATTTTCGGCAATCGCATGGCGCGTTCCTTAAACGCTATTGCTGCGCAGGCCGGAAAACTTCAGAATCTGGCTCAGCCTGATCCAGTGCCAGTAACATCCTACATTGCAGAGATACACGATCTAGGCAGTACCGTGAATTTGGCGCAGCGTGCGATATGGTCGTTTGCGCATTTCGTTCCAAAAGAGATCGTGCGCGGCGTGCTGGACAACTCCATCTCCACTAGGCTCGGAGGGATCAAACAGGAGATCACGTTGATCTTTACGGATGTTCAGGGCTTCACGACGATCGCGGAATCGGTCGACCCCGACTTGTTGATGCAACAGACCTCGCGCTACTTCTCGGCCCTAAGCCAAGCCTTCCTCGCGGAAGGCGGCACAATCGACAAGTTTATCGGTGACGCGGTGATGGTATTCTGGAATGCGCCCGCGCCACAAGCAGATCATGTCGCGCGTGCCTGCCGTGCGGCACTGGCAGCCAGAGCCGCCGGTGAACGACTCAACGCTGAGTTCGCGGCGGAAGGGTGGAAGCCCTTCATCACGCGGTTCGGTATTCATGTTGGAGAGGCCGTCGTTGGAAATGTCGGATCAACTGAGCGAATGAACTACACAGCTCTTGGCAACACGGTGAACCTTGCTGCTCGGCTCGAAGGACTGAACAAGCAGGTCGGTACGACAATCCTAGTGAGCGAAGCCGTCTACTCGCGCGTTCGCGATCAATTTAAATTCAGGGCCTTCGATGCGGTCATGGCGAAGGGGATGTCCATTGAGACGCGCATCTACGGGCTCGACGGAGGGGCCGCATGAAATTCGCTTCGACTTGGCGCGGCTTGCTGTGGGCGATGCTCGCTCTTTCTGGTCCGTTAGTTCATGCTTCCGAAGAGACCATCAAGGTGGGCATTCTGCATTCGTTGTCCGGAACCATGGCGATCAGCGAGTCCGTTCTCAAGGACACGGTTCTCATGATGATTGCGGACCAGAACAAAAAGGGTGGCTTGCTGGGGAAAAGATTAGAGCCGGTAGTCGTGGACCCTGCTTCCAATTGGGAAGCTTTCGCCGAGAAAGCTCGCGAGTTGCTCACGGTGGAGAAGGTTGCAGTCGTATTCGGCTGCTGGACCTCCGTGTCCCGAAAAGCGGCAACCCCCGTTTTCGAACAGTTGAATGGCCTGCTCTTCTATCCCGTTCAGTATGAGGGCGAGGAGAGTTCGCGTAACATCTTCTACAGTGGCGCCGCGCCGAGCCAGCAGGCAATTCCGGCGGTTCGGTATTTAATGAGCAAGGAGGGCGGCCAAGTTAGAAGGTGGGTATTGCTCGGCACCGACTATGTCTATCCGCACACCACCAACAAGATCCTAACCGCCTATCTTTACAGCGAGGGCGTAGCTCCCGAGGATATCACGACGATCTACACGCCCTTTGGGCAATCAGAGTGGCGCGAGATTGTCGGAAGGATCAAAGCGTTCGGTTCGGAAGGGAAACAGACGGCTGTCATCTCGACCATTAATGGAGATGCCAACACCCATTTTTACCGTGAGCTGATCGCGCAACAGATCAGCGCCACGACCCTTCCTGTTATGGCGCTCTCGATCGGAGACCGCGAATTGCATCAAATCGGCGCTGACAGGCTGGCTGGTCAAATGGCGGCATGGAACTATTTTCAGTCTATCAAGTCGCCAGAAAACGACGCGTTTGTCAAAATGTGGACCGACTTCAACGGGCAGCGTGACAGCATGACAAATGATCCAATGGAAGCCACTTTCGTCGGTTTTCGAATGTGGGGCCAGGCGATCAGCCAAGCCGGCACTGTTGAAGTGAACGCCGTCCGTCAAGCGATGTACGGTCAGCGAGTGAAAGCGCCGAGCGGCTTCGAGGTTGTGATGAACACCAATCACCATCTGTCCAAGCCTGCCATGGTTGGTAAGATAAATTCTGCAGGAACGTTCGACGTAGTTTGGCGATCGATCTCACCAATCAAACCGTCGGTTTGGAGCCGATACATTCCCGCAAGCGCGAGACTGACAGCCGACTGGAGTTTTCCTTGGGTTTGCGGGGGGTGCGCCGAACCCACATTCAAGGACTGGTGAGAAGGTCTCCTCCGCGCTTATCGTCGGATTCGAATGAGCTTATCCGATTCCGCCGCGGAGCAGCGCGACGCCCAAGCTGACGTCAGTCGCTAAAGGACACGGTCGCTGGGGAGGTCAGATGATCAAAGCCATAGTTGTCCTCCGCGAACCGACGCAACGTGATCGAGGGCGGTTCTCCGAACATCGTTCGGTAAGCCGCCGCAAATCGCCCCAGTTCCCAGAAGCCATGATCGGTGGCAATCTTTGTGACTGTCGAGCATGAAGGATCAGCCCTGAGCAGCGCGCGACGAACCAGATGCAATCTTCGCAGAGTCAAATAGCGGATGGGTCCCATCCCCAGATGTTCTTCGCAGGCCACTCGAAGTGTTCGCTCGGCCACGCCGATCGCGGTGCAGATATCAGCTAAATACAACGGCTGCACGGGATTTGCTTCGAGGAATTCCTCGAACCGCGCAACTATCCGCCCGTGGCGATGGTTGGCGCCTTCTACTTTCGACGTTAAGCCCTCAGTGAGGCACTTGATCATAGTGTACGTTATGTTGTGCTCTAAGGCCCGGGCCACCTCTGGGAGTTCGAAAAGGTTTGGTGTCGCGATGGCCATCCTGCCAATTAATTCGTGCTGTTGTTGCAATTGCCGCATAAGAACCGAACTTGGCCGGACCAAATATTCCAACTCCACTCCAGAAAACTCATCACCCGCGATAGCCCTGCACGCGGCCTCGAAATCGCCAGGGGCCAGTGACATCGCTCCAAAGCGGCAGTCCCCTTCGGTTCTGTGATGCACTACGTCGTAATTGCAGACAACGATTTCGTTGAGCGAAAGATCTCTGCCGCGATGGAGAAACGTCGGCTGCTCGCCGGTAAGAAAGGCGATAACCCTTCGACCAGAGGTGATCTGGCTCGTGTAGACTTGCGGCAGCGTAACGTCGAAGCGCTGCATCATTAGCCGATTGAATGTCACCTGGGTCAGTTCGGCGCGGAAGTCCCCCTTTTTTGTTAGCAGCAGCTTGTTGTCCGACCCTCGGATAGACTGCTGGAAAGGGAATGGATCGTCAAAATTGAAAACACGACTCCAGGCCATAGGCTGCTCAACACTTTCCATTGCTAAATACGTCCGGAGATCTAATTTGTGCTCCCTGCGAAGTATTTGATGCCGCATTAAAAAACTTATTAGCGGCCGAGAGAGGACTTCGCTTTTGCGTGAGTTCAGCAAGCTATCTTTGCCTACACGCAAAACGTGCGGACAAGTTAAAGCTGGGAAGGACGTTGACTATGCAAAAACGGCAGGAAAAGGCGGTGGCGCCGGCTTTAAGAAGCGATGCGATCCATCGGGTGCTATGCCGCTTTACATGCTGAGTAAGCTAGTTTGAGCCGCGGAGGAACATTCGCTTCATCTGGCCAAGGGTCCCGTAAGCTTTCAGGCGCTCATTCCGATGTCCGCATGGCATGCCTGCAGCTTCCTGAAGGAGGGCTTGCGCCAATTCGTCGCACGGCTCAGCGCTAAAGCATTGCTCTTGCTGGTGCATCATAGACTCGCGGTCAATTTCGTTGATTCCGATGGCGCTTTTCCTGGACATTTCCGTTCCGATTTGATGCTTTATGTCACGGTTGAGTCACATGGACTATGCGACTGCGGCGTTTTGCTCCAAATTCCCGATTCTGCCGAATTTGCATAGACTTTCTGCCGGTCATTCACGAATATCGTCTGCTCTACAGCCTTCGCGTGTGGCGTTTGTGGGGGTCGAAATGCCCTGGAGCAAAGTCCTTGTATTCAACGATCCGGCTCAATACGCGACGAGCGTACGTTCCGCGGAGATACAGATTTTCCCGACGACCAAAGGGGATTTTCGGGCTGAGTTGACTCAAGTTACATTGAATGAACTGTGGATGCAGCGCTTTGCGGAGTGCTTGCCACGCGTGCACAGGGGTACGATTAGCCCAGGCCGTCAGGTTTATACTTTTCTGACAAACGAACAGCCCGAGGTGCACAGCCGGGGACGACTATTATCGCTGGGGGAAATGTGTGTCCACGATTATGACGTGCAACATGTCAAAACCTCCGGGGATTATAGGTTTGGGGGGGTCTCCCTAAGACCAGAGGCGCTGGCTACGACCTGGAGGGCATTGGTCGGATCCGAATTCAATCCGCACAAGGGCGCGCGGTTCATACGGCCGAATTCTGGATTAATGAGCCGATTCCTGAACCTTCATGCGATTGCCGGAGGGTTGGCGAAGAGCGCACCCGACCTCTTCACACAGCCGGAAGTGGCTCACGCGATTGAGCAGCATCTGCTGCACGCGCTGATAAACTGTTTAGCTGATTGTGAGGCCTCCAACATTGGAACAGGTTTGCTGCGCCACGGAATCATCCTCGGACGTTTCGAAGAGTATTTGGAAGCGAATCCAAATACTCCGTTGCATTTGAGCGAAGTTTGCGCAGCCATTGGGGTGGCAGAGCGAACGCTTCGCGCCGCATGCGAGGAGCATCTCGGGATGGGACCCATTCGATATCTGACGTTGCGGAGAATGCATCTCGTCCGCCATGCCTTGCGGCAAGCCGCTCCTGATGCAAAGACCGTTACCCAAGTGGCGACCGCGCACGGGTTTTGTGAATTGGGGCGGTTCGCTGTAGCTTATCGGCAGATGTTTGACGAATCACCAATTGCAACCCTTCGCAAAACACCAGACTCTTGGCAGGAAAAGGTAAGCCGTCCCTTGAAGCTAGTGTCGTAAGTTCGTCAAAGGCTCTACCGATGGATTTGGAAGAGCCGTCGGGCCGCAGGCGGTGCGCTGTCGATCAGTTTCCCAATACGGTGTGCCCACTGTACAGGTTATTGCCGGGAATACTCAGGCTGCCGTTTGCCCATGCCCAGCCGAGTTGCCACCAATCTAGAAGCCTTACCAATTACAAGGTGGTGCGCCCCTGAAGGTTCGCTCCAACAGCTAACGATCAGACAAAGGGCGCGCGAGGCCTATTCAGTCGCGTCATCTTTACGCGGATTTTGAACCGCCTGTGCCCCGTTCAGCAACTATTCCGAATGCAAAATTGGCTTCTAACGGCCGTCGCCTTTGCGCGCGCAATCGTTTGGTTTGCCGAACTCGCATAGTAACGCGCAGCCCCCCGCGCTAATTTGATCAGTCAACAGGCCGCGGCATGATTGCACGCATTCAGGACGAAGTGCTCCGGTCTAGCGCGAGATTTACGAAGACTCCGTCATAAGCAGCCGCCGAATTTCTCGCGCGAGGATCAACAAGGACGCGACCTATGTCGAATTACGACGGAAATGCACCCGCTGCCCCCCTTTCTCCGAACGCTACAGCGATTGACGTCGGCCTCCGCGCTTTCATGTTACGGGTCTACAACTATATGGCTGCCGGGGTTGCTTTAACGGGCGTCATGGCGCTGCTGACCTATCAGTTCAGCGGTCCGGAATTACTTCAAAGTCCGCTGATGTGGGTGCTGATGCTGGCTCCCCTGGCGCTGGTGTTCTTCATCAGTGCACGAATCAACACGATGTCGGTGGAAACCGCGAGAGGATTGTTTTTCCTCTATGCGGCGCTTGTCGGAATCTCCCTGTCGACCATCTTTCACATCTACACGGAGTCTTCGATCACACGGGTGTTCTTTGTCTCGGCCGCCGCCTTTGGTGCGCTTAGCATGTGGGGTTACACGACCCGGCGCAACTTGTCGGGTGCCGGCACCTTTCTTTTCATGGGCTTGATCGGCATCATTGTTGCCAGCCTGGTGAATTTGTTTCTGAGATCTAGCGGGCTGGATTGGATGATCTCCGTGATCGGTGTCGGCGTGTTCGCAGGTCTCACAGCGTACGATACCCAACGGATCAAGGAGATGTACGAAGGTGGCGATGACAGAACGTCGACAGGCCGCAAGGCGGTGATCGGCGCACTGTCGCTTTATCTAAACTTCATCAATCTGTTCATGATGATGCTGCGCCTCATGGGCGGCCGGCGTTAGCATCTGGACTAATTGGCGTGCGCGGCGCCCAGATCCCTCAAACGTCTCACGGGAAGAATTCATTGGGAATCAGGAGGGTGTGCAACTAAGCCGAGCGAGAGGCCCTGAGTTGTAGATGAGAAACAGGTCGCCCGTATAATGGAAGTCTTCTCCAACGAATTCCTTTGTCACAAACAGAGCTGGATCTTGTTATTACTGGTAACACGGAGAGGGAGTTTATTATTTGCCATGATCAGCGACATCCCGTCCCTGCCATCCAGCGTGACGTTCAGGTCGACTGGTTTTGGTTGAATGGCCGGATCCAGCATCTGTTGAACGATTTGACCTTTGCATAAAAATTGCTGGCCTGCGGCATAGCTTGGCCCGATCATCGTCATCAGCATGGCCAGGCTAACCGCAAATTGAGTTGCTTGCATTTTAGCATCCCTAAAATTCGAAGGTCGTCGTGACTGGAAGATGTAAGCCATTGCTGATCGCGGGCTTGCCGAATGGCCCGATCTCAACGAGCAGGGGGCCGCTTTTAGTACAGATGGTCCAATACACCGCAGTGATGGCCGATTTGCCACGTCGAGTGTGGACCGATGCGTAGAAAGCACTATGCAAATCCGGCCATTTCCGGCTTTTGCACATCCGTGACGCTACACAGAAACGTTGAAAGTGACTCGCGAAGGCCGAGCCACAAGTTGCGGCGTCGCTGATCGTGATAACTGCGCCCGGAGCAAGCGTGCAGGCCGACCGGGTGACGCTGCGCCACCGACGAAGTGTGGGCTGCCTGATATCTGGCGGCACGTCTAATGGTCTAAAGGCAGTATCGAGCCTGACGTTCCGCTTGGCATGCTAGACCGAGTCAGCGCACGCCGAGCACTGTTTTGGAAAAGCGCGGCCAGCTATTTCTTGCTGCTGCCATCACCGTGACCCAGAACCAACGCCGCCCCATCCTGGCCGTGCTTTTTCAGATCGGCCAAAATTCCGAGATCGGACAAATCGAGCCTATGCGAATGTTTCCAGTCGCGCCGCGAGACCTGGACCAACCGTTTGATCACAGGCTTGGATTTGGTCGCGATCGCCAGCTCGCGTCGCGAGTCGAAACTTCCCGGGCTCAGATTGATTGATCCGACAATTGCTTCTTCCCATCCGCAATCAGAATCTTGCCGTGAAGCTTAAGCCCCTGCAACAGATGCACCTTCGCTCCAACGTCGTGCATGATGCGCAAGCCGCCGATCCCTTCGGCGAGCTTCTTGCCGCCTAGCTTATGTGGAGCTCGAGCCATGATCTTGACGCGAACGCCGCGGCTCACAGCACGTACCAGCCTTTCTACAATCACCGTGTCCTGATAACGTTCATTTTGCAGCCAGAGCGTCTTTTTCGCTTTATCGATCACATTCGCGATACGCTCGCGCCCGTTGTTCGGACACCAAATTAGGTGCGACTTCGGATCTGGCTTGAATGGTTTGCGGGTCCAATCAGCGTCGAAACACCGTACCATTTCCCGAACTTCGCTCTTCTTGGTCGTCGTGACCGCATAGTCTCTGGTTTCCGTGAGATCACGAGGCTCCCAATTCAGGGACTCTACAAAACCGATCTTGTCGTCGATGACCATTGATTTTTGATGCGTTAACGCGAACGCCGCGCTGCTGTCCCGCACTTCGACGCCCGCTGCCAAAAGTGCCTTTCTAGCCTTCGCGTTTTCACTCTTCCCGTTGCGCCTTGCGGGATTCAACATGACACGGACATTGACGCCGCGTTCCTTGGCTGCGATCACCGCTTTCAATAGGGTCGGTTCGGTGAACAGAAACATCCTGATATTTAAGGAGCGCCTGGCGGCGCTGATCGGATCCAGAATTGCCGAGATGGTATCGTCCGGAAGAACGATAAGTCTGTGGGGCATGGTGTTGCTCCGTACTTTAGCCGGCTCGATAACTAGGCCGCGTTTGCTGATGCCGATGCCGGTTCGTATTGAATTCGGTGCAGCTCGGCATAGACGCCGTTGCGCGCGAGAAGTTCGCTGTGAGAACCCTCCTCGGCAACCACGCCATCCTTTAGAACGACGATTTTGTCTGCCTGGCTTATCGTGCTGAGGCGATGAGCAATCATGATGACGGTGCGGCCCTTCATCAATTGTCGTAGCCCCTCGATCACGAGGCGTTCGGATTCGGTATCGAGCGCGGCGGTCGGTTCATCCAGGATCATGATCGGACTGTTCCGAATTACAGCCCGGGCAATACCGATCCGTTGCCGCTGACCGCCAGAAAGAGTGTCTCCTCGTTCTCCGACGACGGTATCGTAACCGTGGGGCATACGGCTGATGAACTCGTCGGCATTGGCAATTGTCGCCGCCGCGATGATTTCTTCGTCGGTTGCTCTGGGACGCCCGTAGGCGATATTTTCGCGAATGGTCCCGCGGAACAGGACCGTCTCCTGCAGCACGAATCCGACCTGAGACCGCAGCGCCGCCAACTTGAAAGTAGCCACGTCGTTTCCATCGACGAGAATGCGGCCACCGCTGGGATCATAAAAGCGCGGGAGCAAGCTCAGAATGGTAGATTTTCCAGACCCGGTAGGGCCGACAATGCCGATGACTTGGCCGGGTTCGATGTTGAACGAAACGTCCCGAAGTACCTGAACTTCGTCGCTATAGCCGAACGCGATATTCTCGAAAGAAATGGCGCCCTTAACGCGGCCTGGATCCACTGCCTCGGGATGTTCGCGAATGACAGCGTCGGCCAGGAGGATTTTCTGGATGCGCTCGAGCGCGACAGTTGTCTGTGCAATCGCGCTCGTCATGCTGGCGAGATCTTTCACAGGCTTGAAGAACTTTGCGAGATAGGCGAGGTAAACAGTAAGCGCGCCGGTTGTCATCACCCCCGCGACAATCAAGCCCGTACCTCTCCACAGTACGATTGCAGTGCAGAACGCAACTACGATGCTGACCATAGGCGACAGCAGCGATTTTACCTGCCGAGCCTTCAGAGCGGCCTCGACGGTAGCCTGACTCGCAGCCTCAAGATGAGCGGTCTCAAGGTCCTGTCGTCCAAATGCCTTCACAGCGCGCACGGATCCGAGGCCCTCTTGAACTACTGCGACAACCTCGCTCTGCTTGATTCGGACGATACGCGTGACCTCCTTTACAGCTTTCTTGAAATGCATCACGGCCATCAGGAGGAAGGGCGTCACTGCAAGGGCGATCAGGGTGAAGTCCCAGTCTAGCCAAAACATCAATCCCACCATGAAAATGATGGTAATGACATCAACGACGATGCTTAGCGTTGACGAGGACGCGAAACTCTGGATTGTCGCGACGTCACTTGTAATGGTTGACATTAGGGTGCCCGTCTTGGCGGTATCGTAAAAGCGGAGCGACAATCGATGCAGGTGTTCGTAAATCCGGATCCGCAGATCGTTCGCAACCCATTGTCCGATGCTGGTGGTGTAGTAATGTCGATGTATGTGGCGAGCGCGCTTATGATTGCGATGACCAGCGTCGCGGCGCCCGCGAACATGGCCACACCGAGCGTGTGGCGTCCGAAGCCATAGTCATGTGCCCATGCCAGCCAGTCGGGCAATCTATGCTTTCCGAGTGCGTCGTCGAGCACGAGCTTTAGGGGCCAAGGCGCCGCCAGACTGGCCGCAATCTCGAGCAGCATCGCTGCGAAAACAATAGCGAGCCAGCCGCGATAAGGTCGGAGCAATCCGAGCACGAGACGCGTCATTTTGCTCTCCCCATCAGCAAAAGTCGTAATCATGCGGGCCGAGTGCTTGAGTGAATGTCCGCCGGGAGGATGTTCGCCGGTGCTGCAGCTAGGGGCTATGCAGAATCGGCCGTTCGCCGAAAATCGGCATAGTGCCTACCTGAGTTGGCAAAACCTCAGGAGGCGCCTTCCGCCCGAGAAGCCCAGCCGTCAATCCAGCCTGTGTCATTGCGTCTGCCGAAGTTGCATAGACGTCGTACGCAGAGCGTGGCTAACTGGCGTAGCGGTCCGGAAGTGTTCTGACCCGCTTCGCAGGGGCCGCTTGCTACAAAGAGAAAAGCGCACTGACATGAGCTTTTGTTAGCGATCGAGACTGCCGCTGGCGCCTTCGTTGAGGGCAGCTCTTCGGCAAAAAAGCGCTACTTCTAGGAGAATACAAAATGCCGTTTTCAGTGGCTATGATCGCTCTGAGCACACAACTGGTTGTGGCGGTAGCGGACGGTGTGCCGGCGTTTGACATGGCAAGAAGCTGCAAGCTCGATTTGGCTGCAACATCCGGACTGTCCGATACCCAATCGCTCCGGGCGTGCATCAGGGATGAAGAGGGAGCGCGAAAGCAATTAGCCCAGCGATGGTCGACGTTCCCGGCCTCGAGCAAAGCGGAATGCATTCCCCAGGAGTCGATCGGGGGCACTCCCAGTTACGTCAGCTTGCAAACGTGCCTGCAAATGAACCAATGGGCCAAGTAGACTTCTTTGAGTTCGGGTTGACGAGTATAGCGCACCGTCGACAGCGCGTTGAGATCGGCGGCAGTCTCGACATCGGCCGCTGCTGAAAAGCCATCACGGGGCAGTTTTACTCGCTTGTTCGTGAGAGACAGGTACATTCGCCGCGAATTAGAGCAACGGTAGGACATAGTCGCTACACGGAAACCCGCCGGAAGCGTGCGCGCACCGAACTCACGTCATCGAATTGCTTGCTGTGGTCACAAATCGGCGTCGATGTCCTGTCGTGTCTCCGCCCAAATCGTATGGAGATAAACGTGGTGCAAAGAACCAGCGGAATCCGCATGACCCAGCTTAGTGCGGGCGGTCCTTGGACCAGCCCAAGCCTAGAAGTTCAATCACCCAGTGCGCTCCTGGGAAGTATGCGGAGGTTGAGGGCGGCGGGTGTGCCCTGCACAGGATGCGTTTCCAGGATGGGCGATATGCCGGCGCGATACGATCTGAAGCATGAACGGGGGCCGGAACAATTTCTAAGCGGCTCATCCGCCTCCCGGCGGATAAGAGCGTGCTTGCTTGATTAGACTTTGTGGCAAGCAGACGCTCGTAGCTCCGGGCTTACTTGTTCGGAGCATGGACCGGAGCGTGCCGAAATCGCATAGACGCGCAAACGAACGTTCGTAACGTCGTGTCGTCGTAGTGCGAGAGGTTTCAGATGTACGCAAGTAGCCGAACAACTTTCGCATCAACGCTGCTTGCGGGCAGCATGTTCGGCGGACGCATTCGAGGGCATCGGCCGTGGCGAATCGCTTTCAAGCCGATGTACTGCTGGGTGAAGCCGGTTCGCGCGATAGCACGGCGTTTTGAGTATACCGCAACAGACGATATGGCACTGATCGCCCCGAGTGCCTTTCGGCACCGCTGGTCCTAGTGCACTGCTCAGTTCTCACGCGGAAACAGGATCAATTGTCCGGGCTCAGAAAGGTGCTCCCATGAAGATCTCTGCTGGATTGCGCTTTACGTCCTGTGTGGCGCTACTAGCCTTAATGGGGTCGACGACCGCGTTTGCGCAGCAGCGCAACAAGCCCAACGTCGTCTTTATCCTGGCTGACAATGTCGGCTACGGCGACCTCGGATCGTACGGCGGAGGCCAGCTGCGGGGAGCTCCGACGCCGCGCCTCGATGCGCTTGCCCAAGAGGGACTCCGTCTCACGCAGTTTTTGGTCGAACCGGCCTGCACGCCCTCCCGTGCGGCACTTATGACGGGCCAGTACTCGATTCGCAGTGGGCTTTCGCTGATCGCCATTGAAGGCAGCCCCTATACACTTCCTGCAAACGCCTTCACGATGGGGGAATTGTTCAAGAACGTGGGTTATGCCACCGCGATCTTTGGGAAATGGCATCTCGGAAGCGCCCCCCAAAGCCTGCCGACGGCGCACGGATTCGACGAGTTCTACGGTATTCCGCCTGACATCAGCTGGGATGCAGCAACATACCCCGCAACGATCGCTCTCACGCATTCGATCGACGAGCCTTATGATGCGTTGCTGAGAGCAGGGCCCCATATCGTCGAGGGGAAGGCTAAGGGGCCCTTGCAGACCGTCAAGCCATTCACCGAAGAGGTGCGCGCCAACATCGACAATGAGCTGGTGGACAAATCAGTCGATTTCATGCGGCGTCAAAAAGCCGCCGCGATGCCCTTCTTCCTCTACCTTCCCTTTTCCATGGGGCACTTTCCGAACCTGCCTTCTCAGCAATTCAAGGGCAAATCGCGGATTGGTAACTATGGCGACAAGCTGATGGAAGGCGATTATCACGTCGGCGAGATTCTCGACACGCTCAAGGAACTTGGACTCGAGGACAACACGATTGTCGTCTTTGCTTCCGACAATGGCCCGCAAGGACAAACCGCGCGCGAACACGGCAATCAGGGGACGCCCGACATGGGCAGTTCCGGGCCGTTCCGCGGTGAATTGGGCGAAGTGACCGAAGGAGCGATACGGACAGCGGCGATCATCCGCTGGCCTGGCAGGGTCAGGCCGGGAACGACTACATACGCCATGTTCTCCATCATGGACTTCCTGCCGACGTTCTCACATATCGTGGGAGGCACGATGCCAGCGGACCGAGCGATTGACGGCATCGATCAGTTCGATCTCCTGATCGGCGCTGCGGCCACGGGTCGTCGCGAAAGCATGTTGAGCTTTATCGGAGGAGAGCTCGTCGCCACGCGCTGGAAGCAGTGGCGCATTTACTTTACCGACGTTCACCCCACCGGTATCGGCCCGCAGCGGCAGCCGGGAATGTTCTCCGCCGGTGCTCCAATGGCCGGTTACCCGAAGATTTTCAACATTGAGATGGATCCTCACGAGGACCTCATTGTGGCTGCGATGTTTGGCTGGGTGTCGGGGCCGGCGCTCAAAACTGTCGAAGACTACAAGGCAACGACAAGGCGATATCCCAATCCGCCGGCGCCGAACATCACACAATTTGGCAGTGGCGGCTGATCCGGAGCGGCGTCATCAAGCGGATAGCGGAACACCGGCGCGACACCAGCGGCCAGACGGAAGCCGATGCGCAGCGCAGGTCTGCCGGTCCATCGTCATCCGGGCGCCGGTGAGCGCGCCGAGCGGTGCGGCAATCGGCCGGATAGGTCGTCGCAGGATATGCAAAGCCGGCATTGTCACGGCAACGAGCATTCAGAACTCATGCACGTAGCTCCACGGGGAACCGCCACCGAGAAAGATGAACGAAGTTTATCCCATGTTATAGCGCAAGCTTCCCCTCGATGGCCTGATCGCGAGCACCGCCAGAAGGGTAGCCAGCGTGAACACATCGATAAACGTCAGACCCTCGATCGAAGATCAACATCTGACTGTGGAGGAGTGCGACGAACTCTCGCAAATCCTGATTCAAGACGCCGCAAGCATGCAGGATGGACCGCAAAGACGGAAGCTTTTGGAATTGGCGGAGTGTTACGGGGCCTTGGCGCGCCTTAAGAATCTGGTTCTTGGAAAGGTGTATTGATCGTGTGCCGGGTAGGCACTGTTTTCCCTTCCGAGCAAACCAATACTGACTTGTCTAATCGTCAACAGTCGGTTTCGTCTCGCGCCATTGGAATTCTGAACAGCCCGAACGTTCCGGTGCGAGAGCAAAAAAAAGCTCGGGTCGTTTCTTCCGGTTCGTTGTCGGACACGGAAGTCCTTCTGCGCTGTTTGGGCCAGCGATCTTCGGGAGACCGTCAGGCTGATGGGGATAGCGACCTGGCAGGTCAATAAGGCTTTGATCGACGATGTGCTATTGAGACGACATGGTCTCGACCCTCTGAATGGCTTCCACGCAACCCGCAGAGGCTGTCGATTTATTAGACAGCAGACAAGCGGCAATTCGACCTTGGCCGGGCACTATTTTTCCACACGTTCCGGTTATCTCGGCTTTGCACGCAATCACAGCGTCTTTCAGAACGTCTGCCGTTGTTTGCACACTTGTCGCGGCTTCCCCGAGTTCAAATGCGCATTTGGGGCTGATCTTGTCTTCATGGGCTTGCATGCAATAAATCATGCGCCCTTCACCAGGCGTCACCGATTTGCAGTATTTCTTGATATCGCTTGCGCAGGCGCTCTCAAGCTTTGCCACCCTGGCGGTCAGCTTTTCCAAAAGGGCCTTTCCCACGTCGGTCTGCGCGGACGCGTTGCCAGCCGACGAAATGGCCAGGCACAGGAGAGCCCCACGGATGATAATTAATCTGACTGTCATTCTCATCGATACGTCCTCTGATGACTGGCTCCGAACCGCGCCATCGTTGAAATGGCTGCGGGCTCGTGATGAACACTGAGGGATGCTCCTTGTCTGTAATTCATTGCGCTAAGGAAAGCGTGAGGCTTGAAACTCCAAGCGACAAATTGATCCCGACCGAGCCCTCGAGGGAGAGCGGCTGCAAGGCGATCGAACGCCCCGTTCCGCCGAACAGCAGATTGGCGCCGACCCCGACGCCTACGCCAACGGCGCCACTCGCGCCCACATAAGTGCCGGATAGCGCTCCGCGTCGTGGACCTGCCGTGGGGGCAAAGACGCCCCAAGCCATCGCCCCGCCTGCCGTGATCCCGATATCGATACCGATAGTGCCCATTACGCCGAGATATGCTTCTTGCGGATAAGGGCCATTGGGTGCGAAGCGGCATGCCATCCGCTGGCGTGATCCAAAGATCAAGCCGATGGAAGGCGCCATTTTGCACGTGAGGGTACCCACGCTGACTCCGGGAGCCGGCTGCTGGGCAACCGAAGGTGATACGACCACTGCGGCGAGCCCCACGAGCAACAGCGTGAACAGACATTTGAGCATGACGAAATCCCGCGTTGCTGCAATTACTCGATGTGGGCTCAGCCAAGGGTCGAAGGCGATTCAGAACTTATAGCCAAGGCGAACCGTGACCTGGTTGTTGCTCAGCTCTTGCTTAAGCCCAATGATGCCAAGATTGAGAACCGGTATTGGATACACCAAGGATCTGGATTGATACTGTGAGTAGCGATACTCGAGGCCTGTGAACCAGTTGTTTGTGATGGCGTAGTCCACTCCGGCGCCGGCCGTCCAGCCCACCCGCGTGCCGTCGCCGCCGACCGAAATGCCGGTAAAAGGAATCGAGGTCTCGATGGATGCGAACGCCGCTCCACCCGTCACATAGAGCAGGGCGCGGTCGGCAGCGTAGCCGAGCCGGCCGCGTATCGAGCCGCCCCATTTGCTATGCGCCGTGAGGAAATCGCCGGTGATGGCGGTGTAGCGTATTACGCCGACCGTCCATCCCTGAAAATCGCCTTCCACGCCCAACACAAACTGACCCGCTTGGTAGTTATAGCCAGTGAGAATTCCATATGTCAGGCCATCCTTACGCGAGCCGGATGTGAGCAGGAATGGAGCCCCGAACAAATGTGCGCCGGTCGTGTATTGGGGGTTCGTTTGTATCCACCCCAGCTCTCCACCAACGTAGAAGCCTGTCCATGAAAACGCAGG
The DNA here is from genome assembly GCF_040548265.1 of Bradyrhizobium sp. F1.13.3. NCBI lineage: Bacteria > Pseudomonadati > Pseudomonadota > Alphaproteobacteria > Hyphomicrobiales > Nitrobacteraceae > Bradyrhizobium > Bradyrhizobium sp. F1.13.3. The sequence goes on along the minus strand of NZ_JBEPRI010000005.1, from coordinate 311,349 downwards.
CGCATAGGCGACCGGTGCGAGCGGCTCCAGTCGACCTGGGAGGTCGGCAGCAGATGCCGATGCGCTAACGGCGCCGGTCGTGGTGGCGAGGAGAGCGATACGTGACAAACGCCACATGAGCCGGTCCTTATGAGTTGAAGCCGCCAAGTTTACCGACGGAATTCTGGAGGAGCATTCGGGGAAGCCGAGCGGCTGTCAGGATTGAGCGCCCGCGGCAAAGGGCGCCGAGCTCCGAAGGCAAGAGGGTCTGTTCTCGGAGGTGCGTCTTCAATAGCAAGGCGGGTAAGGGTAGTTGCCGCAGGCCGGAGGGGGCGGATAGGAACGATAATATGGGGCGGCATAAGCTGCCGCCCCATATGCGGCAGCCCCTGCAGCGCCCGCGTACATTGCGCCGCGGAATGCTGAACGGCGAGCAACTCCGGCAAACGATAGCGGCGTCAGCGGTCGCCCGATAATATCGATGAAGATCGCTGCCGCTCCGTCGGCGCCGGCGAGATCACCTTCCAGCGTCTGCACGGTGAACGTCAGCTTGTCACCCTCGAGCTTCGGGTTCTTCAGCACCACGACTGCATCCTTCACTGAGCCGTCCTTCGCTAAAACGGACACTGTCGCATTGGGCGGGTTCTTGGCGAAGCTGTCCTCTCCTGCGCCCCATTCTGCAATCACGTCGGCGGTGGCCTGGTGACCGGCAGCTCGTATCGGGCGATCGGCGAAGATAATCGAGCTCGACGTGACGCCAGTCAGAACCAAGCTATCTCCCTGCAGTGATGCACCGCGGGAGTTCATTACGAACAGGGACGGGACGATTTCGGGTTTGGCAGGCGCGCTGGGGGTGCCGATCGTTTTGATTGAGGACGATGATGGACCTGCCTGCCCAAATGCGCTGGCGATGCCTGTGAACGCGATGGAAACGCCCAAAAATCCTGCGAGCGCGGCGGTCTTGGTCTTGCTCGTCATATCGCCCCCTTATTCGTCAACGTTCTCGGACGTCTCGCTTCCAGAATTGTCGCAAGGCGTCCCGTTACTCGGGGCGACATGGAAGAGCGTTGTGCGTTTGGCTATGCAATTCCGGCGACCGGAAAGGTAATTCTCTCTGCCGGCCAATTCTGACGCGGAATCTGGGGATGAAGGCTCTCGCAAGACCACGTGCTCCACATCGTGAAGCTCAAAAATTGCGGTCAAGAGCAATGTCATTTGAATCCGGCCGAGGGCCGCTCTTGCTTGAGCATGACGGCAATGGCCTCAATGATGCTATTTGAGGACTTGCTTTGCAGTAGACGATCACCTCATGCTCGAGCTCTTTTGATCTCGCTATATTGAAGCAATGCTTCTTGGCGAGGCCGTTGTACCAGCCGCTATACCAGGTGGTGAGCCGATCGGCGTCCCCTTGCTAGGTGCCTGCAAGCGCGGCGCAGGTCAATGTTTGGACGTCGATGTATCCGTTTGCATCCGCATATGCGGTGAGGTCCGTTTGCGCTTGGCATGCGAGTTTTCCGCCAAAAGCATTGTTGTCACGACAAGGAGCATCTTGCGCATTGTTGGACTCTCTGAAGTGTTAAGGCAGTCCGGTTGTCGGCATCGAGATCACAATAAAATGGCCTGTCTGCAACTCGGTTCGCTTCGTGGCATCGACCTTCGCGGCCTAAGATCGCGTGCGACAGGACCGACTTGATTCACCCTCACGGATGAGGAAGTTCATCAATGAGTTCTGCTCCCTCAGAATTGGCCGGGTTGGGCAGGAGGGCTGGGCCAGTCTACGCGGAAGTTATTTGGGTTGCGCCGATCAAACAGATCCTGTCGAGCGACCATGCTAGATCTCACGCGCGGAGCGGACCGAGTATCGCGAATTGTCACGGTGCGTTCGTGTCCGTCTTTGGCGATGGCCACTGACGGCAGCGCATGTTCAAGGATGAGAATGATAGCCAGCGAGCGGGCGGTGATCATGAGCAATCCTACAATCCTGCAGTCGGCCATGGAGTGGTTGCTGTCCTCGCCTCCAAAGCGATCGTGCCTGGAGGTGGTTTATCGCAGTGGCTTGCCGCAGTCTGAAGTTCAACACTCAGGCGCGCTATGCAATTCCGGAGAAATTCAATTCATTCGATTTTGCGGCAGTTCCATGTGAACGTGCCCGTAGGGGAGACATATTTCGGAAAGGTTGAGCAATGTCGAGCATCCTCCTTCATTGCTCGTAAACCCGTATTCCGAAGATTCGCCGAAACTGCATAGACGGTGAGCATCCAAGTCCATCAAGCTTTGACTAGACGGCTGCTGTCATCAATTGGCTTTTGGAGGTGAGCTATGAGGCGCAAATTTTGGCGCGCCATTGCCGGCGCGATACTGGGCGTGGCGCTGACTCTCAGCTGGCTGCCGCGCGCGTCTGCCCAAGATGACCCATTGCCGTCATGGAACGATACTTCGACTAAACAAGCTATCGTCGATTTCGTGCGTCGAGCTACGACGTCCGGAAGTTCCCAGTATGTGCCGCCCGCGGCACGTATCGCGACCTTCGACAACGATGGCACGCTTTGGGTTGAGCAACCAATGTATGTTCAATTGGTATTCGCCCTCGAGCGGGTAAAGGCTTTGGCGCCATTGCATCCGGAATGGCGATATACCGAGCCTTTCCAGTCGGTTCTTGAGGGCGACATGAAAGCACTGGCGGGGTTCAGCGAGCGGAGCCTCCTCGATCTGATCATGCAGACCCATGCGGGGATGACCACTGACGAGTTCTCGAAAATAGTAATGGATTGGCTCGGCTCCGCGCGCGATCCGCGCTTCCGGCGGCCATATACTGATCTGGTCTATCAGCCAATGCTTGAGTTGCTCTCTTACCTGCGGGCGAACGGCTTCAAGACCTTTATCGTCTCGGGCGGTGGAGTTGAGTTCATGCGTCCATGGACAGATAAGGTTTACGGGGTTCCTCCCGACCAGGTCGTAGGCTCATCCATCAAGACCAAATTCGAGATGCGCGACGGAATTCCTACGCTGTTTCGTTTGCCGGAGTTGAACTTCATCGACGATAAGGCGGGCAAGCCCGTCGGCATCAACGAAGCCGTAGGCCGCCGCCCAATTGCTGCATTCGGAAACTCAGACGGAGATCTCGAAATGCTTCAATGGACTACCATCAGCGACGGCTTGCGCTTTGGGGCTATCGTTCATCACACCGACGCAGTGCGCGAGTACGCCTACGATCGGCAGTCGCATTTCGGGCATCTCGACGTTGCTTTGGACGCCGCGGCTACGAATAGGTGGACGGTGATCGATATGAAAAAAGACTGGAAAGTGATCTTTCCCTTCGATACGCGCTGAAAACACTGCTGGTTCGTTCTATCTGCACTGCATTCTATCTGCACTTCATTCGGCATCAGGCGCGATTGCAGCCACGAACGTCAAATTGGCGATGGCCTCGGCCGTTGGGTGTAATTCGCCGGCCCGGTAGCGCTTCCGGCATGGCGGCCAAGCCCGTCCGATCGAGCGATTAGAAGGAAAGTAGAAGGCGCGTTGGGAGGCGAAGGCCTCGGCGGCTTTGCGGCCCTACTTCGTCACGAGATGCCGGGTCGCTTTCGCATCAATTGCCGCAGTTGGGGAAATTGCAAACGTCAGCCAAGTATTCCAACCAGATGGCCGGTTGGCCGCATTGAATTCCCCATACGCCTTAATGTTTAAGTACCCCTGCATGTCGCCGACGGGAAAGATGTATCCGAATTGGGGCCCCACGCCGAGAACGCGGGATCTGAAGCCACCAAGCAGTGGATGACCGCCAGTATCATCTGAGACTTGCTGATAGGCGTAGCCAACGAAGCCCACAAAAGCCTGTTTCGTAAGAAATTGGGCTGTGCTCCAGTCGAAATGAAAATCGATCCCGCTTTGAACCTGAGTGTCGGGGTTCTTGAAATTGTAGGTAAACCCTGCAACTCCGGAAATCGTCACGCCGGAAGCCGGGTTCAGATAGGTGTAGCCGCCGCCGGCATCGATCGCGCCGTGGCCGATACCAAGGTTCGCGATGCGACTTGGATCGTAAGCGCCGACGGGAATGTCGCCCGTTATATACGTCATGTAATTGTTGACACCCGAATTCCATTTGAGCGTGATCATCGGATAGAGGTCGCCGACAGACGTGATTGAATCTCCGATACTCCCCATCCGGGTTGCCGCAAATCCTCCCACGTTAGCTGTCAATGTTCCGTCAATGGTCGCGGCTGACCGGCCGAATATGCCGGTTACTCCCATCGCCAACTGACCACCAAGGACCGGCGTGCCGAAAGTGTAGGTTGGGTTGAGCAACAAGAGATCGGCTTGTGCATTCAGGCTCGCGTTGAGGCTGACATTGACAGTCGGTGCCAATCTGCCGACCTGAATCTCTCTTGCCGCAGCGACGGAGCCGGAGGCAGCAACACTCGTGTGGTAGTAGACGGTTCCCATTGACCAGCCCGGCGCGCCCTGCGGGACTGCCGGCAGACTGCTGACCTGGCCAGGCAGCCAGAACGAAATGCCGCTTTCGTCGGCGCGGGACTGTTGGCTCGTGAGGATCAGCATCGCACAGATCGCACCGGTACCGAGCTGGAAGTCCCTGATCGAACGATCACGCCGCATCTGCCCGCTCCTCGATACATGCTTATCCTATGCTATCTGCGGTTCGGCCTTAAGCTATGCAAAATCGGCAAAAACAACAAACTGTGCGTGGTTGATGTACCGGCGCAACACTCGGAGTAAAGCGCGAGTCGCGTAGCGGAGATCTCAGGGCACCAAAAAGTCGCGACGGAGCACAATCGGCTTCCGAAGCTGCATAGGCAGGTCGTTGCCAATCTACCATGCTGTAGCCCGGCTGGGCTCGCGGCGGTGGCGGCCATCTCGAACGAGACGATTCGGATGATCCAGAACGGAACGGCGATCTTCGTTAGTCCCGATGCCTACGGTGCGGCGATTGGAGCAGAAAAGGTCGAGCTTTTTGTAACAGGTAATGGAGAGTTCAAGGGGCAATTGACCCACTTGAAAATTGGTCGCCTGCACGTGCTGAGAGGAAGAGAGAACCTTCCCCGCATCGCCTTTATCGCCTTGCCGTCGGCCCATGTGCATATCTCGTTTTCGACAAGCCGGACGCGGAGCATGGTCTATTGCGGCGTGGCCTTGAACTTCGGCGACCTGGTGTTCCATTCCCTTGAACAGCGAGCACACCAGCGCACCACTGGAGGAGCCGAGTGGTGCCTTATATCTCTGCCGCCAGACGAGCTTACCGCATGCAGCAGAAGGTTGATCGGCGAAAGTATCAGAGTGCCATCAGAATCCTGTGACGTCATGCCTGCACACGACGCCACCGCAGCGTTTCTTGCCATCGTTTCGAAGCTGTGCGATCTCGCTGAACTGGTGGGGGAAGTATTCTCAACAGCGGGCGCCGCCTCGCTTGAGCGCGAGTTGCTCAGCGCGCTTGTCAAATGCCTGTCGATCAAGAATGGGGGTAGACCCTCGAACTCCAGGCGGCGCCACTCGGACATTATGGTTGGTTTCGAGGACTGCTTGGCTCGACAAAAAGAGCCTCATTTGAATCTGTCGGAGCTCTGCACCACAATCGGGGTGCCGGAGCGCACCTTGCGACTTTGCTGCGCCGAATTTCTAGGCGTTAGTCCAAGCCGTTACTACCTGTTGCAGCGATTGAATAGGGCGCGATCAGCATTGCGTTGCGCCGATCCGGCATCAGCCAGTGTTTCAGAGATTGCGCGAAATCATCACTTTACCGAACTCGGGCGCTTCGCGGTGGCTTACCGCGACGTCTTCGGAGAGACGCCGTCATCAACGTTGCGCCGCGTCTCCAGCAAGGAGGAGTAATTCAAGCGCTGTGCCGAATTCGCATAGCGCGATCGAAGAAACTTCGGACAGACTAACCTCCACGGAGAGCGGAGCCCTGTGAGTGGGGCAGCTCCTCTTCGCTTCTGCACCCCACAGACTTCGAGAAGTCTGCCGATCAAGTATCGTGACAGCTAGGAGCCGGAGTTATGAAGATCACTAGAAACTTCAAACGTATGCTGGTGTCAGCAACCGCTTTGGCGGCAGTCAGTCTGCCGGTAATCTCCCTGCCTGCCTTCGCACAGGCACCAGCCGGAAAGCCCAACATCCTCTTCATCATGGGCGACGACATTGGACTATACCAGCCAGGCATTTATCATCGCGGATTGATGGTTGGCGAGACACCAAATATCGACCGCATCGGCAACGAGGGTGCGATCTTCACACATTACTATGCCGAGCAAAGTTGCACAGCGGGAAGGAACGCTTTCTTCACTGGAATGCATCCGTTGCGCACAGGTATGATTCCTCCGCAGTTGCCTGGCAGCCCGTCCTATCTACGACCCGGCACACCGGCACTCGCAAAATTCCTGCTGGATCTCGGTTATAATACCGGCGAATTTGGCAAAAACCATCTCGGCGACCATACCGATGCATTGCCGACCGCGCATGGATTTCAGGAATTCTGGGGCTATTTGTATCATCTCGACGCGATGCAGGGCGTGAGCTTCCCGGACCTCAACAAGTCTCCTACTCAACAGACCGTTGCTCCGCCGTGCAAGAACACGCCGATACCTGGGTTGCAGGAGGTAAATGGTGCGGTTGATCCGAAAACGTCACCAGTTTGCCTGACACCGCCGCGACCAGTCTTGTCGTGCAAATCGTCCGATGGCACCGCAAAGAACATGACGTGCAGCGACCAAGGTCCCCTAACGCTTGAGCGCTCGAAGAGCGTCGACGAGGAAATCTCGGCGAAGGTCGTTGACTTCCTCGATCGCAATGACCCGAAGAAAACCAACAAACCCTTCTTCGCCTGGTACAATCCGGCACGCATGCACATTACGACCGTGCTGAATGAGAAGTACGCGGGCATGATTGGCGAAGCCGGCGGCAAGGATTGGGGCCTTAACGAGGCCGGCATGAAGCAGCTGGATGATAACATCGGCACTGTGCTTAAGAAGCTCGAGGACATGGGCCAGCTCGACAATACGATCGTCGTGTTCACGACCGACAATGGCGCCGAGACCATCACCTTCCCGGACGGCGGCACTACCCCATTCAAGGGCGGCAAGCTTAGCACTTGGGAAGGCGGCATGCGTGCACCTGCACTTATCCGTTGGCCGGGAGTGATCAAGCCAGGCACGATCAAGAACGATATTTTTGCGTCGCTGGATTGGATGCCGACGCTTATCAATATTGCGGGCGGCGCCAAGGGTGATGGTTTGAAGAAGCGCATCGAGGCCGGGCAATATCCCGGCATCGTCAAGACGACCTTGGATGGCGTCGATCAGACCGAGTACCTCTCCGGACGTTCGGAAAAGTCTGCGCGCGACACATTCTTCTACTATTCCGGCAAGGACCCCTCGGCGGTTCGGTACAAGAACTGGAAGATCTACTTCACGATGGTATCTGACGCTCCATCCGGCTTTATTGCTGGCGCGCTTCCCTACCACTGGGCACAGGTCGTCAATATCAAGCGAGATCCGTTCGAGACGTCGATCGGTGCGCAGTTCAAGACCCTCATGGGCCAGGGTGGCACGATCGGTTCACCTTCGACGGCCTACGTTTACGACTGGAACATGTTGCCCATCGGTCAGACGCTGTGGCTGAAGGAATTGGAGACCTACGTCGAATATCCGCCGCTCCAGGATCCTGCAAGCTACAACCTCGACCAGGTTATCCAGCAGCTCAAGCAGGCCAAGACTGCTGGACGGAGCGATTAGCGAACGGTTAGTGCTCGATTGAAACACAATTAGCGGCCGGCCGCGAAGGGCCGGCCGCATGTTCCAGAAATTCCAGGAATCACAGGACGTAGAATGGGCTTCAGCAAGATCATCCGACCAAGCCTGATCGCACTCGCCACCTTGGCCGCCGTCAACACTTCTGTTCGAGCGCAACAGCCGCAGAAGCCCAACATTCTCGTTATTATGGCTGACGACATCGGTTACTGGAATATCAGTGCTTACAACCGGGGTATGATGGGATATCGGACGCCCAACATCGATCGTATCGCCAACGAGGGCGCAATTTTCACCGACTATTATGGGCAACAGTCCTGTACAGCCGGTCGTGCTGCTTTCATCACCGGGCAGAGTCCGCTCCGCACGGGCCTTTTGAAAGTTGGGCTGCCTGCAGCCAAGGAAGGGCTCTCCGCGAAAGATCCAACGATCGCGGAGCTCTTGAAACCGCAGGGTTACGCAACCGCACAATTCGGCAAGAACCATCTAGGTGACCGCAACGAATTTCTGCCGACCGTGCACGGCTTCGATGAGTTTTTTGGAAATCTTTATCATCTAAATGCCGAGGATGAACCAGAGCATGCGGATTATCCGGCTAATCCATCGTTCCGGGCGAAATTCGGTCCGCGCGGAGTCATGAAGTGTTTTGCTACGGCAACTGCGACGCCCGGCGACGATCCCCGATTTGGACCTCTTGGCAAACAGCAGTGTGAGGACACCGGTCCTCTTACCAAGAAGCGCATGGAGACGATTGATGAGGAATTTCTAAAGGCATCGACAGATTTCATCGATCGCGCCAATCGGGACAAGAAACCGTTCTTCGTTTGGTTCAATCCCAGCCGCATGCATATCTGGACGCGCCTTAAGAAGGAATCGCAAGGCAAGACGGGTTTGGGCATCTACCCCGATGGCATGGTCGAACACGACGGGCAGGTCGGCCAGTTGCTGAAGAAACTCGACGACCTCGGTATTTCCAACAACACGATCGTCGTCTACACGACCGACAATGGCGCTGAAACTTTCAGCTGGCCTGATGGTGGAACCACGCCGTTCAAAGGCGAGAAGAACACCAATTGGGAGGGCGGCTATCGGGTCCCCGCGATGATCCGTTGGCCCGGCCTCGTCCCGGCGAAAACGGAAATCAACGAAATTTTCTCCGCCGAGGATTGGGCGACGACACTGGTTGCTGCCGCCGGCGAGCCCGCTATCAAGGAAAAGCTGCTGCAAGGCTATGATGCGGCAGGCCAGAACTTCAAGGTTCATCTAGACGGCTATGATCAGCGCGACCTGCTGGCAGGAAAGGGGCCCGACAAACGTAGAGAATTCTTTTACTGGACCGATGACGGCGACCTCGCCGGGCTCCGCTTCGACCAATGGAAAGCAGTCTTTCTCGAGCAGAAGGCCGAAGGTTTCAGCGTCTGGCAACAACCGATGGTTCAGCTCCGGCTCCCAATGCTGTTCAACTTGCGCTCCGATCCGTTCGAGCGCGCCCAACGTGAGTCCGGCGACTATGTCAGATGGTTTATCGAGCATGCGTTCGTGATCGTGCCCGCGCAGGCAATTGTGGGGCAGCACCTAGCAACTTTCGCGCAATTTCCGCCTCGGCAACGTCCGGGTTCGTTCTCCGTCGAAGAGGCGATGGATAAACTGAGGCTGCCGCCGGCCAACAATTAGCAAAACTCGGGAGGTTAGGTCATGACCAACATCGCCGTCCTGCCACAGCAGTCCAGCATCTGGTGGGTTTTCCTCCTGCAAGGGTTTGCCGGCGTCATACTGGGCCTTATGCTTGTCACCCAACCCAGCGCGACGATCCTCGCGCTCACAACGTTTTTGGGATTTTACTGGCTCATTACGGGCTTGCTTGCGTTCGTCCAAGTTTTTATCGATCGCTCAACGCCATGGATATGGTCGTTGCTCAGCGGAGTGGTTGGCGTTCTCGCAGGTCTTTTCGTTCTGCGACACCCGCTCGTTGCTGCCCTGACTGTGCCGACGGTGCTGGTGCTCATTCTCGGCGTTCAAGGACTTCTCATGGGCACTCTGCAGATCATTGCCGGCCTCAAGGGTGGCGGCATCGGGCCGCTTATCTTGGGAGCGATCAACGGCCTGGTTGGTCTTCTGCTACTAGGGTCTCCCATCGCAGCCGCATTGGCCGTGCCGGTTGTCTTTGGTGCGCTGCTCCTCATTCAGGGCGCGGGATTGGTAATCCTGGCCTTTCGAGTTCGTCGCTAAGGCTTTCTTTTCTCTTCGGGGTTTACGGATTTTGCCGAATTCGCATAGTGCGCACGGCGCAGGGTGGGCATTCTGCTGCTGAAGTGACCGTCAAGACGGAAGTCACATGAATTCTGCCCGCCAGTCTGATCTCAGGCGCCCCCTTGAAGATCCCCCGCATCCAGAGATGGTGCGCGTACCAGGCGGTACGTTTCGGATGGGCTCGGACAAGCATTATCCGGAAGAAGCTCCCGCCCACCGCGTCACCGTGGACGGTTTTTGGATGGACCGGACCCCTGTAACCAATCGCCAGTTCCGCGACTTTATCAACGCGACCGGCTACGTCACCTTCGCCGAGATAACTCCTGAAGCGAAGGATTATCCGAACGCATTGCCGCAAATGCTCAAAGCTGGCTCCCTTGTCTTCACTCCGCCCAAAGAGGCGGTGGATCTGCGTTACTGGGGTGAGTGGTGGACCTTCGCCTTCGGCGCCAACTGGCGGCGGCCGTACGGACGCCACAGCAATATCCGTGGCCTCGAAGATCATCCCGTCGTCCACGTCGCATTACGCGACGTGGACGCATACGCAAAATGGGCCGGGAAGGATCTGCCAACCGAAGCCGAGTGGGAATTCGCCGCGCGAGGCGGATTGAGCGAGGCGGAGTTCGCGTGGGGAGACGAACTGACGCCTGCTGGCAAACACATGGCAAACACCTGGCAGGGTAACTTCCCGCATGAGAACCTCTTAGCCGATGGCTTCGAACGTACCTCGCCGGTGACCGCGTTTCCACCGAATGGCTACGGCCTCTATGACATGATCGGGAATGTCTGGGAGTGGACGGCCGATTGGTATTCGCCGAAGCACGACGCCGATGCGCCGAAGGCTTGTTGCATTCCGCAGAATCCCCGCGGCGGCGCCGAAGGCGAAAGCTACGACCCACGTACCCCAAACATCAGCATTCCCCGGAGAGTGCTTAAGGGAGGCTCGCATCTGTGCGCGCCGAACTACTGCCGACGGTATCGCCCGGCAGCCCGTCACGCCGAGCCGATCGATACTTCGGCGAGCCATGTTGGATTCCGGTGTATCTCCAGGACGAAATCCTGATGAAAAAGGCCATTGCCTAGCTTGCCATCTGCCATGTCTCAGATGCTTCTCGACGTAAGCGCTATTGCAACGCTCGTGTCGGTTCATCTTAGCGTTCTCGACGAGCAAAATGTTTCTCGGTCCAGGTATTTTCCAGTGTGCTGCCTCCCTTGTAGAGGGAGGCTAACGTTTTTAGCGTGTGGCGGCGCTCAGGTTGATCCCTCGGCCGCCAACAGTGCGGTGTCGCATTCGTCCTTGGCTCTTAGCTGACATGCCGCGACTGTCGGGGTTGGGTCCAAAACGCATATGCGTGCGTTCGAAGCGGCTGCCGTTTGTGCATAGTCGATCGCTGGAAAGACAGTCAAAGTGCGGCGTCGGCATCAGCGTGTCGGATCACAAGATCTGATGTGCCCTGCGTGATATTCGTTGGGTTGAGTTAAAGCCCGTTAGCCACCGCGAACAGGAAAAAGGACTGTCATGAGCGACAAAAAGGCGTCCGAGAAGTCAGAGCTCTCTAGCGGGCCGAGCAGCGCAGGATTGAAACGCCGCGAATTGCTGTTGAGCGGCAGCTCTCTGGTCGCGGCCTCCGCACTCGCAGCCGTCGGGTTGACGAACCCTGCCCAGGCGCAGCAGGCAACGACAGCGCCCGCAGCTGTGTCTGCCGGACAGAAGCCCAACATCGTCGTCATCATGGGCGACGACATCGGCATCTGGAATCTTGGCGCTTATCACCGCGGCATGATGGCCGGCCGGACACCAAATCTGGACAAGATCGCCACCGAAGGCATGCTGTTCACCGACTATTACGCCGAGGCGAGTTGTACGGCCGGCCGCGCCAACTTTATCACTGGCGAGCTGCCGATACGCACCGGTATGACTACGGTTGGCCAAGCCGGCGCTCCCACTGGTCTGCCGGCTCAGGCGGTAACGATCGCTCAGGCGCTAAAAGGAATGGGCTACGCGACCGGTCAATTCGGGAAAAACCATCTCGGTGATAAGAACGAGTTCTTGCCAACCGTTCACGGCTTCGACGAATTCTTCGGCTACCTCTATCATCTCGACGCGATGGAAGATCCAGCTCATCCCGCCTATCCGCAGGATCTGCTGAACACCGTCGGTCCGCGGAACATGATTCATTCATATGCCACCAGCGTTGACGACGCGACGGTAGATCCACGCTGGGGCAGGGTAGGCAAGCAGAAGATCGAGGACGCCGGAACGCTCTATCCGAAGCGAATGGAAACTGTGGACGACGAAATTCGCGACTTCTCGCTGGCGTTCATCGATAAGGCCAGGGCTGAGAACAAGCCGTTTTTCCTGTGGCTCAACCCGACCCGCATGCACATCGTCACCCATCTGTCGCCGAAATATCAAGCGTTACGCAACTCCAAGAACGGCTGGACGATCCATGAAGCCGGTATGGCGCAACTCGACGATGATGTCGGTATCGTTATGAAGAAGCTCAAGGACATGGGGGTCGACGACAACACCATCGTCATCTTCACGACCGACAACGGCACCGAAGTGTTCACCTGGCCTGACGGCGGGCAGACGCCTTTCGCGCAGAGCAAAGGCACGGTGATGGAAGGCGGCTTCCGCGCGCCAGCAATGATCCGGTGGCCCGGCAAAGTGCCGGCGGGCAGGGTGGAAAATGGCATGATCTCCGGCCTCGACTGGTTCCCGACACTTCTTGCAGCCGCGGGCAATCCCAACATTGCGGAAGAATTGAAGAAGGGAAAACAGATCGGCGATACCACGTTCAAATGCCATCTCGATGGATACAACCAGATGGATATGATCACCGGTCAGGGGCCGTCGAAAAGGCACGAAATCTGGTACTTCGGCGAAAGCGAACTCGGCGCGGTTCGCATCGATGACTACAAGTTTCGTTTCATCGACCAGCCCGGGGGCTGGCTGGGTGACAAAACCAAGCCGGACGTACCCTACATAACCAACCTCCGCCTCGATCCGTTTGAGCGCACGGGCTGGCCGAACAATGGGACCAAAGAGGGCGCGCAGCAATATTTCGATTGGTTCAAATACGAATTCTGGCGCTTCGTATTTGTCCAACAACAGGTTGAAAAGCTGGCGATGACCGCGATCGAGTTTCCGCCGATGCAGAAGGGCGCGAGTTTCAATCTTGAGGCTGTGAAAGCGAAGATCGCCGCAGCCCAAGCAGCAATCGCCAAGTAAATTGAGCTTCGTTGACAAAATTCTACGGGTGCCCCGATAGCGAGGCGCCCGTCGTTTTTTTGATTAAGCTAATCACCTGCGGGCGCCCTGTGGCAGCGAATGGGTTGGTCCGCAGCATGCGTATTCGGCCTTTCGAGCGGAGGTCTGTTTACGACGTTGATCCGGACATCGCACGACTTGCTCAACGATCCAACGGGCCTAAGCGGGATCGACATTCATCGTGAGCCTACGATCGAGTTCTGAGCGACGACTTGTCTTCGCCGTTTCGTCCTATGGCGCACGATGTAGGCTGGCGAAGGGGCTGGCCAAGTATTTCATCACACGCAACCAAGAGGCGACCCTGCTCCGCAGAGTCGTGGGTGGTAATATCTGCGCAACTGGTGGCGACGCGCGCCTTCCGGCAGGATGTCTGCTCGTCTCAGTCGTTAGTTAGAGAGGGGAGGGGATGGAACGAGTTCTGAACAAAGTTCCTGGCCAGTAGACTTAGGCAGGTCCGAGTTTGGTCTGTCCGTTCCTCTGGATACCTAGCCACTCCAAGGGAAACCCGGCAGCTGACCTTAGATCGAATAAGGGCGAGCAGTCCGCGCTGGATACGAAAAGTGCTGTAAGGCGCTTCGTCCGCGCGATCCCTCAAGAGCGCCAAACTATAAGCTGTGCACTGCATCTGCTCGCGGCATCGAGCCGAAGCTCTCGTTCGCTCAGCTACGATGCGTGGACGACTCCTTGGGATGAGTGATTCTGCCACGTGATCCCTCGCGGCGAAGCACCAAGGCTGTGGGGAACCCGATCCGCAGGAAATGGTTCCAAAGCGATTTTTCGAGATCCGGACAGATTTTAGGTGCAAAATCAATCACCTAAGCAGCGGCGTCCGTTCAGCAAAAAGTGATATTTGTGCAACATCCGTCCAAAAACGCGCCATTCCGACCTCATCCGAGGCACTCAGTCATTGATTGATCGGAGGTCTTTGCCTCATATCGTGAGTGCGACGGAGGGGGGCATCCCGAGGTCGTCCCGTTTAGGTCTTTCGCTTAAGTAGACCATGGTCATAAGGATGCGTTGATTTTCAACGTGTTTTCGCGGGTAGCTCAACGGCCTTTGTACGAGGGATTGTACGGGGCTTCAACTTGGAGGTTTAACATGAAGTTCAAGGGCCTTTTGCTCGGTTCCGCGGCAGCTCTGCTCGCCGTGGGTGGAGCACAAGCGGCTGATCTTCCCGTAAAGGCCAAAGCGGTCGAATACGTGCGGATCTGTTCGCTCTATGGTGCTGGGTTCTACTACATCCCCGGTACTGACACCTGCATCAAGCTGGGTGGTTACCTGCGCGCTGAAGTCGCGCTGGGCACCAACAGCGTCTACGGCATTTCCAACGGGTCTCCCGGTGGTGCGCGTAACCGCCTGAGCAACTACTACACCTGGCGCGCTCGTGAAGACCTCAACATCGACACGCGTACTGCCACCGAATATGGCGTCGTCCGCACGTTCTTCGATGCGACCTTCTCCTGGACCAGCGGTAGCTATCAGGGCACCGGTTCCGGGTTTGGTGGCACCGCCTACAGCAGCACCGTCGCCATCAATAGCGCTGGGGCGCTGGTTGGTACGACGATCAACCCGACTGACGGCGGCACCTCGGGCGGTTCGCTCGGCGTGTACTATGCCTTCATCCAGTTCGCTGGGTTCACGATGGGTAAGGCCGTGTCGCAGTTCGACGCGCCCTGGACCAACTATCCCGGTAACAACATCGACAGCCTCGTCGGCGGTTCCGGCACGGTCACTGGTGTCAACCAGTTCAGCTACACCGCTGACTTCGGTCAGGGCATCACTGCGTCGTTCTCGGCCGAAGATCGGGCCGCTTACTATGACGCCGGCAATCTCAATCTGAGCAGCGTCGGTGCGCCTGGTGGTCCGGGTGCTATCGCCGGGCTTACCCTTGGTGCGGTGGGTGCCAACGCCATCGGCGGCACCCGTTCGCCGAACCTCGTCGGTATGGTCCGTGTCGACCAGGCCTGGGGTCTGTTCCAGGCGTCGGTTGCTGCGCATGACAACCACGTTGCTTATTACGGCGCTACCGAGCCGACTGGCCACCCCGGCGACAAGTGGGGCTGGGCTGCTCAACTCGCCCTGTCGATCAAGAACATCCCGACTGGTGCGGGTGACGTGATCAACATCCAGGCCGTCTACACGGACGGCGCGACCCGCTACAACTTCCAGAACCTGGCGGGTAGCACGTACCTCATGTACGGCACTTCAGGCACTGGTGCTTACGGCAGCGTCGCTGCTGTGACCGCTCCGGACACCGTGTTTATCAATGGCGGCCAGCAGGAGACCATCAAGACCTGGGGCTTCCGTGGCGCTTACACCCATAACTGGGATGCGTATTGGAACACCGCGATCTACGGTGCGTACGCTCAAGCTCAGTTCGGTAGCGGTGCCAAGACCTTCCTCTGCGGCGCCACCGGTGTCTTCACGGCGGTCGGTGGCTTGACCGCGTGTAACCCGGACTTCAACATCGGTCAGGTGGGTATCATCACCCGCTGGACCCCGGTCAAGAACCTGACGTTCTCGGGGGAGTTCAACTGGACGCACGTCGACCAGAAGTACGCTGGCATCGTGGGCGCCGCAGCCAACTTGGCCGTCGCCAAGCCGGCCGCGGCCTACGAGCTGAAGGATCAGGACAGCTTCACGATGCTGCTCCGCGCTCAACGCAACTGGTAAGCTCGGTCTAACGACCTGAGCCTCCAAGGCCCTCGGCGGGAAACTGCCGAGGGTTTTTCGTTCGGTGGCAGTGACGAGGTCTCTCTGAGGGGCATCAGGCTGAGCACACGCCTCGCACCTGTCTCAGAGGGGTCTACCCTCCCGAGACATTCATCCGAGACACAAATTCCGTCTCAATAGGGTTGACATTTGAATTTCGATACATCACTGTCTCATGGTCTAAACCCTAATGAGACAGGACTGGCGAATGACCATCATCGGGTACGCCCGCGTTAGCACCACCGATCAACACCTCGACCTCCAAGAGAACGCATTGCGCGCGGCAGGCTGCGACCTGATCCGCTCTGAGAAGCGCAGCGGCACCAGCACCGCTGGGCGGGAGGAGCTTCGCACCGTACTCGATTTCCTACGGCCTGGGGACGTGCTGATGGTGACGCGCATTGACCGGCTCGCGCGCAGCATCGGTGATCTTCAGGACATCGTGCGCACCGTGAAGGCTCGTGGTGCTTCCCTGCGTGCCACCGAGCAGCCAATCGACACCAGCACCGCAGCCGGGAAATGCTTCCTCGATATGCTCGGCGTGTTCGCTGAGTTCGAGACCAACCTACGGCGCGAGCGCCAACTGGAAGGCATAGCGGACGCGAAGGCCCGTGGCGTCTACAAGGGCCGCAAGCCCTCGGTGGAAGTTGCAAAGGTGCAGGCAATGCACGCGGAAGGCAAAGGGCCATCAGCCATCGCGAAGGAGCTTGGGATAGGCCGTGCGTCGGTCTATCGCGCTCTGGAAGGCAAGGAGGGCCTGAGCCCAAGCGGAAGATCATCGGCTGCCTCGCTGACGCCGCCCCCCAGCTAATCGCAGCTAAGGGGACTCCGGCTCCCGGTGGGGCCCCTCGGCCTATCGTTGCTGGGGCCCCGCCTTCAAAAAGCTCGGGCTAAAGCCTTTGGCCTCTGCTCAGCTGAACAAGGCTGGTGTGCTTCGCTGGGAGTACCGCGCGGGGCCCAACATGCCCGGGCTCAATAGGAGCAGGCGCACCGCAAGAGCAAACTGGCGCCGATGCCCTGGGCGACTCAGCGGAGTCCTCTAGCGGGGGCTATAACGAGCCGCCGGGTGCTACCTGTGCATGGCGTCAAGGCGCCCCCGGGCCTCCTAGAGTCCCACAGGGGCATTGTAGTTCAACCCTGTTCGGCCCCAAAGCCAGGAACAGCGGCCTGTGCACATATATGGCCGATTAGGTCCTACTCCTCCCTTAACTCCCGCCCCACCCCAAACATTCGTTCCACGATATGGTAGGGTCGTGCGGGGGGTAACACGGTAGATACACCACAGCTAATAACAGAGACTTATAGCTAGTAGATAGTTAGCTGGCGTACCTGTGTTGGCTGCATCAGAAGCCAGGCCTGCTTACAACAAGCGTTGGAACCACCCCGGTAAGGGCGCGGAATTGGTGTGACAGGGTATCGGCAGCCAAGGCTTCCTTGCTGGCTTGGACAATCAGGCTGTCGTGGACCGGCATACTGGGAACGCCCTTGGCCATAAGCTCCTGCATGGTGGCGATGATGATTTTGCTCTCCTCGAACATCAGATCGGCCCAGCCCCTGACCCGACCTCGGATTTCTCCACCCCATTGCTCAAGGAGAGGGTGACGCTGTAGAGCGCGCTTCTTGATAAGGGACATCGGGTACGACTTGGTGTCGAATGCCTCTGGCGGGATTCCCTTCTTTTTCAGGCGCTCGCGGAAATCCTCAGTGAACTCCTTGGACCACCGTGTCAGCAGATTGCCGTTGCCGAATGACGCATTGATCCAGAACTTTGCAACGTGCCGATCAAGGTCCGTAGGCCCAAGGATGCCAGCGTAGGCATCCGCGTCGGTGTCGAGTTGCTGTTCGCACCAAGCATAGAAGATGGTGAGGTACGAGGACGAGATGTCAATCTCCACCACACTTTCGCCGTCGATCCGCATACCAAGTCGCATATCCTCACTTAGGTGCTGATAGCAGCCGGCATTTGGCGGGTAGGAATACAGGCGACCGCCCTTATCCCACTTGTAGGTCTGAAGATTGCTCGCCTGTTGAAACTTCCTTACCCAACCAAGATGCTTCACCTTGACCTGTGAGTGCGTGAGCGTGTGCTGGGCGAAGAAGGAATTGAACTGAGCCACCTGTGCGCGGAGCTGCTGCACTTTCTCGGTGTTCGGCGCCTTGCGCGATGGCTTGGTGAGCTGCACCAGCTCTGAAGGCATTACCTCCGCGAATTGGAAACATTGCCGCACGTTTGCAGGCGTAACGCCATGGGCTGCGCATGCGGCGAGGAGCAACGGTGTTGCCCTGTACCTCGTGAGCTTTCCGACCATCGGTCCCGGATTGTCGAACTGATATGAGCCCGGATACCCCGGCTTGTGCTCCACCAGCCCTGCCTCGGTGAACGCTTGGCGCACCGCGTCGAACATCCGCCACTTGACGTATTGGCCGGTGTACGCCTCTTTGTTGAGCGAGCATCTCAACCAGCCTTCACTCTGATCCGTTTCACTTGCGGCCAGCAGATCAGCGATGAACGCCCCCACTGCGTGGGCATAGTCGGCCAAGGTCTTGTCTCGGGCGTATGCCTTGCCCTTTGCTGCCTGAGGCCTCGGGTAACGCTTCGCCAAGTCGCTCATAAGTCGGAGAGCTGAGAGACTATCCGGCGTTGCCCGCAGGGTTGCCAAGGGTGCCTTGTCGAGTGCCTCGCGTTCCTCCTTTGGAGTCTTCGGCTCCCATGCGGGGCGTTCGATCAGCGTCCAATCGTCGGAGTTGTCCGTCATAGTTTCGGTCTCAGCTTTGCGGCGTTGCCGCTACTTCGGAGTAGGGCGACATCAATCCAGCCTGTATCTCGGGAACTTCTTGAGGGCTTCGGCGAGGTCCTCAGGAAGCGGTTTCGTGTATGCTCGTCCTATTGTCGCCGGCGAATGCCCGGTGATCGCGTCGCTGTAACGTTCATCAATGCTTACACGAGCTGCCATGGCCTTGAACGTGTGGCGCCATGCGTGATTCGGGCTTAACTCTGGATCGGTTATGCCGAGTGAGCGGACCCAAGTGCCGACCTGCGACCTCATGCGCTCAGCGGGGCTCTGCCGAGGTCCATCTTCGACCTTTGCGACCGGACGCTGCTTTGTGGGGTAAAACAGTGGCCGGCCCTGGGCACGCTCAACGAAATCGAGAAATCCTTGTTCGATGAGGTGCTCGTGCAGAGGCACCGTCCGAGCCTTCCGTGTTTTTATCTTGCCGGCGGATGGTGTCAGCTTAGCGAAGTGCGTCCCATTGCGCTGCTGAATGTCGGTTGCTCGCAGTTGAGTAATCTCGCCAGCGCGGGCACCCGTATACGCGCAAATCCAGGGCGCCCACCGAAATGCGCGCTCTCGGTATGACTTGGTGTCGTCGCAGCGTAGCGCGGCGGCCAAGATAATCTTGATTTCGGTGTCATCAAAGGCTTTCGTTTCGCGCTCGGTGTTCTTCCGAGGCACGCTGATGCGCACCTCTGGAAACGGATTGCTGTCGATCATCTTTTCTGCGACACCCCAACCAAAGACCGTCTTTAGAGCTGTGCGCCATGCGGCTGCAACGGTTGCGGCTGACCGCTCTTCATTGATTAGCCCATTCATCCATGTCTTGGCCTTGTCGAAGCTGATGTTCCTGACATCGGGAAAATGTCGGTCAGCTTCCTTGAACACAGTGGTCCATCGGTAGACTGTGCCTTCAGCCGGCTGCACAGCTTTCGTCCAGGCCTCGAACAGCGCCATTGCTTTCACAGGGGCACTTCCGCTGACCTCTTCGAATTGAGGGAACACCTGCCGATGGACATCCGGCGAGTAGTCGCCACGCGCAACTGCTTCCAACCGTTGGAATGCGGGCAATAGGTTGTCGCTGACGGCATCCAAGAAGAGGTTGGTGGCATCTGGGGTTAAGCTGAGACCCTGTTCCAAGAGGAAGGCAGCAGTCTGGGCTTCGGCCGCTATGGCAGGACGGACTTCCTCTCTGACCTGCGGATCGGCTTGCCAATCCCAGCGCGGATCAGCCTGCGGATGCTCTTCGTATTCATCCGGTGCGTGCGGGCGTATCACGTCCCAGACCAAGGTATCCGCCAATGCTCTCCAATGAGCGGGGGTGCGAAGGTCTTTTTCATTTTTGGCGATGAACCAAGCATACCAGCGCCCGGCCAAGGCGTAAGCGTTCTGCCGGGTAAGGGGTTGTGGCCCGTTTTTCTTCGCAGCTCTCAGGCTTCCGATGCGAGTCTCGATGTCGGCCAGCCATTCTCCATATCGGGCGCGGGCTTCATGGGCTGAAGCTCCTCCGTCCAAACGGAATTTCTCTTCCCAAGCATTGCCATACTTGGCCGCGTAGACCGCTCGGATGTCCTTGGGAATGACCTTGCGGGCGGTGTAGGCCCCAGTCGAAGTCTTGCTCAGTTCCGGCATTAACAGCTGCGTCATTTGTACGGTGCCTTGTAGTTACAGGCATCCGAATAGCGTTGGCAATCAGTAAGTTACTGATTTTTACAGCTCTCGCTCACCGAACATTCGGATCGCTTAAGTCCCTCGCGTTCCGCGGGTGTGTCCAAAGGCGCGAAGTGGCTCAAAGCGGTGATTTAAAGGGGGTTGGGGAATTGGCCGTTCGGGTCAGTGACCTTCCCTGAAGAGCAACTTGGAGGTTTAACATGAAGTTGGTTAAGAGCCTTTTGCTCGGCTCAGCGGCGGGTCTGCTCGCTGTTGGCGGAGCGCAGGCAGCCGATCTCCCCGTGAAGGCCAAAGCGGTCGAATACGTGAAGATCTGCTCCCTGTACGGTGCGGGTTTCTACTACATCCCCGGCACTGACACCTGCATCAAGCTGGGTGGTTATCTGCGCGCTGAAGTCGCGCTGGGCACCAACAGCGTCTTCGGCATTGCCAACGGATCTCCCGGTGGTGCGCACAATCGCCTGAGCAACTACTACACCTGGCGCGCTCGTGAAGATCTCAACATCGACACGCGTACTGCCACCGAATACGGCGTCGTTCGCACGTTCTTCGATGCGACGTTCTCCTGGACCTCCGGCAGCTATCAGGGCACCGGTTCCGCCTTCGGTAATACCGCCTACAGCAGCACGCTGGCCCTCAACACCTCGGGTGCAGCGCCGGCCCTCGTTGGCTCGTCGATCAACCCGTCCGACGGCGGCACCTCGGGCGGTTCGCTCGGCGTGTACTATGCCTTCATCCAGTTCGCTGGGTTCACCATGGGTAAGGCCGTGTCGCAGTTCGACGCGCCCTGGACCAACTATCCCGGTAACAACATCGACAGCCTCGTCGGCGGCAGCGGCACGGTCACTGGTGTCAACCAGTTCACCTACACCGCTGACTTCGGTCAGGGCATCACGGCGTCGTTCTCGGCGGAAGATAGGGCGGCCTACTATGATGCCGGCAACTTCAACCTCGCCGGCGCCAGCGTGGCTGGCCTCGTCGGCGGCACCAGTGGTATCAACTCCATCGGCGGTACGCGTTCGCCGAACCTCGTCGGTATGGTCCGTGTCGACCAGGCCTGGGGTCTGTTCCAGGCCTCGGTTGCTGCGCATGACAACCACGTTGCCTACTACGGTGCGACCGAGCCGACTGGCCACCCCGACGACAAGTGGGGTTGGGCGGTTCAGCTCGCTCTGTCGATCAAGAACATCCCGACTGGTGCGGGTGACGTGATCAACATTTCGGGCGTCTACACGGACGGCGCGACCCGCTACAACTTCCAGAACCTGGCGGGTAGCTCGTACTCGATGTTCGGCAGCTCCGGTACCGCTTACCAGAGCGTAGGCTTCGCCTCTGCGCCGGATACTGTGTTCACGTCTGCCGGCGGCGGCAGCCAGCAGGAGACCGTCAAGACCTGGGGCTTCCGCGGTGCGTACACCCATAACTGGGATCCATACTGGAACACCGCGCTTTACGGTGCCTACGCTCAGGCTCAGTTCGGCTCGCTCGCCAAGTCGTCTCTCTGCGGCGTTGGCGGCACGTTCGCTGTGGCCGGCGTTACCTCTTGTAACCCGGACTTCGCCATCGGTCAGGTGGGTATCATCACCCGCTGGACCCCGGTCAAGAACCTGACATTCTCGGCGGACTTCAACTGGACCCACTTGGACTCGAAGATGGCTGGTACCTTTGCTTACGGTGGTGCTGGTGCGATCGCGAAGCCGGCCGCTGTGTACGAGCTCAAGGATCAGGACTCTCTCGTTCTGCTCCTCCGCGCTCAGCGCAACTGGTAAGTTCGGTCTAACGAACTAACCTCCAACGGCCCTCGGCAGGAAACTGCCGGGGGTTTTACGTTTGGTGAAAGCGGGTGAGAATCGCGACAGCCCGAGCCTGCTCTCCACTCGCTCGTTGGCGATCCCTTGTGACCCAACCAAAGGGACAGAAGAGGCCTTAAACGCATTGGCCTCAACTCAGGTAATCGAGATGCCCCTGTGGATGCCGCTGTCCCACAAACGCAGCTCGTAGAATCGTCCTTTGACGTCGCGTCGAACAGCTGCATCCGCCAGACGATTCCCCGGGTTAGACCCGCTGCTTGAAAGCGTGAGCTGCGTCACGATTTTTCTGAGACTTAGGGCGATGGAGTAACGAGTGACGTAAAGGTCGCCGTCGTCGCCCAAGCGGACGATGTCTCCAACCAAATTTCGAAGCTCGTCCTTCCGCGAGGGCTCGGCTGAGTCCAGGAGCGCAGGGTGGGCCCAAAAACTCTAAAACGTTTTCTTCGAAATCTTGGTAGGACCATGCCGTTCTCGTGCACCCGTTTTCATCTAGCACCTTCGCGCAGACCAAGCTCTTGTAAGGGTGACTACTAAGAAACCGGACTTCGCTCCCGCAGTAAGCGCACGTGGTAAGTCCGTCGAACAGATTTGCTAAATTGTTGCCCTTTCGCCCGCGGTTGGTGATCAGATTTTGCTGCCGGGCGGCCTGAGCTTTTTGGAAGGTATCTTCGTCTATTGCGGCCGGATAGTAGTCCGGCACGGGCGGACCATTCGGAATTCCCTTGCTTCGGCCGCCGGCATAACTCTTCGGCTGATACTCCCCTAAGACGGCGCGGTTGCGAAGCATGCTATCTATCGTGGTGTGGTCCCATTGCGCGATGATCCGAACGGGGGAATGCCCTGTTTCTCCAGAAAGTTGGTTATTGCGTAGCTGCCCAACCCGCCAATCGAAAGTTCAAAGATCTTTCGAATTATCTCGGCTCGATCCTCGAGATAGACGAAGCTCCTGCGGTCCTCGCTCAGTTCGAGCCAGCTCGGACACGCGGAAATTTTCTTGCTCTGTGTGATCGTCATAGGAGTGAAGCCATTTTCCATCATCTGTTTATCTCGAGAGCAGAAAGTCGGGCGAAATGTGGCCGGCCGCAAGGCTTATCGAGCTGGTTCCGATCACCAGTGCAACATGTGGCGTCTGGCCGAGCCGAGCGCGCATTGGGAGCACTAGCACGAGTATGACGCGATCGGACGTCTCAGCCGAAACTGCATAGTGGGTCGTGGAAATATCAATCACGATCCAGTAAAGCCCATGGGCGCCGCGGAGAACCGGATGGGTGTTAGCTGCCAAAGCCAGAGCAACCATCAGCAGATGCCTTGCTCAACCCACAGGCCGATGTTACTTTCTGATGCGGGCTGGGCGTCATGACTGTAGCAGGTACGCCGCGGTGGAGCTGGGCTTGGCCCGTGGTGGCGTGGCTGCTGCTCCTGATGATCCCCATCATCGGTACCGGGGTCATCGTCGGTGGACTCGCCGGACCCGTGTTGCTGTGTACCGTTTTTGCAGCCGTTTACCACGCCGAGGTGGTTGCCCACCGTGTTGGTGAGCCGTATGGAACACTTGTTCTTGCCTTGGCTGTAACAGTGATTGAAACGGCCCTGATCGTTTCGGTTATGGTCGCAGCGCCGGCCGAAAAAGCGGCGTTAGCTCGTGACACGGTCTTCGCTGCCGTCATGATCGTGTGCAATGGCATCGTAGGCACGTGTCTATTGTGGGGCGGCATTCGTCACCACGAACAGGGATTTCAGGCTCAGGGTGCGAGTGCGGCGATGGCGGTTCTCGTCGCGCTCACCGGCCTAACGATGATTCTTCCGAATCTGGCGGCGCAGGAACTCGGCCCCTTGTACAACACGCCGCAACTCATCTTCGCCGGCCTCGTATCGCTAGTGCTGTACTTCGCATTTGTCTTCATCCAGACGGTACGCCACCGTCATTATTTTCTGCCAGTCAAGCCGCCGAGCAACGACGACCATGTCGCGCTGCCCGACAATAGAGCGACTGCGCTAAGCGCAGGACTTCTCCTGGTTTCGCTTGCCGCCGTGGTCGCTCTCGGCAAGACTCTGACGCCTCCGATCGAGCGGGGAATCAGTTATCTCCAGGTGCCGGAATCAGTCGTCGGCATTATCATCGCTCTGCTGGTTCTGCTGCCGGAAGCGGGAGCAGCAATCAAAGCGGCGCGAAACAACAGATTGCAGACCAGCCTGAACTTGGCGCTCGGCTCGGCGCTCGCCACGATCGGTCTGACGATCCCCGCGGTAGCGGCAGTTTCGATTGCGCTCGGCTACCGTCTGGAGCTTGGATTGGATGCCAAGGAGCAGGGGCTTCTCGCCCTGACACTGCTTCTCGGTGTGATCACTCTCGGCACGGGGCGAACAACTGTGCTTCAGGGAATCGTGCATCTCGTCATGTTCGCGGCGTATTTATTTTTTGCCGTTGTGCCATGATGAAACGCAATCATCCATTCGATCATTGCAGAACGACGCGTGTTCGTCGCGGCTTGGCAGGGTGAACAATCAATAGGACTTGGGATGTTGGCTGACACTCATTCGCCTGTCCTTCTGGTTCTGGTCATGGCCGTCGCCGGACCTTTGCTCGCTGAGCTTCCGATCGGATTTCGCATTCCGGCGGTAGTGCTTGAAGTCGTGTTAGGCGTCATCATCGGCCCGCAAATTCTTGGCTGGGTGCGATTCGACGGCGTCTTGGCCTCTATGTTCGCCTTCGGAATGGCGGCCACGCTCTTCATGGCGGGCATGGAGCTCGAGTTCGAAAGAATTCGCGGACGGCCCTTGTTACTTGCGGTGGGCGGGTGGGGAATGTCAGTCTTGCTTGCGGTGTCAGCGGCAGCCATCCTTCGCGCGAGTTCGCTCCATGATCCTATGATCGTGGCATTGGCTCTCGCCACAACCGCGCTGGGTACGCTGCTACCCATTTTGCGTGATGCAAATCAACTCGACACACCGTTCGGGCGTTTTTTCATTGCCGCAGGGACGATGGGCGAACTAGGACCGATTGTCGCAATGTCGTTGCTGCTTAGCCAGCAGTATACGACTGTCCAGGAGTTTGGTTTCCTGGTGGCATTCCTTGTGGTCGTAGTTTTGGCGGCCGCAATCAGCTTGGGGCTACGTCCGCCCCGTGTTGTCGCCCTCCTGGCTCGCTCGCTACATGGGAGCTCCCAGCTTCCAGTTCGTATCACCCTACTATTGTTTGCCGCTTTCTTCGTTCTGTCGGAGCGCTTCGGGTTCGAGAGTATCCTGGGAGCATTTGCTGCGGGATTAGTCGTAGGATTGGGTACACAAGGGCCGGACGGCAAAGCACCGCGGATGAAAATTGATGCCATCTTCTTCGGCTGGTTCATTCCGTTTTTTTTCGTCGGCACGGGTATAAAATTCGATCTCGCGTCAATAACCGGTAGCGTCGTCACGATGTTGCTAGTACCGGTCGCTCTCGCCCTTTTTCTGCTGGTGCGAGGTGCGCCGGTATTTCTGTATCGCAGGGATCTAAAGCCCGCAGAACGGATACCCTTCGCGCTTTACAGTTCGGTCGCCTCGCTTTCGTTGGTCGTTGTCATCACCGAGATCGCCGTTCGTGCAAAAACCATGAGTCAGCA
The DNA here is from genome assembly GCF_040548265.1 of Bradyrhizobium sp. F1.13.3. Classification (NCBI taxonomy): domain Bacteria; kingdom Pseudomonadati; phylum Pseudomonadota; class Alphaproteobacteria; order Hyphomicrobiales; family Nitrobacteraceae; genus Bradyrhizobium; species Bradyrhizobium sp. F1.13.3. Next base: position 285,519 of record NZ_JBEPRI010000005.1, on the reverse strand, counting down.
GATGGGCTCTGTGCTGGTCGGAGCTGCAGTCTTGTCGGTGTTGCTGTTCCCGACGATCGCCGGGCAGCTTCTTCATAGACGCGCGACGAGCGGCCCGGGCGCGGGTAAGGGGGGCATCACCGGCGATTGAGCCGGGTCGAGGTGAACCTTGGTCGTCATTGCGCTGCGGAAGCGGTGCATGGACGTGATGGCGCTGCACAGGCAAATGTTTGATGACTCGCCGCGCACCTTCTTCATGCATTTCCGAGCCGACGAGGATGCTGTCAAGTTCGCTGAAGACATCCCTGCGGCGCTCTTGAGCTGCGAGCACATGCCCCGTACCCGCGAAGGAGCCTCGCCAGATGTCGAAAAGAGAAAAAAGCAAATCCATTCGGGCGATGGATCGCATAGAGCAGCTTATTACTTGATGGCGGGCGGCTTGCCGTCGACTTTTGCCGGTGCGGACTGTGCAAGGGCCTGCGGTGTGACTCCAACTATGACAAGCAGGGCCGACACGATCGCGGCGGCCGAACGAGTGGCCGCAGGCATCGAGAACTCCACGCTAAAGATATCGCGAGATCGCCTTAAACTCGGCGAGGGCATTCTTTGCAGATTTGCCGGAGCCGCCATTGGCGGCCGCATCCAGGCAGTGGTCGACATGATCGTGGATGAGGGCTTTTTTGGCCTCGGCGATGGCTTTCTCGACCGCATGAAGCTGCTGGGCCAAGTCGAGACAGGAGCGGCCATCATCGAACATCTCGATGACCCTGCGCAGGTGCCCCTCGGCGCGCTTCAGCCGCTTGACGATATCCGGATGGCTCTCGTGGATGTGCTGCGTCATGGATCATCCTATCCCCGGGGAGGGGATAGTTCATGACGGGCGCGCCGCCAAGCCCCCTTCTCGGACCAGGTTGCCGCGGCGTGAGGCGCACGGGCTTTCCTTGGGTGAAGGGTCCGTATTGTGTGTAGCCCGGCGTAGCCCAGAACGCTGTCCGCTGCGAAAGCGGAGGGACGGTCGGGGCTACAAATCGGGGGATAACTTGTTGTAACGCTGGTGCCGGCTGAGGGGATTGAACCCCCGACCTTCGGTTTACAAAACCGCTGCTCTACCGCTGAGCTAAGCCGGCGACGCCTGGAAAAACGGGGCAGGGCCGGCGTATGCCGGGGCTGTCCGCCCGTGCGCGCCGCAATACCAGACTTGATCTGAAAGTGCCAGAACCCGCGATCCCCCTGCAGATATGAATCAGGCGGCCCGAAGGCCGCCTGATCTGTCGCGTTCGGTTCAAACCGCCTTACTGGCAGATGTGGCGGCGCCCGTCTTGGCCCTTGAACCAGGTGCCGGGCGTGCAGACGAAGCCGTTGCGCTGGGCGTAGGTGCGGGTGTCCCAGCCGCGGTTGTCCCATGAATTATTCCACGAATTATCCCAGCCATTGTCGTAGGCGTAGGCGTCGTTCGTGGCACGGAACGGGGCGGTTGCGATTGCGCCCGCAGTCCCGATGGCTGCGCCGGCCACGCCGGCGGCTGCTCCGACCGCGCCAGTGGCTACGTCGGTCGGCCAGAAGCCGGTGCGGCTCCTGTTCCAGTCGTTATTCCAATCGCCGTTGTTGGTCTGGCGATAGGACACGCGACGATGCCGATAGCCGCTATCGGTGTACGGATTTCCCGGTCCGACGTTCTGACAGTTGGCGTTGGGGAATTGCGCCGCGCACCGGCCCGGATTGGTGATCACGGCCTGCGCCATGGCAGAGCCTGTCACCAGGGTCGCCGCAATCGCCGTGGCTCCGAGAAGTTTGATATTCATGATTGTTTGGCTCCCGTTTTGTTGACGGGGGCTAAACGCCGAGGACGCCGGACGTTCCGCTGAAACCGGTGGATTTTCGTCAACGATATTCAAACGGAAGTGAGCACGCACCATGGTTCCCGACTGCAGGGTCCAGCGGCGTTAATGCTTCGCTAGTTCGCCTTGCAGCATTTGAGCGGCGCGCAATCCTTACACATTAGGCTTACCAGCAATTGGTGAGAGGGCCTTAACCCTCTCTGCGTCGCTATCGGGTAGGTTGTCGCCGAATAAATGGGATCCCCTCATGCGCGCATCTGCGCTCGCTGCGTTTCTGATCGGACTGCCCGCGACGGCGTTTGCCGGCGGCGGCTTCGATATCGTCGTTCCCGGCCGCCCGGGCGTGCCCATCATCATCAACAACATCGACGCGTCCTATGCCGTGGTCGAGGGGACCTGGGGCCTGGGGAAGAACGTCCAGGTGCAGCCCACGATCTATGGCGGACGTTACGTCGCCGAGCGCCAGCCCGCCGACGTCGGCCATTACTACCCGACGCTGGGCCTGCGGCCCGGCTATGGGCGGCTCGAGGTCGAGCCGCCCGCGAACCGCAAAATGCCCAAGCCCGCCGAGAGCTATTACCAGAGCTGGGGCGCGCAATCGGCGCCGCTGCCGCCGCAGATGGATGTGCCCGTCAATCCGCCGCCGGTGATCCTTGCGCCTGAGATCAACGACTATCCGCGGCGTCCTCGGCCGCGGCCGCGTGCAGAGATGCCCGGCAGGCCGCCGGGTTAAGAAACGAAAACAACAAACGAAAATCAACAGGAGAGAGTAATGCGTCAGATGATTTCGGGACTGGTCGTGGCGGCTGCCGCGATGTTCGTCGCTACCGCGCCCGCCGCGGCCTGCGGCTTCAATGCGTGCCAGCCGGTCGCGCCGGTCTATTCCGGCTGCAACACCGGCTGCGGCGGTTATGGGGCCGGCTACGGCTACGGTTATGGCGCCTATGAGCGTCTCGCAGAGCCCACCACGCAATATTATCACGTCAACCAGGGCCCGACCTACACCGGCCCGGGCGCCTTCGCGCCGTATCCGACCTATCGTGAAGACGCGGTGGTTGCGCCCGCCAATTACGGCTACGGCCGTGGCTATGGTTACGGCAACGGCTATGGCTATCGCGCCGCCGCGGTCGAAGCTCCGGCCGCCTATCCCTACCGCCGCCCGTATTACCGTCCGTATCGCTACGGCTACGGCCCGCGCGCCGGCTATCTGCCGCGCACGCATTACGGCTACGGTCCGCGCTACGGCTACGCTCCGCGCCATGCGCCGTACTATGGCGGCCACCGCGTGCTGCGCCGCTATTACTGATCGCTTGATCGGTTGAGCCAACGAGACGCCCGTCCGCGATGCGGACGGGCGTTTTGTTTTGCTTTGTTACCGCTTGATCAGCCCGAGCCGGCTGGCGCCGACATAGAGCGAGAGCACGGCGGCATTCGAGACGTTGAGGCTCTTGATCTCTCCGGGCATGTCGAGCCGCGCCACGACGCTGCAGGTCTCGCGCGTCAATTGCCGCAGGCCTTTGCCTTCCGCGCCCAGCACCAGCGCGAGCGGTTCGCGCAGGGTGACCTCGGAGAGATCCGCGCTGCCTTCACTGTCCAGCCCGACGGTCTGGAAGCCGAGCTCGTTCAGCGTGGTCAATGCGCGGGCGAGGTTTTGCACCGTCACCATCGGCACCAGCTCCAGCGCGCCGGAGGCGGCCTTGGCCAGCACGCCGGTCGCTTCCGGACTGTGGCGCGCGGTGGTGACGATCGCCTTCACCGCAAACGCCGCAGCCGAGCGCAGGATGGCGCCGACATTGTGCGGATCGGTGATCTGGTCGAGCACCAGCACGATGCCGTCCTGCTCCAAATCCTCGATGTCGGGCGAGGGCAGGGGATCGGCCTCCGCGAGCAGGCCCTGGTGCACGGCGTCGGGCGACAGCAGCCGGTCGATCTCCTGGGGCCGGACGATCTCGGGCGTGACCGGGATTGCGATGTTCTCGTCCGCCAGGCGCCTTGCGGCGTTCTCGGTCAGGGTCAGCTTGCGGATCTGCCGCTGGGGGTTGGCGAGCGCCATGGTGACGGTGTGCCAGCCATAGAGGATGACAGGCCCGTCGGTGTCCGAATCGCGATCGCGCCGGGCCGGCCGTCCGGCCGTTTTTCCGGGCCTGTTGAAGGGCTTAGGCCCGCCGCGGGGGCCCCTCGGGTTGAATTTTCGATCCTTCATGGGCTCGCTTGTGTCACGGGTCCCCGAATATGGCAATTTGGGTGGCTTCGGGGGCGATTTTAGCTGTTCGCCTCGGTTGACTTTACCCCACCGCTTCGCCGATAACCGCGCCCGGTCGCGCCCCCATCCGGGCTGTCGCGGCCTTCACGTTCCATGGCCGTCTTCGGTCGCCGGCAAGGTCCGGCCCGATTGTGCTGCCGTCGAGCGGGGGAGTGTCCCGAGTGGCAAAGGGAGCTGACTGTAAATCAGCCGCCTTATGGCTTCGCAGGTTCGAGTCCTGCCTCCCCCACCAGCCTTCGCTCGCTTCGCGAGCTACGGCTCGGCAAGCCGGCACCGATGGTCATGGCGCGAAGTGAGCGAAGGCTGTCGCGCCGTAGCCCGCAGGGCGTAGGCGGACTGGCTCAGAGCGTAAGTCACCCCATCATCTCCCGCACCATCGGCACCACCTTCCGCCCGTAGAGCTCGATGCTCTTCATCAGCTTCTCATGCGGCAGGGCTCCCGCCGAATACTTCAGCTGAAACCGCGAAACGCCGAGTGCCTTTGCCGTCCTGGCGATCTTGCGCGCGACCGTCTCCGGCGAGCCGACATAGAGCGAACCGTGCTCGGCCTCGTTCACGAATTCATCGCGGCCCATCGGTGGCCAGCCGCGCTCCTTGCCGATGCGGTCGCGCATCGCCTTGTAGTCGGGCCACAGCTCCTCGCGCGCCTGTTCGTCGGTCTCGGCGAGGTAGCCGGGCGAGTGCACGCCGATCGGCTGTGGCGGGCGGCTGAACTCCTTGAATGCGCGGTGATAGAGATCGACGAAGGGCGCGAAGCGCGCCGGATCGCCGCCGATGATCGCGAGCATCAAGGGCAGGTCGTAATGCGCCGCGCGCACCACCGATTGCGGACTGCCGCCGACGCCGATCCAGGTCTTGAGCGTGCCGTTCTCGACCGGGGGATAGACTAATTGATCCCTCAGCGGCGGACGCAGCTTGCCTTCCCAGGTCACCGGCTTCTGCGACAGCAGTGCTGCGAACAGATCGAGCTTCTCCTCGAACAGCTCTTCGTACTTGCGTATTGTTCGACGACGACCGCTTTCATGTCGGACCTCTGTTGTTCCAGTTATCCTGACAGGCCCCGACACCAGCCTCTTGTGCCTTACCGCCACATCCCCCGCATCCGCGCGCCGATGTCGACCTTCGGGCCTTGCGCGGCAGTGCGCGCTGCGCTTGCCCCGGCCTTCGGCCAAGCGGTGCGCTCGAACAGATAGACGAGCTGCTCCGGGATGAAGCGGGTGCGCGAGGCGTAGACGTGGCGGTCGCCCTTGGCGGCCTGGCCGTGGACGAAGAAGCGCTGCGGTACCACGAGGTGCAGATCGTCCTTGGCGCGCGTCATCGCGACATAGAGCAGGCGGCGTTCCTCCTCGAGCTCGGCGCTGGTGCCGGCGCCGAGATCCGACGGCATGCAGCCGTCGACGACGTTGAGCACGAATACCGATTTCCACTCCTGGCCCTTGGCGGAGTGGATGGTGGAGAGGATCAGATAGTCCTCGTCGCGCAAAGGTGGCCCGGATTTGTCGCTGGTCGCATCCGGCGGATCGAGCGTGAGCTCGGTCAGGAATTTCTCGCGTGAGGCATAGCCGCTCGCGATCTGCTCGAGCTGCATCAGATCGGCGCGGCGCGTCTCGGAATCCTCGTGCAGGCGATCGAGATGCGGTTCGTACCAGAGCCGCACGCGTTCGAGATCGGCCGGCCATTCCGAATAGCGCAAATTTTCGATCGTGCGGACGAAGCCTGTCCAGTCCGCGCCGGTGCGCGGCGGCACCGGGAGCTGGCCGAGCGCGGCGAGCGGATCGGAGCTCTCCGCCATCTGGTCGAGCACACGCTGCGCCGTCGCAGGTCCGATGCCCGGCAACAGATGCAGGATGCGAAAGCCGGCGACGCGGTCGCGCGGATTCTCGGTGAAGCGCAGCAGCGCCAGCACGTCCTTGACATGCGCGGCATCGAGGAATTTCAGGCCGCCGAATTTCACGAAGGGGATGTTGCGGCGGGTGAGCTCGATCTCGAGCGGACCCGAATGCGAGGACGTCCGGAACAGGACCGCCTGGTGCTTCAAGAGCGCGCCTTGCTCACGGTTGGCCAGCACTTCCTCGACGATGTAGCGGGCCTGGTCGGTCTCGTCGTGCACGGTGACGAGCTGCGGTTTTTGCGCGGAGGTACGGTCGGTCCAGAGATTTTTTGTGAAACGCTCGCGCGCCAGGCCGATGACGCCGTTGGCCGCCGCCAGCACGGGTTGCGTCGAGCGGTAATTGCGGTCGAGCGTGATCATCTCGGCGCGGGGCGAGAAGCTCTGCGGGAAATCCAAGATGTTGCGGACAGTGGCGGCGCGGAACGAATAGATCGACTGCGCGTCGTCGCCGACGACGGTGAGGCCGCGTCCGTCCGGCTTCAGCGCCAGCAGGATCGAGGATTGCAGGCGGTTGGTGTCCTGATATTCGTCGACCAGCACATGATCGAAGCGGCCGCCGATTTCTTCCGCGATCAGCGCATCGCTCATCATCTGCGACCAGTAGAGCAGAAGATCGTCGTAATCGAGCACGTGCTGGGCCTGCTTGGCCTCGACATAGGCCGCGAACAGGCCCTTCAGCTCAGCCGCCCAGCCTGAGCACCAGGGGTAATGCGCCCCTAACACCTTCTCGATCTCCATCTCGGCATTGACGCAGCGCGAGTAGATCGACAGGCAAGTGCCTTTGGCGGGAAAGCGGCTCTCCGTCTTCGACAATCCGCGCTCGTGCCGGACCAGGTTCATCAGGTCGGCGGAATCCTCGCGGTCGTGGATGGTGAAGGCAGGATCGACGCCGATCCGCTCGGCATATTCGCGCAGCAACCGCGCGCCGATGCCGTGGAAGGTGCCGGCCCAGGTAAGCGCGTCGCGCATGATCGCGGCATTGTTCTCGCCGAGTACTTTTCGGGCGATGCGCTCGACCCGGCCGGACATCTCGGCCGCGGCGCGGCGCGAGAACGTCATCAAGAGGATGCGGCGCGGATCGCTGCCCGCGACGATCAGGTGCGCGACGCGATGGGCCAGCGTGTTGGTTTTGCCGGAGCCCGCACCGGCGATGACGATCAGGGGCGCGCCCACGGTCGCACCATCGGCCACGCCATGCTCCACGGCGCGGCGCTGCTCCGCATTGAGCGTGTCCAGATATGTCGCCACGAATCGCCCCGGTGAAACAGCCAGAGTCGGCGATCCCGCTGCGAATCGCAATGCGTCTGGACGGGACCGATGTTAAGACCTAGGGACAAGACGGCCCAAGGTTCCATTCCGAAAAAAGCGCCACCCGGCATGACCGAGCTCAAATCCGACCAGTTCGAGATGCGACGGCTGGAATCGCTCAGCAACACCATCTTTGGCGTCGCCATGACGCTGCTCGCCTACGACCTGCCCAAGGCTGCGGTGTTCACCAGCGCGCCCGACTGGAACGATCTCGCCCGGGTCTATTCCGGCAAGCTCGCGGGTCTCGCGCTCAGCTTCATCATCGCCGGCGTGTTCTGGATCAGCCATCACAGGCGGCTGGCGCGCCAGCCCGTCGGCAGCCGCGGCGCGGTGATCCTCAATCTGTTCTTCCTGCTATCGATCGTGCTGCTGCCGGTGACCAACGGCCTCTACACCAACTATCCCAGGAGCAGTGCGGTCGCCGTGCTCTACGGCCTGCACCTGACTGCGATCGCCGGCCTCAATGCCTGGCTGTGGTGGAGGATCCTGGGCGGCTGGCGCCACGAGATCATGGCCTCGCTGTTTCCGCTGCTGGTGTTCATCCCGGGCACCGTCGTTGCGGCGTTCGCGCCGCAAGTCGCCCCGTTCGTGTGGTTCATCGCCTTCGGCGGGCTGCTGATCCAGCGCTTCTATGTCGGGCCGACCGGGACGGACAAGTAGGCCTGCCGTTCATTCGCCGGAAGGCGTCGTGCCGAACCCGTCGGCCGGCACGTAAAGCTTGACCGGGCGGATCTCGTAGATCGCTGACGGATTGACCTGGCGCAGCGTCCGCGCGGCCGCGATCGCCTCCTCGTCCGTGTCGTATTCGACGAGGTGGAAGCCCAGAAGCTGCTCCTTGGTCTCGGCAAACGGGCCGTCCAGCACGACGCCCGCGCCGGGGCCACGCAAGGTGCGGGCCTTTCGGGTCTCATCCAGGCGGGCGGCCGGGCCAAAATGCCCGCTTGCCCGCAGCGGAGCCTGAACCTCGATGACTTTGGCCACGACCGCGGCGTCCTTCTCGGGCGTCCAGGACAAGATCTCGTCTTCCACGTGATAGGCCAGGATGGCGTAAAGCATCGTCACCTCGTTGATTTTTGCTGCGCGCGTCCAAAGGACGTATCACCACCGTCGCAGCCGACAATGGGGTTGGGGAAAATATTGCGTCGCGGGGTGGGGCGACGAAACCTTCCCGAAACCCGATTGCGGCCGAAAGATGTGAACGCCGTCCGAAATCGGCGCGACTGATTGCCACCAAGAACACTTCGGAGGCGGCCATGTCGACCATCAAGATCATCTGCGACGCGCGTCGGACGGAAAAGTCGGACGCCGCGGATCTGCACGACCAGAGCGGCCACCACCGCTATTACGGCAGCTCGGCCGAGAGCGGCGGCGAGCGCATCGTCGAAAGCCGGCGCGGCAAGCGCCCGCGCGCAATGAACGTTTGCGGCTTCTAAGCCCAACGCTTACGAAACAGCGTGCGACCATGAACGTCGTGCAGAAATCGATCGCCGCGATGCCGTTCCTGCTCTCGCTCGCGACCAGGAACGGCAAGGCGGTCGCGCCATGCCTGCTTGCGGGCATCTTCACCGTGCTTCTCGGCAGCGAGCCGCCGCGGGCCGCCATGGCCTGGTGCGTCGGGCTGTTGATCGCCGCGGTAGCGGTGCGGGAGCGGCCTCGCACGATCTGACGGCTTGTCACATCTCGCTCAGCACCTGCTTGATCAGGGTTTCCCGCAACCGGGCGAGCTCGCCGCTCGCCTCCATCTGCTCGATCATCCTTCCGACCTTCGGCACGAGATCGCGATGGCGTTCATGCAGATGGTGGTAGATGCTGATGCGCTCGAGTGGCGGTGAGAGCGGATGGATCCTGGCCTGGAGATTGAGTTTCCTCACCGCAACCAACCCGCTGAAGAGGTCGGCGACCATCACGTCGAAGCGCTCGGCATCGAGCATCTTGACCATGTTGTCGAGGCTTGTGGTCGCCGTGACCCGGGTCATGCCGCGCGTACCGGCTTCCGACGAGCCGACGCCGCGTACGATGCCGATGCTGTAGTCCCTGATTGAATTCCAGCCGGCGACGTCGAACTGCAGTTTCGTGGTGAAGACAGCGGGCTCGATGTAATTGATCGCAGGTGTCACCTGGATCAGCGTCGGGTAGTCGCGAGAGAGCGTTCCGATCCGTTGGACCTCCCCGTCGACCTCGCCGGTGCTCGACAGCGCGAGCGCGCGCTTGCCGGGGACATCCTCGAATTCGAGCTTGATGTTCAGCCTGGCATAGACCGCGCGGAGCATCTCGCCGCCGACATATTGATCGGGGATATCGGCGATGCGTGCCAGCCGGATGACCTCTTGCGCCTGCGACGGGCTTGCCGCGAGCAGCAATAGGCAGACCACGACTATCCGCCTCATGACGCATCTCCCTGGCCATGCCTTTTGGGCGTGCCCTGCTACCATCGGATTGCGGTGCCGCGCGATCTACCGGAGATGGCAGCTGTGCCGGCCCGCAACGTTTGCAGCGCGTTCCCGCTGTGCGGGCGGCTCCGGACTTTCACCGATGTCATTCTAGCATGCGAGGTGGTAGTTTGCCCGGGGATCCTGTTGCTGGGCGCAAGATATGACCCCGTCGAGCTCAAGCCGCCCAAGGGCCAACAGGATCATCGGCCGACAGGATCATGGGCCGACAGGATCGCCACGCGTATCGCCTGCTGAGGCAGGGCCTCAACCGTTCACTTTGCTCGCGGCTGCGACCGGTAGGCTGAGCAGGTGCCGCCATTTTCGGGACGTGGTGCATGGGCAACGCAGGCAACGACGATAGCAAGCGCGGCCGCGCCATTGCGCCGGTGGCTGCGAAGCAGGATTTGACCGGCATCGGCGCCGCGCTCGCGCCTCCCATGTTCGCGGCGCTCCTGTCGCGGATCTTCAACTGGTCGCGCAGCGGCGTCGGGCCCCGGCTGCTTGCTGCCGTGCTGCTGTTCTCATCGGTCGTGACGCTGACCCTGACCGTGCTCCAGCTCTATCTGGATTACAATCGTGAGGTCGGACTGATCGAGACGCGGCTGGACGAAATCGGCCGCAGCACCACGGGCAGCCTCGGAGAGAGCCTGTGGAATCTCGACCAGAACCAGCTCAAGCTCCAGCTCGATGGCATTCTGCGGCTGCCTGACGTTCGCGCGGCGGAGGTCCGCGAGATCGCCGATCGGCCCGATCCGATCCGTGTCGAAGTCGGCGAGCGAAACACCCGTTCGATCATGACCCGGGAATTTCCGCTGACCACCATGGTGCAGGGGACCTCGCGCGCCATCGGCACGCTCCGGGTCGAGGCGACGCTGACCGACGTCTATCAGCATTTGCTGAACAGGGCCCTCGTCATCCTGGCAAGCCAGGCGGCAAAGACGTTCCTTGTCTCGTTGTTCATCATCTACATGTTTCATCTGCTGGTGACGCGGCATCTCGGCGCCATCGCCGAGTACGTCGGCAAATACAGCCTCGGACGGCCGCCGCCGCCGCTGCGCCTGGAGCGCCGGCCGCCTTACGAGGCCGACGAGCTGGACAAGGTGGTCGTTGCTTTCAACGCCATGTGCGCCAACCTCGAACACGCCTATGGCGAGCTGCGCGAGGCCAATGGGAATCTCGAGCGTGACCTGAAGATCCGGCAGCACGCCGAGGAGAACGCCCGCGCGAGCGAGCAGCGCTTCCGCGATTATGCCGAGACTGCATCCGACTGGTTCTGGGAGACCGGCCCGGATCACGTGTTCACCTACATTTCAGAGCGGGCCGATGCTTTCGGCATGGACCCGAGGGCGCTGATCGGGAGGCGCCGTTCAGACGCCGCCTTCGACCACGATGCCGAGCCGCAGAAATGGCGCGGTCACCTGGCGACGCTGGATCGCCACGAGCCGTTCCGGAAGTTCGAGTATCGCGGCCGCGATGCGGCTGGGCGCGCGCGCCATTTCAGCGTCAACGGCCAGCCGGTGTTCGGCGCCGATGGACGCTTCATGGGATATCGTGGTTCGGCCACCGACCTGACCGAGCAGCACGAGACGGAGGAGCGGCTTCGGCAGTCGCAGAAGATGGATGCGATCGGTCAGCTCACCGGTGGCGTCGCGCATGACTTCAACAACGTGCTCACTGTCATCACCGGCACCATCGAGATCGTCCGGGAGGGGCTGGCGGACAAGCCCGACCTAGCCGCGATCGCCCAGCTGATCGACGATGCGGCGGCGCGAGGCGCGGAGATCACCTCGCAGCTCTTGACCTTTGCGCGTCGCCAGCCGCTGGAGCCGCGCGAGATCGACGTCAACGGCCTCGTGCTCGAGACGGCGAAGCTGTTGAAGCCGATCCTGGGCGGAAACGTCGAGATCGTGACCCACCTCGCGGACGACGCCTGGCCGGCGATGGCCGATCCGTCGCAGCTGTCGTCGGCGATCATCAATCTCGCCGTCAATGCGCGTGATGCGATGCCTGGCGGCGGCACGCTGACGCTCGAGACCGCAAACCGCGAATTGGATGGTGCTGGTGACGGCGACGCCACACGCGGCGCCTTCATCATGGTCGCGGTGACCGACACCGGCCATGGCATCCCCGCCGATATCCGCGACCGCGTGTTCGAGCCGTTCTTTACCACCAAAGGGGTCGGTCGCGGCACCGGGCTCGGCCTCAGCATGGTCTACGGCTTCGGCAAGCAGAGCGGCGGCAGCGTCGCGATCGAGAGTGAGGAAGGCCGCGGCACCGTGATTCGGCTGTTTCTGCCGCGATCTGCGGGCGGAGCGCAGGCGAGGGTCGGGTCGCTGCAGGCGCCCGCGGCGGCACGCGGGCACGAGACGGTTCTCGTCGTCGAGGACGATCCGCTGGTGCAGGGCTATGTCATCGCCCAGCTCGGCAGCCTCGGCTATCGCACCCTCGTAGCCGGCGACGGCGCAACCGCGCTTGCGCTGGTGCAGCAGGGCGCCCAATTCGATCTGCTGTTCACCGACATCATCATGCCCGGTGGCATGAACGGGCAGGAATTGGCCGAGGCCGTGCGGCGCCTTCGCCCGGGGATGAAGGTGCTCTATACGTCCGGCTATACCGACAACGCCCTCGACCACGAGGGCCAGCTCGGTCCCGGCGTTGCGTTGCTGAGGAAGCCGTACCGGAAGGCGGACCTGTCACTGAGGGTCCGCGAGGCGCTCGCCGGCGAGCCGCCCGCCTGAGCAGCAGGCGCGTGACCCACGAAAAAGGCGCGGCGGGGAGACCCCGCCGCGCCCGATTTCTTGCTCGCTGGTCCAGGGCTGAGAGCGCCCCGATGCCAAGCCTCTATTCAAAGCTTAGCGGGCGATCCCAGCGAGGTGACAGCGCTTGGTAAAAGACACTGGATCACCTCCTTTCGTTGGTTACGGAAGACATCAATATAGGCGGCAATTCCGGTGTTGTTAAGGGGAGGCGGGTCGGGAGGAAGCAGCGGCTGTTCGCAGGGCCAGGACGGCGCTGGAAAGCCGTCGATTTGGCAGTTGATCCTGGGCAGTTGAGACCGCCGCCCGGCCGTGTTAGGGAGCCCCTGTCGCGGGTGTAGCTCAATGGTAGAGCAGCAGCCTTCCAAGCTGAATACGAGGGTTCGATTCCCTTCACCCGCTCCAATGTTTTCAATGGCTTGTCGCATCGTCGGTCGTCCGTTATGACAAGACGGCTGCTGCGCGTTATGACAAATCGCGGCCTTTTGTTGCCTCATCGTTCTAAGTTTTCTGTCGCGACGCGCGGCGCTTTTTGATCGCATTCTCAATTTGGCGTGTCGTCCGCTTCGTATATTTCGGGAGCACCTTCACCGTCGTATGGCGGCCCGAAGCGAGCATCTCGCGGTCGGTGAGTTCGGCGTCGCCGCCCTCGGTGAAACCGCCATGGCGGAATGACGTGAACGACAGTTGTTCCCGCAGACCGGCGGCGCGGATCACCTCCTTCACCTTGCGCGACAGGTGAGTGAAGTCTGGTTCGTTCGGCTTTGGCCACGTCGGCCACGGTCCCCGGTCGCCCCAGTCTCGGCACAGCATCAGCCCGCCGATGCGCTGGCGCTTGATGGCGTCGAGTTCGGCCATGAGTTCGGGATAGAGCAGTGTACCCGCATCGTCGATCAGCGGAATCCAGCTTTCCTTCTTCGTCTTTTCGTCCACGACGCGCACCATGTCGGGGTGCTCCTTCGGCCGATAATGCGACACGTCGAAGGTCGCGAAAATGTCGGTCTCGCGTTGCAACCAGTCCCAGCCGATGAGAGCGGCGGTTGCCAGCGATAGCAGACCCATGTCGACTGCCTTGGCGCGGAACGTCTGCAATTCCTCATAGGTTGCGGTCGGTGTCTCGCGATCCGACGAGCGCAGACCCATCTGCGCGAACGGGTTGACCAAGGGCAACTTGCCCGGATGCCGCCGCGAAACGACGTTCCACGCGCGTCGGCAGGATTTCATTGCGTGATTGACCGAAGTGCGGCGTTCGCGCTCGATGACGCTGCCATCCGCCTCGGTGATCTTAACAATCAGTAATTTCTCATAGAGCGCGTCGGCGACTGCCGTGGTGATCGCGTTCAATCGAGCCAGCCCTAGACGGCGCCCGTCTTTCAGAACATATCCACCAACTAGTTTAAAACCGGCTTCATGGTTACGCTTTTGCTTGCCACTCAGCTTGGTGTAGCGTCGGTCGGATCGATACTCCCCAATGAGCCAGTCGAATGTGCCAGCCGAGGCGACCGGCGACGCAGCACTATCCGAAACACCGGCTGTGCGCCAGCTATCGAAGGCCTTCAGCAAAACGTCTTCAGCGCGACGAACGGCGGCATCGTAATCTGTACCCAGCGCCTCACTTGCGACTGGACAATTCTTTTTGCGCGCCCACGTTGGCGGGTTAAAAAAATATCCCCAGCATCCGTTCACCGGGTGCCGCTGCGTATAGCGGGGCAGGGGCAGGGCAGAACGGGGCGGCTTCATATGAGTTTCCTTAAATCGTCCGAAGTTTCGATATTGATGTCGTCGCCATCGGTGCCATTACCAATCTTGATCTTGAGCCTGATGAGGCGACCATCCTCGATCTCGACCGCAGTTATCTTCTTACCAGCGGCCTCAATGACACGCATCGCTCGCCTCAGATCCGCTTCCCTGAAATTGCTAGAACCATGGCCCATCAGAGCTACTCGTTGAAGATTTATCGCAATCAGGCGCGCCGCTTCTCGTCACGACTTTCGACCGATTCGACGCCCCGCTGAATCGCCGCGCGAATAAGCGCGCGCGGGTAGAGCGTGAGATGGGCGCCCAAGGTGTAGGCTACTTCCGCATTTTCGAATTTCGCGATCTTCCAAACAGTGTTGCCGTTCTTGTCCTCGGCGCGGCTGACAATAATTTGCGTATCGGGGGCCCACCGACTCCAAAAGGATTCAGCCGTCTGATCGCCCGACCAAGGTCCCGCTTGGTCCACTTCCCTAGCAGCGATCTTGTAGGCGGCGGCGATAGGGACACCGTATTCCGCCATCACCTTTACCAGCGCTAAGACGGCCAAATCGTCTAAGGTAAACTGAAGCTGCTTGCCTTCGCGCGCCTTGCTCTTCGCGGTGTTGCCGATCAGCTTGAATTGCAGCCACCGTCGTAAGGCAGGAGCGGTCATATCGAGCGCGTGGCGAACATCGTCAAATCGGAGTTTATGCGTCATGATCTGGTATGATATACCCCTATCAATGACGCCGCAACAGTTTTGCTAGATCCCTATCAAATCCTCAACTTCCCAAAAGCGCTTGGAAATTGCTGCCACAGACGGGCTTGGCAGGCAGGTCACGCCCAGTGCAGCACGCGCGTAGCTCTCCACCGTGAATTTTTTGCCAGCACCCCTGCCCATTGTGGCCCCGGCAACCTTCTTCGCTATAGGTCGCCGTAGGCCGTTCTGACCTAATTTACAGCGGCAGCTTTTGCTCAGCACACTTTGAAAATCCGGACCGCCGGTCACCAAGCTGACCGCCATCGCGAATTTTGAAGATGTTCGAACGGGAAGACTGGACCAGCTTCCGCACCGTCGAGGGACTCCAGCAAAAGGCTGGTGTGGCCGCTAGCAAATTGCGCCGTCTGGTGCTGAAGGAACTGACCGACAACGCCCTCGACACCGGAGCCCGCGCCCACATCGGCGAGTTGCCGGGGGGCGGCTACTTCATCGCGGACGATGGCCCCGGAATTGGAGGCGAGCCCGAACAGATCGCCCGGTTGTTCAGCATCAACCGGCCTATGGTCTCGTCTAAGCTGTTGCGGCTGCCGACACGCGGCGCCCTTGGGAACGGGCTTCGGGTGGTCGCGGGCAGCGTGCTCGCTTCCAGCGGCTCCCTGAGCGTTTCCACAGGCAGTCGGCACATCGAGCTGCGCCCGGAGTTGGACGGCACGACCACGGTCTTGAGCGTGACGCAGGTCGATGACCCGCTTGGCACCCGAATCGAGATCAGCTTCGGTCCGGCAATCCCGGAGGACAAGCACGCGCTCTACTGGGCGTCGGTCGCTGAACTGATGGCGCACAGAGGGCAGTCCTTCACCGGCAAGTCGTCGCCATGGTGGTACGACGCCCCCCAATTTCACGAGCTGCTATCGGCGAGCGGGGACACACCTTTGCGCGAGCTGGTGGCGCGCCTAGACGGCTGCACTGGCGGCAAGGCTGGGGAGATCGTTGCGGCCGCCGGGCTCGGCCGCATGGTTTGCGGCGAGGTCGGCCGCGACAAAGCCGCCAAACTCTTGGAGATCGCGCGGGATCATGCGCGGCCAGTCAACCCGAAGCGGCTCGGCGCGGTCGGCCCTGAGCTGTTTCCGCACCGGGCCTATGCCACGTGGAGTGGCGTCGCGTCGTTTGGCATCGAGCCGCGCGCCGAGATCCCCTACGTGGTCGAGGCGTGGGCCGGAGAGGACGAGGAAATGCAGCTGGTCCTCTGCGTCAACCGCACACCGGTCACCGGCAACATCCGTGCGACGCGCGACGGGCGGAAGATCAACGTGTTCGGTTGCGGGCTTAGGCACACGGTGACGGAGGCACCTAAGGACAAGAACTTCTCCGTCCGACTGAACATCATCACGCCTTACATGCCGATCACGTCGGATGGTAAAGCGCCGGACCTCACACCCTTTCTGGCCGAGATCGGCAGCGCCGTGGCGAAGGCAGTGCGCAAGGCGCGCCGCCCGGACGCAAGAGCCGGAAGTCTGTCGCAGAAAGATGTCGTCCTCGACAATCTCGACGATGCCATTGCCGCCGTCAGCGGTAAGGAGGGCTATCGATTCAACGCGCGGCAATTGTTCTACTTCTTGCGGCCCATTGTCATGGACGAAACCGGAAAGGAACTGAAGATCGACCACTTCACCGGGGTCATCGACGACTTTGAGGCCGAAAATGGCGAGATCGCGCTGATGTATCGCGAACCGCGTGGCTCGATCACGCACCCGCACCGTGACGAGACCATTACGCTCGGCACCCTGATGGTCGAGGAGTACGAACGCCCGGCATGGACTTTCAACAAAGTTCTCTACATCGAAAAGGAAGGAGCGCAAGAGGCGCTGAAGCAGAACCGCTGGCTGGAGCGGCACGACTGCGCCGTGATGTCGTCGAAGGGATTCTCGACCCGCGCCGCCCGCGACCTGATCGACAAGCTGGTTGAACACGATGAGTCGGTCGCGGTGTTCTGCGTTCACGATGCCGATGCATCTGGCACCATGATTTACCAGACCCTGCAGGAAGCAACCAAGGCGCGCAGCGCACGCAAGATCAAAATCGTCAATCTCGGCCTCGAACCGTGGGAGGCCATCGATATGGAACTAGAGGTCGAGAGCTTGGAGGAGACTAAGCGAGAGAAGGCCGTTGCCGACTACGTTCGCGAGCGCGAAGAAGGCGAGTTTTGGGTGAACTGGCTACAAACCAATCGCGTCGAACTGAACGCGATGACGACTCCGCAATTGATCGAATGGCTCGACCGCAAAATGACCCAGTTCGGCGGCGGCAAATTGATTCCGCCGGACGACGTATTGGAGCGGGAGCTGTCGGATCAGATCGAGAGCAGGGTCCGCGCGGAGGTCACGGAGCGCATCCTGCGCGAGGCCAATATCGAAGCACAAGTCATCGAGGCCATCGCCGCCATCCAGACGCCGGACGGTGCGAAGCTCGCGAGCGGCATCGCCGAGCTGTTCAAACGGCAGCCCGACGCTGAATGGCGCGATCACATCAGGGAAGTTAGCGGAGATCAATAAACTGTCGGGCGGAGCCATCAGCATGCTAGAGCCGGGCCAAGGCTTTTCGGTGCTTCGGGCTTGGACGAATCGCCGGTATAAATAATTATGGATTTCTTTAAGTATCTTCGATAGCAATGCAATTCAAAGTAGTCAGCGGGTTTGTTAGACCCCACAGGTATTTTTTTGATTACCTTACAGCACACCGAAGAATGCCTTAGTCTAGCATACGTACACGCCTTGGCGGGACGTGCGGGCGTTAATCTAGCCGCTCAACGTGTTCACGATTATGGAATTGACGGGACATTCCGGTCGATCAAAGTCATTGGGGCGCGACGGGTCGAGTCCGGTTTTGCCGTAGACTTCCAGATGAAAGCCACCATTAATTGGGAACACGATGGCTCCGACGTGGTGTACGATCTGGAAGCTAAGACCTACAACGACATGGTAGAGCGCGACAGTGAGGCTGCGCCATGCATTTTGATTCTGCTTTGCCTTCCTGCCAATGCAGAGCATTGGATGGAATCCGACGAAACCCGGCTGGTGTTAAAGCATTGTTGTTACTGGATGCGCCTGCAAGGGGAGAGAACCACAAACACTTCCACGAAAAGAATCCGAATACCAAGGTCTAATGAACTTACGTCGCAAGCGATCGTCAATATCCTGAACGCCGAACGCGACAGGCGATTAGGGGTCTAGCATGGCCGACAACAGCGAACAGACAAAGGCCGTGTCTCTTGAATCAGTTCGAAGATACCTCCAATTGCATGGTTGGCAAGAAACCCCCACAAAGACGAATACAACGTCCTTGTTTACGCTTGCGGTCGATGGTGGTGAGAGACTCGAAGTGCCGTTGGCGACCCGTCGCGACTTTGGGGGGGCCGAGCGTCTGATCGCCGACGCGCTTCGGACGTTGGGGCAGCTTGCCGGGCGGGATGCACCTCAAATCATTGATGACATAAACTCGATCGCATTCGATCGCATTCGTTCAATTCTACCGGACGAACTCGTTCGGTCAGATTCGATTGATTTGAACATAGCCAGCGGCTTCATTGCTAATGCGAAGCGTCTGATTACCACCACTGCAACGGTTGAACTTGGACCTTCTGCTTTTTTCGGGCGCGTGACAAAGGACGCCTTAGCCTATGCTGATCGATGCAGGTTTGGCCACACGTTTAGGGGGAGCTTTGGATTCACTATCGAATCCCCAGTAGTTCGGAACGACGAGCCCTCGCTTTCCGTAGTGCCAGAAGTTGCTCCTTTCGAACGGCGCGTCGTGCAGCGTCTGGTTCGAGGGTTAAGCAACATCAGGTTGGCAGAACACTCAGAAAATCCCGGCGTCATCGCGGAGAACTATCAAACTGGTTTCAACGCGAATATGTGCGATGCACTCATCGAATTAGTTGAGAAGACGAACGACCGGCTGAAGATAGAAGTTGCTTGGTCTCCGGAGTGGATTCCTGCACCCGACGTGCTAGCTGCACCTACATTCGAGATGAAGCCGTCCACAATTGAACTCGTCCGGGATGCTGCAATTTCCCTTAGAAGAGTGGAGACCGCACGGCCTTACACCATAAACGGAACAGTCATCCGACTGAAATCAGAACACAACCCGGCGGACTTATTGGATGTTTCGAGCCCAAGAGAAATCGTTGTACAGTGGAATAGCGCCGACTATGGGCAGTTGAACGTAAAAGTGACTTTGCCTCCGAGCGATTACATCATCGCAGTCGAAGCCCACAAGACTGGAAGGGTAATTTGCGTCACAGGAATGCTTGAGCGGATCAATCGCAGCTGGATATTATCGTCTCCGGGAAATGTCCAACTGCAACCGTGAAGCCGCCCGACTCCTTCGTGCCTAGGTGCCTAGTCCAAATGCTCGTACGCCCAAAGCAACCGGCCGGGTCGGGCCCGCGCAAACAGCCATGGTAAGCTGTTCGGAAAAATGTCCGGTGTCGTGTACCGGCCGGACCGCCAGAACTCCAAAAGATCGGCGCGGTTGTCGGCCCAATCGCGGCGCATTTCGGGACCGATGAAGTCCAAAAGCCGTGTGTTGTGACCATCGGTGTAGCCCTCATAGCTCGATGAGAGCCTGACCTCGCCGATGAGCAGCTCGTGGCGTCGCCATGGGTTGAGCGTGCGAATTTCGCGTCTGCGTCGCATGATGGTACTCATCGATCTTCCCCGCGATAGGCCCCGCCGCCGCTCGGCCGTCCAAGCTCCGTTCTCGGCGCGACGACATCAAGGTTGAGCCGCAGCAGGGATCGGACGATGAAACTGCGGGTCGCCAGTTGGTGTTTCAGCAGCGGATGCTCTTTCAGCCCAGCAGCAGTCCTGATCGTCGGGCCATCGCGGCCAATCTGCTGATCGTAGGTCGCGAGGCTGTCGGCGGCCTCGCAGATGCGCAGGAGCATCTGATGACCTCCGCTGTCCTCGATAACGTAGTCCCGGTGGATGGCTTCCCAGAGTTTGCGACCGGCTTCGTTGAGGGACGCGGGCGGCGCCAGCGGATTGGGCTTCGATGCCGGGTCGATTACGGTGAGATTAGAAGCCATGGCTTTACCTCATCCGAATGTTCGCACCTACATAAGTCACCCTTGGGGCGGCCCCGCGCGGGAAACTGCAGCCACCCGCATTTTCGGCCCCGGCCCCCCGCCCTTGGAAGACCTCGTGCGGGTGATGGAACAGACCACCGGAGTTTGTTAGCGCAACAGAGTCGCTAAGCAGCGTTGAAGTTCTTCAATTTGGAAAGGCTTTTCAAGAACGGGGTAATCCTCGAACCCTTGGGGCACGCCGTCCGCTCCATATCCGCTTGCAAAGGCAAACGGAACGCCTTTGCTTTGCAGTGCCGCTGCGATGCGGTGAGAACTATGTACCCCTAGCTGTATGTCCAGAATGGCGGCGTCAACGCCCGGCACAGCAGCGAGCAGAAGCCCACTTTGCAAATCGCTCGCTTCACCAGCGACGCTGTGACCTAGCTCGACCAGCATGTCCGCAATCATCATGCGTATGAGCGATTCATCCTCGACCAGAAGCACCGACGCCATAACGCTACCCCCGAGCACGCTCAACCCTTTTACCCGGTTCCGGCGATGGAACGCAAGTTCCAGTGCTGAGTTACCTATGCACCGGAGTACGGGCTCCACCGCCGAGCCCGCCAATATAGCTGCACCTGAGGGTTGGATGCGCAACTGGACCCCTGAAGACGATAGCTTCCTTTTGGAATTGAAAGCAGAAGGCAAGCAAGTTTGCTCTATGCCAAAAAGCTTGAGCGAACTGAATCATCAGTCACATCGCGACTAGTCATTCTGAAAAAGCAGGGCCGAACCACAGTACCTGAAGCTGCTCGCGCTGCTGGGGACTTAGCTCAGCATACAGCCTCGACAATTCCGCCGCGTCGTCCTTGATTTGCGCGACGGTGGCATATCGCAGGATTATCGACGCTTCGGGGTCGAGCGGGACATCAGATTTCTGAACTCGTTCACCCACGACGCTGGCTCCGCAACGGCAATGCTGGCAGATCGATGACTTCTCCACGCTCACCGGCATGCGCCTTCTGGATCTCGATGTCGGCGCGGAGCTGTCCGACTTGCTCGACGATTTCGGCGCGGATGCCAGTGACCAAACCCCTGAGCACCTCGCGGGTCACCGGGCGCATGTCCGGGGCGCTATGATACTGGGCGAGCTTTTCATTGACGCAATGATCAATGAGCACCTCGACATCAGCCTCCTCAGTCACGCGCTGGCCTGTCGTCCCCTCGTGGGAAAACGGACGCTCCGGCTGCGTTAGTTCGATCTCAGACTGCTCAGGCTGTCTGGCCAACCAGCGGTTAAACTCTCTGGGCTGCATGACGATGTCAGGCCGTTCAGACAGCCAACGATCCGTGGCGCTGATGGTAAGCTCCGCACGAACCTCATCGGCTCGTGCCTTGTTGGCCTTCAGCATCTGCTCTAGTTCGTCATTCATGGCGGTCACCACGTTGCATCCTGAATCCACGCAACCGCGCCCGGTGCGGCCACGAAATTGACCCGCGCGACGCAACGCAGGCAGAAGCTGTCGATCTGAAACATGCTGACCACCGGCGCGGCGATGGTTGCAGGTGTGCCCGGTGTCGAAATCTGCGCCGGGATTTCGCTCATGTGCAGCGTCGCACTTTTGCTCGTATCGACTACCGGCGCGCCTTCGCCTGTGACGACAAAACCATCAGCCGCGATGGCGATGGCGGTGCCGGGCGCCAGCGTTGGAGTTTCGATGACCTTGCGTTTGAACAGCGGCCACGGCTGCGTTTGCAATGCCGCAAACAAATCTGACGCGACGATGAGTGCGGCTGACCGGCTGCTGATGCCAGCGGCAGAGATTGCGGCGAGCAGCGCTTTGATGTCCTCCGATGCCGACGCACCAGCGACAAGCGGCGGTACGTTGTACAGCAGCCCAGCCGGTGCGGCAGCAGTCGCCGCAGCGGTGCCAAGCATGACATTGACGAGACCGTTGCCGACCGCGATGCGGAGAAGCTGCGAGATCACGACGCTGGCAGCGGGTGCCGAATAATACTCCAGCTCGCTCGTGATCGGCGCGAGCAGGGCGACTTTTTTCGGCGGCTCGATTGCCAAGCCAGTGAACAGTCCCGACGCCGACGGGATCGGCGCGTCTTCCTCGACGAAGACCGCTTCGGTAACATTGCTCGGCAGCACAACTTCGAAACTCGCCTTGCCGGTCATATCGATCTTGTGAGCCAGATCGAAAATCTCCGCCAACGCAGTGTTGTCCGCCAGAGCCATCAATTCGGCGATGCTGCCGCCGGGGAAATCGCCAACCTTCATCGGCGAGACTGGAGCACGCAGCTCAAGCCGGACTTCATCGACGGATGTTCTACGAAGCCGCGCCAGCGCGCGGACGGTCGCGTCATCGACGAATGAGCGCCTCCATTCGCGGGCGGCGGCGGTCACGTCTGGTCGAAGTGGAATTGGGCGCTGCGTGTTCATGCCCGGCAGGATGGCACGTCTTCCGGGCGGTCGATGAAGATCGGTCACGGATTATTTTTCCGGTTTCAAAACTGACGCTGTTGTCCCCCGACGGGGAGGATCACCGCTTTGCCGCTTCCGCCACCATCGCGCCCAAAGCCTTGCCGATCTTGGCGCGGTCCTCGCATTCGCCGTCCTTGAGCCAATGGCTGGCGATCAGCATCTCGATCACGTCGCTGTCGATCTCGACAGAAACCGACATGCGGCCTTCTTCGAGCCGCCGCCGATAGGCCTGCTGCGCAGTCCGCCGCCGTTCGCGCACATCGGCGGACGAGCGATAGCGGGCTGGTGGGCGGGAGAGCATCACTCGTGCTCCAGTAGCTTCGCACTCCAGCGACTGCCGCCCTTTGCGTTTGATGGTGGAGCGCACGGCGCTTCCAGCGCCGCTGGTGCGCTTCCACCAGCACGGGGGGTATAAGGGGGGTGGTGGTACACCCCCGGTGGAAGGCGGTGGAAGGTCGGTGGAAGGGTCGGTGGAATCCTCATGACACACCCCCGACGATCACCAGCCGGGACCGTCGATGGGATGGTGGCCCATCCTCCTGAACCCGGATTTTGTCAGCAGTGAAGAGCCGCCGCATAGCGTCCGCCAACGCCTGCTTGCTGCACTTGACCACCTTGGCCTCCGCTTCGGCCTCGAACTTCGCCGGGGCGTAGTTAGTGCCGGTCTTGTCGCTCACCTTCCGGCCCTCGTAACTGAAGCGGGCAAGCAAGCCCATGAAGACATCATCGGCCCGGCGCTCGGCGACGTACTGTTCGATGCTCGACGGCGCCGTGATTGGCACGAATAGGCCGTTGCGCCAGATCATGCGGATGGTTTCTCCGGTGGGGCCATAATTATTCTTTCGGACGATCAACTCGCGCTGATCCGATCTGGGGTCATCGTTGGTTTCGCTCACCTTGAAAAAGAGCCTCGACCTGACACTGTTATTCCATGCGGTCGAGCCGCTGAGTCCACTGTCGGTCGAGAGACCGCTGAGGCTAGGGTGGGATGTCAGCAGCACGGCACCTCCGCTGGCGATAGCGAGACGACGCAGTAGGCCAACGAACTGCCGGACCTCACTCCGATTGTTTTCGTTCCCTGCGAACAAGTCGGCCGCAGAGTTCAGCACGATTAACACCGGCTTGATGTTGGTCGCCGACAGCAACAACCTCTCGAACAATGGGGTCGGCTGGATGATGCCAGCGCGATCCGCCACGCCGAGTAGCGCGTCTTTGCCCGCGAGTGGCACGAGGTGAAGGCCGCCGTCGTTCAACTCCGTGAACGTGACGCCGAGATGGGCGCGGATCGCCTCCAGCCTGAAGTGCAATTCAGGCTCGTCGTCTTCGGCGTCGAGATAGATTGCTGGTCCGGGCTGGGGCAATGAGCCGAACCAGTCCCGGCCGAGAACATGGGCGACAGCAAGCTGCAGGGTTAGTATCGACTTGCCGACTCCGCCTTCGCCAGAAAGTAAGGTCACGGCCCGGCGGATGATGCGGTCCCTCACGGCCCAGTCGCGTTGCGGGACTTCAACCTCGTCCCAGTTGGAGATGTCGCGCAGGGTGAGAGGCTCGACGGGCTTGTCCTGCTCTGGCGGCGGTGGCGGCGTTGTGGGCGCGCGGTATGACGATGGGCCGCGTCCGTTGTCGTTGGCCCGGAGCGATGAGACGCGCTCCACGTCGGCACCGGCGAGACGGCGCTCCAGCTCCCCGACCCGGATGCGCTCATGCTCGTAGAGCTTGGAGTCGCCGATGTTGCGAAACACAAAAAGCAGTTCCGCATCCCCGAAGCTCAGCCCGGTGGCCCGTTGAATCCGCCCGATCTCGGATTTGAATCCGTCGAAGCTGGTAGTCGGCATGGTCGCAGGCTCCCCTGCTGGGGCTGGACCGGGCGCGATATGGTGGAGCTGGTGTGGTAGCCCCGACCGATTGCACCCCGGTCGTGAAAATCAGAACGCCGCCCCTGTGATCGGGGGCGGCGTTTTGCTTATGACAAACCCGAATACCCACTACGGCTCAGTGACGGGTTAGGGGCCAATTTGTCATAATGGCCGTTGGTTCTTTTGGGTTGTCCGCAGCCTTCCAAGCTGAATACGAGGGTTCGATTCCCTTCACCCGCTCCAATGTTTTCATTGTCCGGCCCGTTGAAGACGGCTGTGAGCACGGTAAGGCCGAGATGCTCAGCACGAGGTTCTTGCAGCTGCACTCGGAGGTGTGGCTCGTGTGTCGAATACCGGGACCGGTAAGTTGAAGACAAAGGCGAGCGCTCCCCGGAAAAAGCGGCGAACTGCCTAGCCCAACGCCTCTTCGCCGTAGCTTCCGGCGCCGAGCGAAGGCAACCACGAGCTCAATTGGTTCGGTCGCTGGACCTGGCCTTCTTGGGTGAAGCAACACCTCGCTCCCGGCGAGACTTCGCAGGAGCTTCAGGTTCGATCCCGTTCTGGCGGTCGAACTTCCTGATCCATGATTGAATGTAGCCCGGATCGTCCGGACAAAGCTGCTCAAGTAAACGAAGGTTCTGCGCTCTGAATTCCACTAGGGTTTTCGGCAATTGTGCCTCCTCAAAACCCTGCCCATAGCTAGGCTGCTGCATCGGGAAAAAGTGGTCAAGCCAAAAGGGCGCTTGAAAAGATCGGTGCGTTGATGCAGCGCCGACGGCGAAAACCCCGCCTGGGGGAAGCGGGGCTTTCTGGTAGGGGTGAAGCTTAGGGACGCTTCGACTGTATGACGCGCGATCGTGGAAAAGGTTCAAAGCCTAAAAAGCGAACCACGCCAATACTGCAATGATCGGGATGATTGCCACGCCGAGAAGCACCAAGGGTGCAGGTTCATTGCCCGTCCTGTCGCTCAATGCTGATCTCCTCCAAAGTCCGGAGCGTATCGAAAGCAATTGCAACATTCGTTTGCGACCGCCCCTGTTCGGAACGTTCAAACGTCACGGTTTCGGACTTGGCTGCGGCGTAGGTGCGGCTTGAGGAGAAGGTGTCGGATTGCTCTGCTGCTGAGGCGCTGCGGCCTCGCCGCCTGCGTGAGGAACGCAGGTACCGATGTTGCTGAGCAGCCGTTTGGCCTGGAGGTCGCGCACCTTTGAGTATTCGCGTCGTCGCTCGATATTCGCCGCCGCCCATCGGTCCCAGGCCTCGAAAGCGTCCGTGTAGTGCTTTCGCATCTGCTCCTCGGCGGCAAGGCAGTCGGCGAACTTGTCGAAAACCAGGTCGGTGTTGACCGGGGTCATGCCTCCTACCAGGACAACGAGCATCCATTTCATCTTGCCGATCGCCTTTCGCGGCGGGCGAATTCTCCGCTAACGCGAAGAATTCCGTCCACGGTGGTTAGATGGCCCGACGGCTGCGACCGGCCACAAAACCGTAGATGAAAAGCACGATGATGGCGCCTACCACTGCCCCCACCAGCCCTGCGCCTTCTCCTGGCCGGTACCAGCCGAGAGATTGGCCAAGATAGGTCGCAACGAACGCGCCCACTATTCCCAGGATCGTGGTCAGGATGAAACCCGAGGGCTCGTTGTCGCCAGGCATGATGAACTTCGCGATGACGCCTGCGATGAAACCGATGATGATCGTCCAGATGATGCTCATATCTTTTCTCGAGTCTTGAGGAGTGCCTATCCCGCGGATTGCGCCGGAAGACGTCCGTCCGGCGTGTATTTGTCCACCGCTGCCGGAAGCTCGCGCGACAATCGGTCGAGGATCTCCTGCTGCGACAGGCCGGTCTGCTGCTCCAGCTTTTGAAGAACGTCCGGACCGATAGCCTGCTGGAGTTCGGGCGGGGTGACTTCGCGATTTGGCCCCTGATTGATCCAGGATTGAGCCGCATCGCCCTGTCCGTTCTGCTTGAAGTGCTCGAGCAACTCGCCGATCCCGCCGTTCAGCAGCGAACCGACGCCGCCGCCTCCCACAAGGCCGCCAAGATTGCCGAGCATGCCGCCCAGCGAATCCTTGGCACCCGACGGCTGACCGGAGGTAGCATTGCGGAACATGTCGGCGAGCTTGTCCCGATTTTGATAACCGGCGATTGCGAGCATACCCAAGAGGGCGGTCATCGATGGCATTCCGCGGCTCATTTCCGGCTCCTGAGTTCGATGATGGGCATCGTGCGTAAGCAATGGCGGCCCGCCTTGTGCTGGCCGCCGCATCACTCATCGCCCACAACATACGCGGGGCTGGGAAGTTCCACGTTCCCCAGAGCCACGTTTCCTCAGAACGATGGGCTTGTCAGTCACTGCCACTCCCGAACCAATTAATGCATCTCGCTTGACCGATTTGGCGTCTCCGGGTGGCCTCGTCGGAAATCAGCGCGTGAAACTCGCCTGGACGATCAGGGACAATCCAATCGAAAGACCGGCGGCGAGGCCAGACAGCACGATGGCCCACCATCGCCGCTCCAGCTCCGGCTCACCCTCTGTGCGGATCGTCTCGTGGATGAGTGCGGCGTTCGGCCGGCTTTGGGATTCGATCTGCTCGGTCTGGCGCCCGTGAGACGCCGTCAAGCTTCGAGGCTGGATTGAAGGAGGCGCCGTCTCCTGAAGGGCAGGTTCATCTCGAGGCTCGGAGCGGCAAGGGGTTTCTCGTGAGTGCTTCGAGGCCGCAGCGCTGTTGAGGTACGGCGGCGCCTGGTCCACCATCAGGAACCTTCGTTGGAAGCGGGTGTTTTCCACCGGGGAGGGGCGGCGATCTGACAAGAGGCCAACCGTGCAAGATAACGTGCGTGTGCGCTCGACCGCGCAAATCGCAGGCCATCCGATTCATCCGATGCTGGTGCCGATCCCGATCGCTTGCTTCATCGGAGCGCTGCTGACCGACATCGCCTATGTCGTCAGTGCCGAGATCATGTGGGCGGATTTTTCCGCCTGGCTTCTGGTGGTCGGCGTCATCTTCGGCGTGCTCGCGGCCATCGCGGGCCTGACCGATTTCCTCAGCAACCGCCTGGTGCGGGCGCAGCCGCCGGCCTGGCCGCATCTGATCGGCAACGCGCTGGCGCTGGTCCTCGCCATCGTCAATGCATTGATCCACACGCGCGATGCCTGGACCTCGGTGTGGCCGACCGGGCTCATTCTGTCAGCCATCACCGTATTGATCCTGCCGGTCACCGGTTGGCTCGGCTGGGCCATGGTGTATCGCCACGGCGTGGGAGTTGCCCGATGAACTCCGCAATCGCTCGGGCGCTGTTGTGCGCTTCTCTGCTGTCTCTCGCCGGCTGCAATGACGGCAGTGGCGATCCGAAGGCGCAAACCGGCGCCAACCCGACGCTTCCCGAGATCCAGCAATATCTGCTGCCGCCGATGCACATCGCCCGTATCGTCGGCTGGAAAAAGGACGAGACCCCGGCCGTTGCGCAGGGCTTGCAGGCCAAGTCCTTCGCGACCGGATTGCAGCACCCCCGATTCCTTTACGTGCTTCCCAATGGCGACGTGCTGGTGGTGGAATCCAAGGCGCCGAAGGGCGCTCCGATCAAGCGCCCCAAGGAAATCGTGATGGGATACATCGAGTCCTGGGCGACATCCGGCGGCGACACCGGCGAGAGCAACCGCATCACGCTGCTGCGCGACAGCAACGGCGACGGCGTGCCGGATACGCAAAGCGTCTTCCTCGACCATCTCAACTCGCCGTTCGGCGTCGCGCTGGTCGGCAACGATCTCTATGTCGCCAACACCGATGCGATCGTCAGATATCCTTACACGGAGGGTGACACGAAGATCACCGCTCCGGGTACGGTGCTGACGCCGCTGCCGGGCGGACCGATCGACCATCACTGGACCAAGAGCCTGGTCGCGAGCCCCGACGGTTCAAAGCTCTATGCCGGCGTCGGCTCCAACAGCAACATCACCGAGAACGGCATGGAGGCCGAGCACAATCGCGCCGCCATTCTCGAGATCGACCGTGCCAGCGGCCGCTGGCGCATCTTCGCAAGCGGCTTGCGCAATCCCAACGGCCTCAGCTTCGAGCCGCAGACCGGGGCGTTGTGGACGGTGGTGAACGAGCGCGACGAACTCGGTCCCGATCTCGTACCGGACTACATGACGTCGGTGAAGGACGGCGGCTTCTATGGCTGGCCCTACAGCTATTACGGCCAGCATGTCGATCCCCGCGTCCAGCCGCAGCGTCCTGATCTCGTCGCCAGGGCGATCGTGCCTGACTATGCACTGAGCTCGCATGTCGCGCCGCTTGGAATGGCCTTCAACACAAGCGCGAGTTTGCCGGCCGCCTATCGCGGCGGCGCCTTCGTCGGCGAGCACGGCAGTTGGAACAGGCAGGTCTTGAACGGCTACAAGGTGGTGTTCGTGCCGTTCACGGACGGCAAGCCGAGCGGCCCGCCGCAGGATGTCGTCACCGGCTTCCTCAACAGCGACAACCAGGCGCGCGGGCGGCCCGTCGGCGTCGCCATCGACAAGACCGGCGCGCTGTTGGTCGCCGATGACAGCGGCAACACGGTGTGGCGCGTGACGGCCGCGCACCCGCAGCTCACGCAGCGATAGATCTCGAGGAGTTACACCATGGGCCTTGCTCAATACACGATCGTGCCGGTGCAGGACGAATGGGGCGTGCTGCACGACGGCGATGTCAAGAACAGATACTCCACCAAGGAAGCCGCGTTCGAATCGGCGGTGGCCGCAGCATCGCTGGCGCTTCGCGAGGGACACGAAGTCCATGTCAGCGTGCCCGGCCGCGAAGCCGGCGAGAACGCGCTGGGAATTTGATGAGACACTTTGAGCAGAACACTTCAGGAGCCTGCGATGACCAAGCCCCGGGAGCCGAACGGCATTGAACCCTCCCGCTCCGAAGACGACATTCAGCGTGATCAGCTCGGGCCGCGCGGTGTGCCGGATGCGCCGGATCCGGCCAAGATGACGCCCCAACGCGATAAGAAAACGCCGAAGCACGTCGATCCCGGCCATACAGCCTGACGGCTGCTCCGTGGCTTTTCCGTTCGGCCGGTAGGTTGCCGCCCGGCAGTCGTCGACTTACGCCGCCGCAACGATATCCGTCTTGGCAAAGTCGTCGCCGACGTAAAGAAGTGCGCAGCCATGCTCCTTGGCGACATCGTAGGCGAAGCAATCACCAAAGTTGAGACCGGCGGGACGAATGCCTTTGCCCCAACGCGAGTAGATCTGCGCCACGCGTTCGGCCGAAGCTTGGGTCACCGAGATCACGTTCAAACCGAGATCGTTGATCAGCCTGTTCATCTCTTCGTCGACGCCCCGCCGTGCCGCGACGATCAGGCTTTCTGCAACGGAGGCGGCCGAGATCAGGATTTCGTCGGCGGTCTCCAGTGCGGTGATGCAAGCATCGGCTTGCGGTTCGTCGAGCACGATCGCCATCAGCGCGGAGGTGTCGACTGCGATCATTCCGGCAGTCCGTCATCGCCGAAAAGAAAGTCCTGACTGCGCGCGGCGGTCGGTCCGGGGATAGCTTTGGCCCCGCCGGTCCTTCGCGCCGCCTCGAGCACGGTCCGGCGGGCGGCGCGGTCCGGCGCAAGCTTGACCGGGACGAGCCGCACCGCGGGATGTCCATGCCGCGTCAGGATCACCTCGTCGCCAGCCTCTGCGCGGCGGACAAGATCGGTCAATTGTCCTTTTGCGTCGGTGACGGAGACCCGCATCTCATTGTCTTTCCTCAATTTCGATAAAATGGACCATGTAATGGTCCAATGTCAACTGCCTCCCACCCCGCCATCGCCGGACGCAATCTCTCGGCCGATCTCGGCATGAGCCTGCCGGCGGTGTTCGCCGGGACGTCTCGCGCGCAAATAACATCATGTTAGGTTTGTCGCATAACGGGGTAATTGTGTTAGCCCGGCGAAAGCCTATCGTCCCCACCAAGCAGACACCCATCGGCAATGACAAGCGCTCGCGAAACTCCGCAGAGCGGCCGGAGAGTGCTGCCCAATTTTGAGCGAAGCCCGTCAACGGGACGTCAGCAAAACCCAAGGGAGGAAACTTGAGATGACTGCGATCCGACACATGAGTCAGTCCAGGAAGGCCGCTGCCAGCGGCTGGATCGGGTCAGCTCTCGAATATTATGACTTCTTCATCTACGCGACCGCCGCGTCGCTGATCTTCCCGCAAATCTTCTTCCCGTCGGAGAATCCAACCGTCGCGATCGTTGCGTCGTTGGCGACTTATGGCGTCGGCTATGTGGCTCGTCCCATCGGCGCCTTCGTGCTGGGACATTGGGGCGACACCCATGGCCGCAAGACCGTTCTCATCGTCTGCATGTTCCTGATGGGCATCTCGACCATGGCGGTCGGTATCCTGCCGACTTATCATCAGGTCGGTATCCTGGCGCCGATCCTGCTCGTCATGCTGCGCCTCGTGCAGGGATTTGCCGTGGCCGGTGAAATCTCTGGCGCGAGCTCGATGATTCTGGAGCACGCGCCGTTCGGCCGGCGCGGCTTCTATGCAAGCTTTGCGCTTCAGGGCGTGCAGGCCGGGCAAATTCTCGCGGCCGCGGTGTTCCTGCCGCTGGCGGCCTACATGCCGACCGAGGCCTTCAACAGCTGGGGCTGGCGGATTCCCTTCCTGCTCAGCTTCTTCGTCATCGTCGCGGGCTACATCATTCGTCGCGAAGTCGACGAGACCCCTGCCTTTGCCCGCGAGGGCGAACGGGGAGAAACGCCGCGGGCGCCCATCGTCCAGGCCATCAAACTGAGCTGGCGCGACATGCTCAGGGTCATCTGCATGGCACTGATGAATGTCATCCCGGTGGTTGCGACCATCTTCGGTGCGGCCTATGCGGTGCAGCCAGCCTACGGCATCGGTTTTGCCAAGGACGTCTATCTCTGGATCCCCGTGCTCGGAAACATGCTGGCCGTGTTCGTCATTCCCTTCGTCGGCAATCTCTCCGACAAGGTCGGCCGCAAGCCTCCGATCGTCGTCGGTGCGCTGCTCTCGGGCGTGCTGGCTTTCGGTTATCTCTATGCCATCAGCATCAGGAACGTGCCGCTGGCGATCCTGCTGTCGCTGTTGATGTGGGGCGTGGTCTATCAGGGCTACAACGCGATCTTCCCGAGCTTCTACCCCGAACTGTTTCCGACCCGCACCCGCGTGTCGGCGATGGCGATCTCGCAGAACATCGGCACGACCATCACCGCATTGCTTCCGGCCTTGTTTGCGACCGTGGCGCCTCCCGGCTCGGCCAACATTCCCCTGACTGTGGGGGCGATCGCCTTCGGCATCACTGTCATCGCAGCGCTCGCCGCCGTCACGGCCCGGGAGACCTATCGGGTCAGGATCGACGATCTCGGCAATCCCAACGCCGTTCCGATGCCGCGGGCAGACTATGAGCGGCAGCGTGCGGAGGTGGCGAGCGGTGCGGCCGCAATTCCGACCTGACGGGTACGCAAGGAAGCCATGCCGCTGCGATCGAGGACGGTTGCAGCGGCAGGGTGTGAGGCGTTACCTAACTGCCTGCTCGAATTCCGCGCGCGAGCGCGATCATCATGAGGTTGCAGAATGAACCCCGTCGTCGTCGCTGTCGCCATCACCGGCTCCGTTCCGCGCAAGAAGGACAATCCCGCGGTCCCGATCCTGCCGTCCGAACAGATCGAGTCGACGCACCAGGCCTTCGAAGCCGGTGCCACGCTTGCCCATATCCATGTTCGCAACGATGACGAGACGCCATCCTCCGATCCCGAGCGTTTCGCCGCGGTGCAGGCGGGGATCAGGAAGCACTGTCCTGACATGATCGTTCAGTTCTCGACCGGCGGGCGGGGCCGAGATCCCTCGGCGCGCGGATCGTCGCTCTACCTGAAGCCGGACATGGCCTCGCTGTCCACGGGATCGGTGAACTTTCCGACCATCGTCTACGAGAACGGCGCTGCTCTGGTCGAGATGCTCGCCACCGGGATGAAGGCGAATGGTATCCGGCCGGAAATCGAAATCTTCGATCTGTCGCATCTGCATGGTGCCCGCCGTCTGATCGAGGCGGGGCTGATCGACCAGCGTCCGCACGTTCAGTTCGTCATGGGCGTCAAGAACGCCATGCCCGCGGACGAGCATGTGCTCGACATCCTGCTGGGCGAGCTCAGGCGGCTGATCCCGAAGGCGACGTGGACGGCAGCCGGGATCGGACGCCACCAGGCCGAGGTCATGGGCTGGGCGCTCGCGCGGGGCGCCGATGCGGTCCGCACCGGGCTCGAGGACAATATCAGGATCGACAAGGCACGCCTCGCCGCCAGCAACGCGGAGCTCGTGGCCATCGCCGGTGAGGCTGTGGCGCGCCACGGCCGGCGCGTGGCGACTGCGGCCGAGGCGCGATCCCTGCTCGGGCTCGCGGGGCAGGGAGCTCCTGCCGCCTCCTGACATGCTCCCGGCCGCCTGCTGCCATTCGACGGCCGGCGTTTCCGTACGCTGAGTCTCCGGGTAAGACTGGCGTCACGGGCGTGATCTGCGCCTGGCGGGCAGGCGACGGTTGGAATGCGGTTCTTGAAATCTGACAGCAGGCTCATCGGGGTCCTGCTGGTGCTTGCGGTCTCCCAGCTTGTCGGGTGGGGTACGATAGGTCTTCCCGCCATTGTCGGCCGCGATCTCGCGGCCGATCTCGGCATGAGCCTGCCGGCGGTGTTCGCCGGGACGTCCGTTCTCTATGTCTCGATGGGCCTGTGCGCGCCCTGGCTCGCCAAGTCGTTTGCGCGGCACGGCGCACGAAAGGTGATGATCTCAGGCACGGTCCTCACCGCGCCGGGCTTCATCCTGCTGTCCCTCGCGCGCGAGCCGATACTGTATTTCGCTGCCTGGATCGTCCTCGGCACTGCCGGCAGCGCCACGCTTTCGACCGGCGCCTATATCATGCTGAACGAGGTCGCCGGGCGGCAGGCCAAGAACGCCATCGGCGCGCTGATGCTGGTGACGGGCCTGTCGAGCAGCATCTTCTGGCCAACGACATCGTTCCTCAGCGGTCTGCTCGGCTGGCGCGGGACGTGCCTCGTCTATGCGGCCATGATGCTCCTCATCAACCTTCCGCTCTATGCTTTCTTTGTACCGCGCCGGAAAATCGTCGGTGATCGTGGCGGAGAGCCGGTGAAGTCATCGCCGCCGCCTGCGATTCCCAGGAGCACGTTCAGCCTCGTCGTCGCCGCGATCACGCTCAATGCCTTCGTCAATTTCGGCATCGGCGCCATCATGATCGAGTTGTTGAGGGCAGAGGGGCTTCCCCCGGCGCAGGCACTTGCGTTCGGCTCGATGCTGGGCGTGATCCAGGTCAGCGCCCGCGGGCTCGATTTTCTCGGCGGAGGGCGGTGGGATGGAATCACGACCGGGCTCGTCGCCGGCACGGCGCTCCCGGTCGCCATGCTGCTGCTGATGACCAGCGAGGGCGCGACCTGGGCGGTTGCGACCTTCATCCTGCTCTATGGCGCCGGCAGCGGTGCGATGGCGGTGGCGCGGGCGACGATCCCGCTCGTGTTCTACGATCAGACAGAGTTCGCCAAGGCGATGTCGATGATCGCGCTGCCGCTCAATCTCGCATCCGCGGTCTCGCCGCCGCTCCTTGTCGGCCTGCTCACCCAGTTCGGCAGCCGCGGCGCGCTCGGTCTCACCTTCGTCTGCTCCTGCGCCACGGTGCTGATCCTGGTCCTGCTCGGCCGCCGGCGGCCGCAGGTGGCTGCAGCGGCCGCGACCTGTGAATATTCGCGCTGCGGAAATTCACCGCGCAGGTGACCTGCGCCGGGCGGGCGGGGGGATAGCCGTATGCCGCCAGTGCAGTGCTCGGAACGCCAAAATAGTGTATCCGCAGGGAGCGCGTCCCGCGATCTCGCCGCCGCGCCAATATCCAGTTCCCGGAGGAATTCGACATGTCGGCCCTGCCGCTCTCAGGCATCAAGATCCTTGACCTCACCCGCGTACTTGCCGGGCCCTTGTCGGCCCAGATGCTGGGCGATTTGGGCGCGGAGGTGATCAAGATCGAGCGGCCGGGCACCGGTGACGACGCGCGCGCCTTCGGCCCGCCCTATCTGACCGATCCTGATGGCAAGGCCAACAACAACAACTCGTTTTACCTCTGCGCCAACCGCAACAAGAAGTCGGTCACGGTCAACATCGCCAAGCCTGAAGGGCAGGCGATCATCCGCGAGCTCGCCAAGGACGTCGACGTCTTCATGGAGAACTACAAGGTCGGCGATCTCAAGCGCTACGGCCTCGACTACGAGACCATCAAGGCGATCAATCCCGGCATTATCTATTGCTCGGTGACGGGCTTCGGCCAGACCGGCCCCTATGCGCCGCGCGCCGGCTATGACGCCATCCTGCAGGCGATGGGCGGCCTGATGAGTGTCACCGGCCATATCGACGGCGAGCCCGGCGAGGGCCCGATGAAGGTCGGCCCGTCGATCGTCGACTACATGACCGGCATGAATACCTCGATCGGGATTCTCTCGGCGCTCTATCATCGCGACGCCAATGACGGCGTGGGACAGCACATCGACGTCTGCCTGTTCGACACCGTGATCGCGTCGCTGTCGCACTGGCTGCAGATCTACCTCGTCAACGGCAAGACGCCGCCGCGCCGCGGCACCTGGGGCAATGGCGGCATGCCGGCCGGCGTGTTTCGATGCACCGACGGCGAGCTGATGCTGGTGGTCGGCAATGACGGCCAGTTCCAGCGCACCTGCGCCGTGCTCGGCGCGCCCGAGCTTGCGAGTGACAAGCGCTTCGTCAAGAACAACGACCGCGTCGTGCACGGCAAGGAGATCATGGCGATCTTCGCCGGCCTGTTCCTGAAGCAGCCGGTGGCCTACTGGCTGGACAAGCTGGAGGAGGCCGGCGTGCCCTCGGGCCCGATCAACAATTTCGAGCAGGTGTTTTCGGATCCGCACGTCCAGTCGCGCGGCATGCGGGTGAAGGTCGACCATCCCTTCCAGCCCGATCTCTCGCTGATCCGCAACGCGCTGACGCTCTCGGAAACCCCGATCAAGGATTACCGCGCCCCGCCGCTGCTCGGTGAGCACACCCAGGAGGTGCTCGCCGGCAAGCTCGGCTATGATGCCGGCAAGATCGAGACACTGAAGCAGCAGGGTATCATCTAGCTGCTCGTTGACTGGCAAGGGACAGCACGCATGACCTCGTCCAAGACCATCATCACCTGTGCCATCACGGGCAATCTCACAAAGCCCGAGCAGTCGCCGCATCTGCCGATCACGCCCGAGCAGATCGCGACATCGGCGCTGGAAGCGGCCGAAGCCGGCGCCGCCATCGCCCATATCCATGTCCGCGATCCCGCGACGGGGCGGCCCTCGATGGAGATCGATCTCTATCGCGATGTCGTGGATCGCATTCGCGCCCGCAGCAAGAGTCTCGTCATCAACCTCACGACCGGCCCCGGCGGTCGCTTCGTGCCTTCGATCGAGGACCCCCGCGTCGCCGGTCCCGGCACCACGCTG
This sequence comes from Bradyrhizobium sp. F1.13.3, assembly GCF_040548265.1. Classification (NCBI taxonomy): domain Bacteria; kingdom Pseudomonadati; phylum Pseudomonadota; class Alphaproteobacteria; order Hyphomicrobiales; family Nitrobacteraceae; genus Bradyrhizobium; species Bradyrhizobium sp. F1.13.3. The sequence continues at coordinate 249,670 of NZ_JBEPRI010000005.1, read as the reverse complement.
CTGCCCCCCGAAAAGCGCGTCGAGCATATCGAGCTGCTCAAGCCCGACATCTGCACGCTCGACCTCAACACCATGAATTCGGGCGGCGAGGTCGTGATCAACACGCCGCGCAACGTCCGCATCATGGCCGAGCGGATGAAGGTGGTCGGCGTGCTGCCGGAGATCGAGCTGTTCGATTCTGGCGACTGTCATCTCGCCCGTGACCTCCTTGCCGATGGCACGCTGAAAGGACCGGGCCTGTTCTCGCTCGTGCTCGGCGTCAAGTACGGCTTCTCCGCCACGCCCGAGACGATGTTCTATGCCCGCAGCCTGTTGCCGCCGGGCGCGATCTGGTCCGGCTTCGGGATCGGTCGCGCTGAATTCCCGATGGTGGCGCAGGCCTATTTGCTCGGCGGCCACGTCCGCGTCGGCATGGAGGACAATCTCTATATGTCCAAGGGCGTGCCGGCGAAGACCAATGCCGAGCTGGTCGCGCATGCCGCCGGCATCGTCAAGAGCCTGGGGGCGAGCGTCGCGACCGCCAACGAGGCCCGCGCGATGCTCGGGCTTGCCTGAGGCTTGCGGGCCATCCCCAGATAATCCCGGTCCGTACTCACACAGGCTTCCGCTCCGCGCGCGACTCAGATTCGATCCATCCACTCAGTCCGGGAGGGAACGCATGTCCTACACGATCGGGTTTCAAGCCAAGAACCAGAAGGCAATTCTGGCGACCGAGGCGGCAACGGCCAACCAGGCCGTCGCGATCGTTGCCGCATTGCGGCAAAGCGCCGACGAAATAAAGTTCATCCGCTCGCCGCAGGAAGGCGACATGGGCATCGAGATGCTGCTGCTGCTCGCCAAGGAAGAGGCCGAGGAGATGCCGCAGCACGCCTAGCCGGCTCGGCGGGCACACTTCGATCAGAAGCGAAGCATGACGGCTGCACAATGATGTAGCAAGCCGTCATCTCGCTTGCACCGAAGGTGGCCGCCCGTGAAACTTGAAATGAAACGCGAAGCGCTCCGCGTCGAACCGATTTCGACATTCCTCGACCGCCGGAACGCTCCGGTCTCGCCGGTCACGCGCGCCGGCAACATGATCTTCGTCGCCGGTCTGCCGCCGTTCGACCCCGAGACGGGCGAGATCGCGGAAGTGCCGATCGAACGACAGAGCGAATTGATCATGGAGCAGATGAAGCTGTGCCTCCAGACGGCGGGCGCGAGCCTCGACAATGTCATGAAGTGCAACGTCTACTGCACCTCGACAAAACACTTCGCGGCGTTCAACGCCGTCTATGCGCGCTATTTCCCACACGATCCGCCGGCGCGGATCTTCGTCTGCACGCCGGAATGGTTCGGCCCCTTCGACGTCGAGATCGACTGCATCGCGATGATGTGAGGTTAGCGTGCCGCCACCCTTGACGGCGCCTTCGTCTCCATCCGTCCCGCCGTCAGCGCCATCGTCGCTACGCTGACGACGCGCGCGACCACGTCATCGACGTCGTCGAGATCGCATTTGCCTTCCGACAATTTCGTCAGCCGTTCGCTCTCGCGGATGGTGTGGTGCGCCATGGCGAGCGCGAAATTCAGGCCCCAATAGATATCGACGTCGCTGCGGTCGGGCAGGGACCTTCGCATCGCGCCGGCGAACTTTCGCAAATGGTCGATCTCGCGGTTCTTGATGCGGCGGATCGGCGGCACGGATTCGATCGAGGCGCGGATCATGAAGCGCGCCGCGCTCGAGCGCTGGTTCTCGGGGCCAAGGCAGCCGCGCAGCGTCGGGCCGACCAGGGCATGCAGGATCACCTCGATCGGCGCGCGGCCGCCGCCTTGTTCTTCCGCCGCCTTCAATTCGCGCAAACGCTCGCGGTTGGTGGCGATCGAGCGTGTCACGAACAGCTCCGCGATCAACTCGTCCTTCGAGCCGAAATGATAGTTCACCGCCGCGAGGTTGACACTGGCCTCCGCGACGATGTCGCGCAGCGTCACGTCGCCGAACCCGCGATCGGCATAGAGCCGCTCGGCGGCGGCGAGAATGGCAGTCCGGGTATGATCGCTGGCCATAGGAGCCCCTCTTGGAGGGAGTTGCAATTCAAACAGTTGTATGAAACTATCGTTTGAAGGCCGGGAAAGTCAATCCGCAATCGGGACTCGTTCGCAAACGCGCGAACCGGTTCCGCAGCGTCCGCAAGTCGCGCATTCGCACTTGCGGGTCGCACAATGCGGGTGGACAGTCCGGCGCAAAACAAGTTCGCCAAAACAAGTTCGCCAAAACAAGTTGGCAAAGACGAGGAGCATCCCATGGATTTCGATCTGTCGCCGAAGCAGAAGGAATGGCTCGACCGCGTGCAATCCTTCATGGCCAAGCACGTGCGCCCGGCGGTGCCGGTCTATGATGAGCAGGATCGCAGCGGCGAACGCTGGAAGGTGATCCCGGTGCTCGAGGATCTCAAGAAGAAGGCGAAGGCCGAAGGCCTCTGGAACATGTTCATGCCGCCGAACGAGCATGAGGACGACGAATTCCGCGGCGCGGGACTGACCAATCTCGAATACGCGCTGCTCTCCGAGCAGATGGGCCACATCTCCTGGGCTTCGGAAGTCTTCAACTGTTCCGCGCCCGACACCGGCAACATGGAAGTGTTCATGCGCTACGGCTCCAAGGAGCAGAAGCGCAAATGGCTGCGTCCGCTGATGGACGGCGAGATCCGCTCGGCCTTCCTGATGACGGAGCCGGCCGTGGCCTCGTCCGATGCCACCAACATCGAGACCAGCATCGCGCGCGACGGCGACCATTACGTCATCAACGGCCGCAAATGGTGGTCGTCGGGCGTCGGCGATCCCCGTTGCAAGATCGCGATCCTGATGGGCAAGACCGATTTCAAGGCGGCCAAGCATCAGCAACAGTCGCAGATCCTGGTTCCGCTCGACACCCCCGGCATCAAGGTCGAGAAGATGCTGCCCGTGTTCGGCTTCGACGACGCGCCGCATGGCCACGCCCAGGTGCTGCTCGAGAACGTGCGGGTGCCGAAGGAGAACATCCTGCTCGGCGAAGGCCGCGGCTTCGAGATCGCGCAGGGCCGCCTCGGTCCCGGCCGCATCCATCACTGCATGCGCACCATCGGCAAGGCCGAGGAGGCGCTGGAGAAGATGGTGAAGCGGCTCACCTCGCGCACGGCCTTCGGCAAGCGGATCGTCGAGCATTCTGTGTGGGAGCAGCGCATCGGCGAAGCCCGCACCAATATCGAGATGACGCGGCTGTTGTGCCTCAAGGCCGCCGACATGATGGACAAGGTCGGCAACAAGACCGCGCAGGCCGAAATCGCCATGATCAAGGTCGCAGCTCCCAACATGGCGCTGAAGATCATCGACGAGGCGATCCAGGCCTTCGGCGGTGCAGGCGTCTCGGACGAAGCCGGCCTTGCCAAGGACTACGCTCACATCCGCACGCTCCGTCTCGCCGACGGCCCGGACGAGGTGCACAATCGCGCCATTGCCAGGCTCGAGGTTCGGAAGTATGCAAACTCTTCCAGTCATTAAGCGGGAGAGCATGCTGGCGCTCCCGATTTGAAGAAACGACAGAACATGATCCGTGATCGGATGACCGCTTGACGCAAGTGCGCTGGGGGTTACCGATTAGGATCATGTTCGGACTGAAGAGGGAGCGTCATCGTGGCTGACGGCGTCAGGAAAGACGAAGAATTCTCGGGCACCAAGCCGGTCGAGGAGCGTCATCGTATCGACGAGATGCGGCTCGAAGCCTGGATGCGCGACAACGTCGAAGGCTATGAGGGACCGCTGGTCGTCCTCCAGTTTAGGGGTGGCCAGTCCAACCCGACCTACCGGCTCGATACGCCGAACCGCTCCTATGTGATGCGTAGAAAGCCGTTCGGCAAATTGTTGCCGTCGGCGCATGCGGTCGATCGCGAATATCGCGTGATCGCGGCACTGGGAAAACAGGGTTTTCCGGTCGCGAAGGCCTATGCGCTGTGCCAGGACGACAGCATCATCGGTTCGGCCTTCTACATCATGTCGATGGAAGACGGCCGGGTGTTCTGGGATCCGACGCTGCCGAGCCAGACGCCGGAAGATCGTCGAAAGATCTTCACCAGCAAGATCGAGACGCTGGCCAAGCTCCATATGTTCGATCCCGCCGCGATCGGTCTTGGCGACTTCGGCAAGCCCGGCAATTATTTCGCGCGCCAGATCGACCGCTGGACCAAGCAGTACCGCGCGTCCGAGACCCAGACCATTCCGGAGTTTGAGAAGGTCGCTGAATGGCTGCCGAAGACCGTGCCGGAGCAGGCGCGCATCTCGATCGTCCACGGCGACTATCGCCTCGACAACATGATTTTCCATGCGACGGAACCGCGCGTGCAGGCCGTGCTCGATTGGGAATTGTCGACACTCGGCGATCCCATGGCCGACTTCACCTATCTGTTGATGCAGTGGGTCATGCCCGGCCTGGACGGCGCCGACCTCAAGGCGCTCAACATTCCGAGCGTGGAAGAGGCCGCGCAGATCTATTGCAACGTCACCAAGATGACGGTCCCTGATCTCAACTGGTACTTCGCCTACAACCTGTTCCGCCTCGCCGGCATCACGCAAGGCATCGCCGGCCGCGTCCGCGACGGCACCGCGGCAAACGCCAAGGCGCTGGAGTCAGCCAAGCGCACCGTGCCGCTGTCGAAGGCATCGTGGGAATACGCGCAGAAGGCGGGGGCGGTTTAAGAAATCCGAAGGCGCGGCCGGCGGCCGCGCCTTTGCTTGCGTTCCTCTCGTGTCCGGGACACGAGACAGAATGACGAGAGAGATGTCCGCATGATCGACCACACCACGCTCATCACCTACATCCTCATCGTCCTCGGCTTCGTCTTCATTCCCGGACCGGCGACACTCCTCACCATGGCGCGCGCCGCAAGCTCGGGAACCAGGGTCGGCATCGCCACAGGCGCGGGAATTGCGGCCGGTGACGTGGTCCACACCACAATGGCAATCGTCGGCCTCTCTGCGGTCATCGCAACGTCGGCGCTCCTGTTCAGCGTTGTCAAATACGCAGGTGCAGGCTTCCTGATCTATCTCGGCATTCGCGCCATGCTCGACAAGACGCCGCTCGAGGTGAATGGCGGCGCGCCCGCGATCAGCGCAGCGCGGGCATTCCGGCAGGCCGTGCTGACTGAGGTGCTCAATCCGAAGACCGCGCTGTTCTTCCTTGCGTTCCTGCCGCAGTTCGTCCGTCCCGAGCATGGTTCGACGACGCTGCAGCTCGCGCTGTTCGGCGCTGTCTTCGTGTTGCTCGGCCTCGTCAGCACGGTGGTGTTCGCCGTCGGCGCCGGTCGCCTTGGCAATTTGCTACGCCGCCATCCAGCCGTCGTGAAATGGCAGGGCAAGGTGCTCGGGACCATCTACTGCGCGATCGGCGTGCGGCTGGCATTGCAGGAGCGCTGAGGCGCACCGCTCACGTGGGATACGCGCTGCCCCACATACTCCCGTCATTGCGAGGAGCTCTTGCGACGAAGCAATCCAGACTGCCCCCGCGGAATGATTCTGGATTGCTTCGCTTCGCTCGCAATGACGAGAAGAAGCCTCACCCCTTCTCGCAATGCGCGATCAGCTTCTCCACAAACCCTGCGCATTTCTCCAGCTCCGCCATTTCCACGAACTCGTCCGGTGTGTGCGCCTGTGCGATCGAGCCGGGGCCGATCACGACGGACGGGATATCGACCATGCTGGCGAACAGGCTTGCCTCGGTGCCGAAGGCGACCTTGGCGTGGTCGTTGCGCCCCGCAAGGCTCTTGGCCAGCGTGACGATTGTCGCATCGGCCGCCGTGTCGAGGGCGGGGTAGTCGAGGATCTCCTCGAAATCAATGCCGCACTCCGGATGTCTGGCCTTCATCGCGGGCTCGATCTCCGCCTTGGCCCAGGCAACGATCGCATCCGTGACCTCGCGCGACTCGGTGATGCCGATGCCACGGCATTCGAAATCCACCGTGCAAGTATCCGGCACGATGTTCAGCGCGGCGCCGCCATGGACGATGCTGGTGAGCAGCGTCGAGTGCGGGACGTCGTAGAGGCTGTCGGCCGCTCGCACGGCTGCGAGCGCCACGGCGCGGCGTCGGATCTCGACGATCAGCTCGGCGGCGTATTCGATGGCGTTGACCCCGTCGGGCGCGATCGAGGAGTGGCGGGCGAGCCCCTTGAACGTGGCGCGCACGCCGTGCTTGCCCTTGTGCCCGATGATGACCTTCATCTCGGTCGGCTCGCCGATGAAGGCGCCGAGCGGCTTCACGCGTTTCTTCGCTACCTCGCGCAGCATCGGCCGCACGCCGACGCAGCCGATCTCCTCGTCATAAGAGATCGCGAGGTGAATCGGCGTCGCGAACTTCGCTTCCAGCATCTCCGGCACCATGGCGAGGCACACGGCGACAAAACCCTTCATGTCGGTGGTGCCGCGGCCGTAGAGCTTGCCGTCGCGCTCGATCAGCTTGAATGGATCGTGGCTCCAGTCCTGGCCGACCACGGGCACCACGTCGGTATGTCCCGACAGCACCAGACCGGGGCGGTCCTCGGGTCCAATGGTGACCCATAGCGAGGCTTTCTGTCCGGTCTCGTCAACGATGCGCTCGCCCTTGACGCCGAGCGCGGCGAGATAGCCTTCGATATGCGCGATCAGGGGCAGGTTGGAGCGATCGCTGATCGTGTCGAAGCCGACGAGGTCGGCGAGCAGCTTGCGAATGCGGTCGGGTCTTGAGCTTGGCATTTTCACGTTCTTGTCAGGGGGATGGAAGCTGAAGTGCTTGCACGAACCATACCAATGCGGTGGCTGGAGGCGCAAATCCAGATCACAGGTCCGTAGCCCGGATGGAGCGAAAGCGTAATCCGGGACCTCTTGTCCGCGTGAATGGATTCCCGGATTTCGCTGCGCTCCATCCGGGCTACAAGACTTTGCGTTGCCTGTCGGGCAAAACACCCAATTGTGGTCAACGCGGGACGCAACCCTGCGCCCTCTTTCGTTGAGCGTAAGGCGACGAAGCAAAGCTCGGGCGCAATGAGCCGCGAGAGGGCGAAGGTGTGTCTGCGATCGGGAGTGCGAATGGAAGCGCGACCCTGCACCCAAAGACTCCGTCATTGCGAGCGCAGCGAAGCAATCCAGGCTGCCGCCGCGGAAAGACTCTGGATTGCTTCGCTACGCTCGCAATGACGTGCTGATGGAGGCGCGCACTATCTCCCCAACGTCGTCCCGGCGAAGGCCGGGACCCATAACCACAGGGAGCAGTTTTGCGAAGACCAGTTGTCCGGGATCGGCACCGTGCGCAAGCCGATAGACCTCGCGGTATGGGTCCCGGCCTTCGCCGGGACGACGCTGAGAATGTGGCGGTGCCGTGCAAGACAGAGGCGAGAACCCGCCTGCTAAACCGGCTTTCCCGTATACGGCATCGACGCCGTCAGTCCGCCGTCCACCGGGAACGCCTGGCCATTGACATACGACGCCTCGTCGCTGGCCAGAAACAATCCCATCGCGGCGAGCTCGTGCGGCTGGCCGGGGCGCTTGAGCGGATTGAGCTGGCCGATCTTGTCGGCGGTGCCGCGCTCCTTGGCGCGGTCGAAGATCGGCTTGGTCATGCCGGTCTCGATCAGGCCCGGGCACACCGCGTTGATGCGCACACCGGTGCCGGTGAGCGAATACGCCGTGGTCTGCACCAGGGAGATGACGCCGGCCTTGCTCGCGGCATAGGGATGTCCGCTGGCGCCGGCCTTGAGACCCGCGACGGACGCGGTCAGCACGATCGCGCCGGACTGCTGCTTCACCATGTGCGGCATCGCATGCTTCACCGCGAGAAACGGCCCGATCAGATTGATGCGCAAGACCTCCTGCCATTGCTCGACGGTCTGCTCGCCGAGCGGGACGAGTCCGCCGGAGACGCCGGCATTGGCCCAGATCACGTCGAGCCGGCCGTGTGTCTTCACCGCCTTGTCGATCACGGCCATGACGTCCTTTTCGGAGCCCGCATCCGCTATCATCGCTTCGGCGACACCGCCGGCCTTCTTCACCTCCTCTACCGTCTCCTTTACCGCCTCGCTGCGATCGACCGCGATCAGCCTGGCGCCTTCTTTGGTGAACAGCAGCGCGGCGGCGCGGCCGATGCCGCTGCCGGCACCGGTGATGATGACGGATTTGCCTTGCAGACGGCCCATGCGATTTCTCCCTTCGGTTCGCACGCGACGCTTGCCGCGCGACGGAATTTCAAACAAGATTTCAAACGGTAAAGTGTCTTGAGACACGTTCACTACTGACGTACAGCGACATCAAACGGGATGGAAGGGTTTCGATGGCAGGTGCAGACAAGCCCAAAGTGGTGACGACACGCTGGTGGTGGGTCCGTCACGCGCCCGTGCGCAATGACGGCGGCAACATCTACGGTCAGTCCGATCTCGCCTGCGACACCAGCGATACCTACGTCTTCAATGCTGTTGCCAAGGTGCTGCCACGCAAGGCGGTCTGGTATTCGAGCAATCTGATGCGCACGCATCAGACCGCCGAAGCGATCTGGGCGGCCGGCTTCCCGAGGCCTGCGGCGATGACATGGGAAGCGGACCTCGCCGAACAAAACCTCGGCCGCTGGCAGGGCATGAACCGCGCCGAGTTCATCGCCAGCCGTCCCGTCGGCTCCAGCTGGTTCGCCGACATCAACGAGCCCGCGCCCGGCGGCGAGAGCTTCATGGACCTCTACAACCGCACCCGCCGCACCATCGAGCGGATCAACAATGAGGCCGCCGGGCAGGACGTGATCGCGGTCGCACATGGCGGCACCATCAAGGCGGCGCTGGGGCTGGCGCTCGACAATCAGCCGGAGCAGGGACTCGGATTCGATATCGACAATTGCTCGGTGACGCGGCTCGATTATTTCGCAAGCCCCGAGCGCAATGTCTGGCGGCTGCCGATGGTGAACCAGCAGCCGTGGATCGCGGACGATGCGCATGCGGCGATGCATCAACCCGCGGGACCGGAAGTCAAGAAGCTCGCCTGAGTGAGCTGTCATTCCGGGACGGTCCGCAGGACCGGACCCGGAATATCGAGATTCTCAGGTGCGCAATTGCGCACCATAGTTCGATGCATTGTATCGCCGCGTAGGAACAACGAACACGAAGATCAATCAGGGAGAGAAACATGACCTTGTTCGACATGAAGGGGAAAGTCGCCGTCATCACCGGCTCGACGCGCGGCATCGGGCTTGCGATCGCCGAACGCATGGCCGAGCACGGCGCCAAGGTGGTGATCTCCTCGCGCAAGGCCGACGTTTGCGACCAGGTCGCGAAGAACATCAATGATAAGTTCGGCAAGGGCACGGCGGTGGCGATCGCCGCCAACATCTCCTCGAAGGAGAACCTGCAAAACCTGATCGACGAGAGCAACCGCGCCTTCGGCAAAATCGATGTGCTGGTCTGCAATGCCGCATCGAACCCGTATTACGGCCCGCTCGCCGGCATCTCCGACGATCAGTTCAGGAAGATCCTGGACAACAACATCGTCGCCAATAACTGGCTGATCTCGATGGTGGTGCCGCAGATGATCGAGCGCAAGGACGGTTCGATCATCATCGTCTCCTCGATCGGCGGCCTGAAAGGCTCGACCATCCTCGGCGCCTACGCGATCTCCAAGGCCGCGGACATGCAGCTCGCGCGCAATTTGGCCTGCGAGTACGGCCCGCACAACATCCGCGTGAACTGCATCGCGCCCGGCCTGATCAAGACCGATTTCGCGAAAGCGTTGTGGGACAATCCGGAGAATCTGAAAGCCTCGACCGCGCGTTCGCCGCTGCTGCGCATCGGCGTCCCCGACGAGATCGCGGGCGCTGCGGTGTTCCTGGGCTCGAAGGCCGGCGACTTCATGACCGGCCAGACCATGGTGATCGACGGCGGCGCAACGATCAGCTGAGGCCCCAGTAGCTGTCATCGCCCGCGAAGGCGGGCGATCCAGTACTCCGCGGCCTGCGTTGGAGAGCTCGCTCTCACCACATCCGACACAGAGTACTGGATGCCCCGGTCAAGCCGGGGCATGACAGCGAGAGTGTGGATGCAGCGCCGCGGCTAGCGAGGCCGTCTCAATCCACCGCCGCGTACACCAGATCCCGCACCAGCGTTCGCGTAAAGTCGCGCTGTCCCGGGCCCTGGCTCATGAAGACGACGAACAGATCCTCCTTTGGATCGATCCAGAAGAACGTCCCCGCAATGCCGCTCCAGAAATACTGGCCGACGCTGCCGGGGAAGGGCGCGATGCCGGCCTCGCGGCGCACCGCGAAGCCGAGGCCGAAACCGTGGCCGGGCGAAAGGAGAGTGCCGTTGGTCACGACGTGAGGTCCGAGATGATCGGAGGCCATTAGCTCCAGCGTCTTGCGGCCGATGATCCTGTTGCCGTCGAGCGTGCCGCCATTGCGCAGCATCAGTGCGAAGCGGGCATAGTCCATGGTGGTGGAGACGAGGCCGCCGCCGCCGGACTCCATGATTGGCTGCTCGAGCATGTTGAACAGCGCAACCTTGTCGCCGGTCCAGGGATCGGCCGCGAACGGCTCGGCAAGCCGGCCGACATTCGCCTCGGCTGTCGAGAAACCGGTCTCGGCCATCTGCAAGGGCGTGAGAATGCGCTCGCTGAGGTACGCGCCGAGCGATTTGCCGCTGACGATTTCGATGATGCGCCCGAGGATGTCGGTGGAGCGGCTGTAATTGAACTCGTCGCCGGGATGGCAGACCAGCGGGAAGCTCGCCACCAGGGTGGCGTGCTCGGCATTGGTGATCTTGCGGCTGCGCACCCGCGAGTCCTGGTAGATCTTGTGCACGGGGCCATCGCCCTGGTGCTCGTAGGTCAGGCCGGAGGTGTGGCGGAGCAGGTCCTGCACCGTCATCGGGCGTTTCGGCGGAACCAGTTCCAGCTTGCCGCCGCTGACCACGCCGACCTTCTGGTCGGCGAACTCCGGGATGAATTTCGCGACGGGGTCGCCAAGAATCAGGTGCCCGTCCTCGACCAGCGCCATGATGCCGACCGACACGATCGGCTTGGTCATCGAGAAGATGCGAAAGATCGAATCATGCGCCATCGGCGCCGCGCCCGTCGGGCTCTGCCTGCCGAGCGCCTCGAACCAGCCGACCTGGCCGTGCCGTGCCACCAGCACGGTGACGCCCGGCACGGTTCCCTTATCGATCTCGCGCTTGAAGGCCTCCGACATCGCCACGAGGCGGGGACGCGACAGCCCCAGCGTCTCGGGGCGGGATTCCGGCAGAGGCGGGGTTTTCGGCGCGGTCGAGGGGCGGTGGGCGGCTGTAACGGACGCTTGGGCAGTAGACGCTTGGGCAGACATGGGCACTCCCGATTGCTTATTATTGTTCGGAGCGGACTGTGGCCCAGAAGGCGCGGCACAAACAAGCGAAGCCAGCGCGCTTCACCCTTGCAATCCGGCCTTGCAATCCGGTCGCCCCCTGTGCTTCAAAGCGGCCTGATCCGCGCGGCAACGCAGGGTCCGTAGGAGTGTAGCTCAATTGGTAGAGCACCGGTCTCCAAAACCGGGGGTCGCAGGTTCGAGCCCTGCCACTCCTGCCAGCGAAATCAAACACTTAGATTAGGACGCGGGCGATCAGCCATCGCCCGGATATTGCCGCCGGACGGTGTGAGGCCTAACCGCCGACCTGCCGTTTCCAGATCGCCTCCGCAAGGGTGATGTCGGCCACGGAATCTGCGCCGGAAGCCAGCGGCGTCCTCTGCTCCACGATATCGGCGACGAATGCATCGGCCTGACGCCGAAACGCCCAACTCGTGTCGCGCGGCAATTGCGTGCGTTGTCCTTGCTGATCGAGGATGACCTCTGCCTCCTGCTCGGCAAAAGGCGGGGGCAATTCGATGGTCAGCGCGCCCCGCTCGAACGCGATGCTCAGCCCCTCGCGCCAGACGCCTTCGGATCCATTCGCGAGTTGCAGCGCGCAGGCGATGCCGTCGAAGTCGAGTGTCACGGTCGCTGCGCCCGAGCTCTCGACGTTGCTTTCGGCGACTGCCGGCGACGACCCGAGCACGTAGCGCGCGAGGTTGATGATATGGCTGAACACGTTCAGAAAATTGTCGTAGCCGGGTCGCATCGCGCCCGGCATCCAGTCGGGGCCGTCCTGCCAGAGCTCGAGCCCGTCCGGCCGTACCTCGCCGGTCATGATGAAATTGTCCTGCGACCGGCCCGTGCTGCCACCGAAGCACCAGCCTCGCGCGCCGACAATGCGTCCAAGCGACTGATCTGCTCGCAGGCGCGCCAACTCGGCCATCGCGCGCGTCACCCCGGCGTCGTGACGCTTCATGTAGCCGATGCTGTAGACGCGGTTGTGCCGCCGCGCCGCCTCGGCCAGTGCAACGGCCTGAGCCGTGGTGTAGGCCATCGGCTTTTCCGAGAGCACATGGCGGCCGCTGTTCAACGCATCCAGCACGATCGGGCCGGTGGCGCGACGCTTCGTCACCACGACGACGGCCGACACCTCGCTGTCCGCCAGCAATTCCCGGTGCGTGCCGTAGACCCGCGCGATGTCGAATTTTTGCGCCGCTGCCGCGGCGAGATCAGGCCTGAGATCCGCGATCGCGACAACGCGGCAGGCGGGGTTGGCGACGAAATTGGCAAGGTGGCACATCTGGCCGACCATGCCCGTTCCGATGATGCCAATGCCCGGCCTCACTTGCTAGGACCCCTCGAAGCGTTTCCGGAGAACGAGGAAATGCGCCGGCTGTCCCCAGGTGTTGATGAACGCCTGGTCGGATTGGGTGAGAGCGGTGACTGTGGACGCATCCCGTCGCCCGATCGCGTCAAAAATACGATGGAAACTGTCGAGGGTCGCGACGATGGCGTCGATGTCGGACGCACCGTCGGCGAGAACATCTGTCGTCGGTATCGTCTCGCGCAGCGAAGCGAGGCTCGCGATCACACGGGGCAGGCTATCGCCGAAGGGATCGTCGATCATCGCATCGACATCGAGAACCAGTGTCTCGATCGAAGCCGAGATCGCCTCGACCGCTTTGGTCTTGCCGGCCAGATAGAGCTTCCGTCCGCCGAGAAAGCTCAGACGGCTGCGACCGAGGTGGCGCGTCGCGCGCCGCAGCTTCTCGTCGTCGGAGAGAACCTTCTTGTGCCAGTAGACATCCAGGCTGTCGCGATAGGCGGGCCACGCCGAATGGATGTCGAATCCCTGCTCATGTGCCGCCGTGCACAAGGCTCCCGCGTCGAGAAAGTAGCGGTGCCGGACGAAAGGATTTTCGAGCACGTCCATCAGCCAGGATTCGAAGCTGCGCGTGTGCGGAATGCTGTTCCATTTCGCGTCGAACAGCAGCTTCGCCGTTTCGAGTCCGGGACGGCCCGTCAGTGCCTTGCCGGCCGCATGAATCGCCTTGAGCGCGAGTTCGAAGAAGCCGCCGTAGCGCTCGTAGTAGGAAACGACGGCGTAACCGTCCGGATTGAGTAGCCGGTGAAAGATGCCGAGCCAATTTTCAGTCGGTTGTACCGTATAGATGAATCCTTCGGCATCGATGATGTCGAAACGACGATCGCTGCGAAAGCCTTCGACGTCGAACGACACGAGTTCGCGGAGACGTTCCGCTTGGCTGAAATGCGCGAAGTAAGCCTGGATTTTCGCGTGCGCATGCCGGTTCGGCTCGGCGAGCGTCATGTTCGCGCCCCAGCCTGCAAACACCAGCGCGTTCTCGCCGGAATCGGGGCCGAATTCGAGCACGTCTGCATCGCGGAACAACCGCGGCGGCAGCACCAGCTTGTCCGAAAACAACTCGCGCCGCAGGCCGGCATAGGCTCCGAGTTCGGCGGCGGATTTGAAATTCCCGAACGTCGGCAGGACGTCCTGGCGTTCGTAATAGTTGAAGAGCTTGTCCTCAGCCATGCCGCGACCCCGCGGCCGCCTCGAGGCGATCGAGCTCGCTCCAGATGTCCGAGGGCGCGAAGATCGAAACGATGTGGAGCGGACGCTTCACGTTTTCACGTAGTCGGCTACCGACCTTGTCTTCGTTCTCCTGGTTCACGGCCAGAAGACAGACGAGCGGATTCGACTTGCCGGCAAGGTCCTCCGGCGGGCGGATCGGAATGCCGGTCCCGGGCAGGAATAAGCCCTGGCGCTCCTTCTGGTCGTCGACCGAGAGATCGACGAGATCCCCGAGTTCATGGGCATTGGTGAAGGTGCAGGCGCGGCAGCCGGCGCCGTAGATGGCGATTTCGGCCCTGTTGGCGCGGGCCTTGGCGAGGATCGGGCGAAGACGCGCGCCGTACTCCCTGGCGCGCCGACCGAATTTCTCGCCGACGCCGGATGGCGCGGGCGGGGCCGTCACGTCGCGCGTCGCGCGTCGCGCTGCGATCGCGAGACTGCCGCCGCTGAAATTGTATTTCTTCACCGACACCGCCTCGAAGCCGTGGCGCGCCAGCAGCGCGAGCAGCGTCGGCTCGGTGAAGTAGCTGACGTGCTCCTCCCAGAGGACCGAGAGGTCGCCCGCCGTCGAGCCGGGTGCGAAATCAGGTACGTCGATGAACAGCAGCCCGTCGTCGCGCAGCGCGATCTTCACGCAGTCGAAAAAGTTCTCGAAATCGACGATGTGCTCCAGCACCTGGCGCGAGACGACGAGGTCGAACTTGCCGGCCTCGGCAATCGCGTCGTGACACAGCGCCGGGCTGATCATGTCGGCATAGACCTTGATGCCACGCTCGCGGGCGATCTTGCCGGACACCGGGTTGGGCTCGACGCCCACCAAGACCTTCGCACCGCGTTCGCGAAGCCTGTCCATGAACAGGCCGTCATTGCATCCGATCTCGAACACGGATTGGTGGGGTGAGAATTTGGCGATGGTGTCGAGTTCGTCGACCTGGTGCGGCTCCGGCTTCCAGCTGCTGAAATTGTAGTTGAACTGCCGGTACAGAATGTCGGGATCGATCGGCTTGACGATCTGGGGCAGGCCGCACTCGCCACACGCCAGCACCTCGAACGGATACCGTTCCTCCTGTTCGTCGCGGCTGTGCCGAAGCCGATGCGCAATCGGCATCTGTCCGAGGTCGATGACCGGGCGCAAATTGGTCGAATGGCAGAGGCGGCAATGGTCAGTCATCGGTAGAAACCTCTGCTGGAATGGCTCGTGAAGTATGGCGATGGGCCAGATGCTCCGTGGCGAGCGCACCAACCTTCGTGACGTAGTTCTGGACCTCGGCGACATCGTTGCCGTCGGGCGCCCAGTCGGGGAATGCCGTGCGGGAGGGATCGAACGGACCGGCGGTGGTTTCGTGAAACACCAGCCACTCCGAGGTGATCAGGATCGAGTGAAACACCTGCTCGGGCATCCGGTAATAGCAAAGCGCGCCCCGGCCGTACGGCGCCATCTCGAGCACGTCGCGAATGCGGCCGTCGCCCTCGAAGATCACGACCTGCGCGGTGCCCTCGATCAGGTGAAAGGATTCAGGTTTGCCAAAATGCTTGTGAGGCCGCACATAGGCCTCGCGATGATGCACGATCAGCATCTCGTGAAGGCCGGACAAGGGATCGGGATGCGTGCACAGCCGGCTGCGCAGACGCGGATTGCCTGCGGCGATGCGCTTCAGCTCCGCGATCGTGGCGTCGTCCGCCGTAACGATGGCGTCGTCCGAATAATACACTTCGGGATTTTGCGCCCGCAGCGAGGCCCGCCGGTGCAGGCCCGTTGCTTCATTCGAAGAAGATGAACCCATGGTCGCCCCGGTAGCCGCATTTGTCGTAGATCCAGGCCCAGGTTTCCGGACCATGGAAACTCAGGCAGGTGAGCTGCCAGTACAGCAGGTTCGCCTTCTCGCGCTCGTCGCGGAACGATTCCACCATCAGATATTTCGAGGCGCCGCGTCCCACGCGCTCGATCTCCGACACGGCGCGGAAGACGTCTTCGAGCGGAAGATTGTGGAGCACGCCGAGCGACACCACGAGATCGAAGCTATGGTCGGGGTAGGGGAGCTCGACGGCGCTGCCGACCTTCAATTGCGGTCGCACCTCCTCCTTGGCGTTGGCGATGCCATAGTCGGAGATGTCGATGCCTGCGATGGTGAGGCCGGGGACGAGCTGGGTGAATTCGTAGAGCAAATAGCCCTTGCCGCAGCCGACATCCAGTACGCTCATCCCGGGCTTGATGCCGTAGCGGTCGATCAGGGTCTGGGCGAGCGGGCGCCAGCGTCCGTCGTAGCGGTAGCCGCCGTAGCCATAGCGGCGGTCGCCGTCCCAATAGTCGTATCCCCATTGCCGCGCGACGGTGGCGGATTCCGCCTTGTCGTGCTCGACGACCCGCTGAACGTAGTTCCGCTTGGTCGATGCGTGCATCGGCTGGAGCAGGTTGATCTCGGTCATTGTCCTGAACCGGTCCGCGGCATCGTTACAGGATGGTCGCGAATTTGTTGACGAGCAGGATGTCCTCGACGGCCTGGATGTTGTCGCGCGAGGACAGCGTGATCTCCTCGACGGCCGCGTGCAGATCGCAGCCCTCGCTCAGCACGCGGTCATAGATCTCCCGTCGCCGTGCCTCGTCGGGCGGCAGCATGAAGATGCTGTAGAGAATCAGGCCGCGCAACCGCGGCAGCTCGTCGAGGATGTCCTCGAGCACCATGTAGCTGCCGGGCATGGTGTGCTCGGCGGCGCTGAGCAGATAATGCAGATTCTTCCGCCGCGCATAGTCGCGGATCACGATGTTCTGGACGTGCTGCGGGGTGCGGCTGCCGTTCAGCGGCCGGGCGCCGATATAGCCGCGATGGCCGGCTCGCTCAGCCATGGAAGCCTCCCGGGAGCTTGTATTGCATGCCGACGCGTGTCGCCGGACGCAGCAGGATCGGTTCGAAGAATTCGCCGAATCGCTTGTCCGCATAGGGCGACATGATGCTCTTGAAGCGGCAGTTCATGCTCCAGCGCGAGCCGGCTTCCTCGTTGACTCGATTGCCGTGCATCAGGGTCTGATTGAACAGCATCACGTGCCCGTAGGGAATCTCGATGAAGGTCGCGTGCGGCTTGATGGTCTGGTAGAGTTCCTCGGCGCTGCGGAGGCTAGTCATCCGGTCCTGCATGTCGCCGTTCAGGGATGGCGGCAGCAGATACATCGATTTGGTGCGGTGGACGTCGACCAGGGGTACCCACACCACGACCTCGAACGGGGAGTCGCCCGACCACACGTCGGAATGGGTGGCGAGCAGCGACGAATCGTCTCCCGGCAGCTGGATGCTGAGATTGACGCGACGCTGCATGCAGAGCTCGTTGCCGACGATGGTCTCGATCGTCGAGCGCGCCAGACGGAAATAGGTCGGCCGGAACCAGGGCTCGGCGTTGAGGCCGTTGAAGACGTGCAGCCGCAGGCCGTTGAGATCATCCACGCTCACCCGCGTGTGGATGGTGTCGAGCATCGCGTAGGGGTCGTTGCCGTGTGGCAGCTTCAGATAGTCCGCCGCGAGCTCAGCGGCGCGCCGCTGGATCCGGTCGAGCCCGGCGCGATCGTCGGCCGGCGTGGTGACGAAGCCGTCGTCGATGAAGCGTTGCGCCAGTGCCTGCTCATCAGCCTCGAGGAAAGCCGTGTCCGTCATGCAAAATACTCCCGGGCGGTCGCGCAAACATAGCTGATATCCGAGGCCGAGAGGAACTGGTTGATGGGAAGCGTGAGGATCTGATCCGCCTGCCGCTCGGTCACCGGAAACGCGCCGCGACCGTGGCCAAGATGCGCCGCCGCCTCCTGGAGGTGGATCGGTACCGGATAATGGATCGCGGTCTCGATACCCTTGTCGGCAAGATATTTCTGGAAGTCGTCGCGATGGTCTGTCTGCACGACAAAGGTGTGGAAGGTGTTGAACTCGATGTTGCGGCAAACCGGGATGAACAGGGGAAGGCCGGCGAGCTCGGCGCGGTATTGCGCGGCGTTGCGGCGCCGGCGTTCGATGACAGAGGGTAGGTGACGCAAGCGAATGCGAAGCACCTCGGCCTGGACGGTGTCGAGGCGCGACACGATGCCCCATTCCTGGACGTCACTGCGATTGATCAGACCGTGATTGCGCAGGCGGCGAATTCTCGCGGCAAGCTCGGCATCGGCGGTGACGACGAAGCCGGCGTCGCCCGCGGCATTGAGGTTCTTCAGCGGGTGGGCGGAGAAGCAGCCGAACGTTCCGATGGTCCCGCTCATCCGCCCGTCATAAGTCGAGCCGACGGCCTGCGCGCTGTCCTCGATGACGGCGAGAGCGTGCTTGGCCGCGATCGCCATCAGGGGATTCATGTCGGCCATGCGCCCGGTCAGGTGCACCGGCATGATCGCCCTTGTGCGCGAGGTGACCGCGGCCTCGACCGCGGCCGGATCGATATTCTGGTCCGGCAGCACGTCCGCAAACACGGGCGTGGCGCCGACGGCGATGATCGCCGCGGTCGATGCCACGAACGAATTCGGCGGGGTGATCACCTCGTCCCCGGGACCGATGTTGAGCGCCCGCAAGGACAGGATCAGCGCATCGGTGCCGGAATTCAGCGTCACCACATGCGGCGAGCCGAGATAGGTGGTGAGCTCCTCTTCGAGCTTCGCAACGGCCGCGCCGCCGATGAAATCGCCGCGCTGGAACACGCCCTCGACCGCCTGCATGATCTCGCCGCGCTCTTCCTCGAATTGCGCGGGAAGATTGACGTAACCGATGCGTCGGAGGCCGGTGTCAGCGTCCATGGCAGAAATTCCGGACGATCTCGATGACGCGGTCCTGCTGGGTGCGCGTCAGATGCTGGTCGACGGGGAAGCTGATGACTTCCCGGGCGTGGCGGTCCGTGACCGGGAAGGTGCCCGGCGCGTAGCCGAGGTGCTTGAGGCCTTCCTGCTGATACAGCGGGATGGGATAGTGGATCTTCGCTTCAATACCGTTGTCCAGGCAGTATTTGTAGAGCTCGTCGCGACGCTCGGCGAACACCATGTAGAGATGGTAGACGTGCTTCACGTTGGGCCGGCGCGGCGGAATCCGCAGGCCGGGCAGGCCGGCAAGGCCCGAATCGTAATAGGCCGCGTTCTCGATCCGACGGCGCGTGATCTCGCTGGTCTGGCCGATCAGCCAGTTGCCGACGACCGCCTGGAGGGAATCGAGCCGCGAATTGCAGCCGAGGATCGCGATCTCGTCGCGATTCTTCATGCCGTGGTTGCGGATCAGGCGAAGCCGCTCGTTCATCCCGTCGTCATTGGTGACGACGACACCGGCATCGCCCCAGACGTTGAGGTTCTTGAGCGGATGCAGGGAGAAGCCGGCCGCGATACCGTGGGTGCCGGACCGTTTTCCCGCGAACTCCGACAGGATGCCCTGGCAGGAATCCTCGACCACGGGGATGTTGTGACGCTGGGCGATCGCCGTCAGCTTGCCCATGTCGGTGACCTCGCCGGTCAACTGAACCGGCATGATCGCCTTGGTCTTCTCCGTGATCGCGGCTTCGACGTAGTCGACGTTCATGCAGAAGGAGTCGTCGCAGTCGACCAGCACCGGCGTCGCGCCGGTCTCCGCGATGGCGCCCACGGTGGCGATGAAAGTGTTGGCGGCCGTGATGACCTCGTCGCCATGGCCGATGCCGAGCGCCTTGAGCGGCAGCTTGAGCGCATCGGTGCCCGATCCGACACCGATGGCATGACGCACGCCGATCAGCTCGGCAAAGCGCCGTTCGAATTCCGCGACCGGCTTGCCCAAGGTGAAGTCACCGGTCGCCACCAGCCGGCCGATCTCGGCCAGGATCGGTGCCGGGTCGGAGAATTGCTCGAGCAGATAGGAATATCGAACGTCGTGCATGGGGCCCGTCAGGTGGATTGAAGTTGAGGAGAGGAGGTGGGCGAGGCGATGAGCGCGCGCGCGATCGAGGTCGCGATGGCGTCGGCGGAAAGTCCGTGCTTCTTCAACAGCGAATCTTGCGATCCGTAATTGTGCATGAACCGGTCCGGCAGCGACAACCGCAGCATCGCGGGCAGGCCAGAGCCGAGCTTGTCGATCAGCGCCTCCGCGACTGCGCTGCCGAGGCCGCCGGAGGGCACGTGCTCCTCCAGCGTCGCCACGAGCCGGGTGCCCCGGATCGCTTGCAGCAGCGCCTCGGTGTCGAGCGGCTTGACCGTGTGCATGTGCAGGATGCCGGCGCGAATGCCCTGCGCGGCCAGCATGTCGGCCGCAGCGAGTGCGCGCTGGAGCATGATACCTGTCGTGACCATGACGACGTCGCCGGGCGGCCGCAGCAGGATGGCCTTGCCGATTTCGAAGCCGTGCTCGGCCTTCGAGACGATTGCGTCGCCACCCTTACCGAGCCGGATGTAGATCGGTCCAGTCCAGTCGAGGGTTTGCTCCATCAGCCGCGCCGCCTCGTCGGCGTCGCACGGGCAGACCACCGTCATGTTCGGCAGCGCCCGCATGATGGCGATGTCCTCGATCGCCTGGTGAGTGGGGCCGAGCGGCGCGTAGACGAGCCCGCCGCCATTGGCGATCAGCCGCACCGGCAGATTGTGCAGGCAGAGATCGACGGCGACCTGCTCGTAGCAGCGGCGGGTGAGGAATGTGGCGATCGTGTTGATGTAGGGCACGAAGCCTTCCATCGCGAGACCGGCCGACATGCCGATGATGTGCGCTTCCGAAATGCCTTCGATCAGATGGCGCTTGGGAAACTCCTTGCTCATCGCGCGCAAGGTGCCTGCGCCGGGATCGGAGCCGATGTAGAGCACACGCTCGTCGCGCGCGGCGAGCTTGTGGATCATGTTCATCGCGGTGTTGCGCATGAGGAGCCGATCAAAAATCCCCGACGGCGACGCGGATTGCGTCGAGCTCGCTGTCGGTCAGCTTGTTCTTGTGATGCCAATCGGCGTTGGATTCCGCGGCCGGCAGACCCTTGCCCTTGACGGTATGGCAGATGACCGCGGTGGGCTTTCCCGGAACGGCCGGGACCTGCTTCAGGACGGTGCGCAGGGCGCCGACGTCGTGGCCGTTGAGCTCCTGGACGGCAAAGCCGAAGCTGCGCCATTTATCCGCGAGCGGCTCCAGCGGCAGGACGTAGTCGGTGGGCCCGTAGCTCTGCAGCTTGTTGTAGTCGATCATCGCGACAAGATTGTCGAGCCCGTGCTTGGCCGCGCCCATGGCAGCTTCCCACACCGATCCCTCGTTGATCTCGCCGTCGCCGAGCAGGACGAAGGTGCGGTAGCTGCGCTCGCGCATGCGCGCGGCGAGCGCCAGGCCGACACCGATCGACAGGCCGTGTCCAAGCGCGCCGGTCGACGCCTCGACCCCCGGCACCATTCCGTATTCGGGATGTCCGCCCAAAATGCTGTCGGGGCCGCAGAAGCCGTCCAACTCCGACAGCGGAAAAAACCCGCGATCGGCCAACAGCGCATAGAGCGCCAGACACCCGTGTCCCTTGCTGAGGATCGCGCGATCGCGGGCCGGATCGCGCGGGTTGCTCGGATCGATCCGCAGCACGTCATCGTAGAGCACGCGGACCATCTCGATCAGCGACAATGCCGGACCGACATGTCCGCGTCCCGCGGAGCGGACAGACCCCAAGACCAGGCGGCGCAGATAAAGGCTGCGCTCATCCAGCGTGCAGGTGAGGGCGGCTTCGGCGTGGGGCGAGATTTGGGTCACTTCGGTAAATCGGTTGGCCGAATCGTCTGGTGAAGCCGGCGGGCTTTGTCGAGCTGACCGGCGAGGCGGATCCTAACATCGCCACCTTGCGCAGCCATTGCGCGCCGGGAGCGGCTGTCCGGCAAATAGGCGTTCAGGACAATCAGGCACCAGATTCCCTTGAACACAGGATACAGTACGTCACGTCGGATCGCAAACGCGTCATCTCTCGCCTCGAAGGCGCGCGACAGCCGTTCGATCAAGTGATTCGCGCTCGCCTCGGGCAGATCGCTGCCGGGGTGAATGGCGGTGTCGGACATGAGCTTGACCGGATCGTCCCAGCCAAAATATTCGAAGTCGATGAATCGCAAGCGCCCGTCTTCGGCGCGCAGTGCGTTGTGCAGTCCGAAATCGGACGGACTCAGCGCGCGATGGGGCGGCGCAAGGTCCGCTGCGGGATCCCGACCCAGTTCCGCGTAGCGCCGGCGGAGCTGCCGAATCGCAACGGCCGTGATGGGAACCAGGCTGCCTTCGAGGAACGCACGCAGGTCAGGATGATCATCCGAAGCCCGCCGCAGTCCGTCCAGGCGCTGCTCATACTGGACGATGGCCGCTTCGGGCGAAAAGATGCTGGCCGAGGCATTGCGCAAGTTCTGCGCGCCTTCGGCCTCGCGCAGCTTCTGCAGCTCGATGAGGAAATCGGCGAGCTGATCGGCATCGTCGCCTTGGGGGCGCAGCACTGCGGCCTCGCCGTCGAACCATTGGTACAGCGCGCAGAACGCATCTGCGTCCTTCGCGACCGGCCGCGGTGTCGACGTGATGCCGTGGCGCGCCAGGAACGAGAGTGCATCATACTCCTGTCCCAGGCGATCGCGTCCGTCGGACGGATAATGCTTGAGGGCGAGGGGCGGTCCCTCCGCCATCTCCAGCCGAAACACCCTGTTGTTGCCGCCGGACCTTGTCGGCTGGGCGGCCGCGACACGCGCACCGGCCAGGCGGCTGCCGATCGCCATCGCATCCGGCGCGGTGATGTCGGTCTCGCTCATGCCGCAAACACCTCGCGGCGGATATCGGCCCATGTCGCGATCGGCTTGCAGTGTTCGGGGTGGGGAGGCTGCGACCGCGTGAACAGGATCGATCGCATTGCTTTCGGAAAATGCGGTTGCTCGAAGACGTCGACGAGATCGTCGATGAAGACGTCGAGCTCCAGGCTCGCGAGCCTCTCGACCTTGGCGGCCAGCGTGTCCTCGAAATAGACGTCGCCGATGGCCAGCGCCGCATCCGCAGCGTCGATCAGCCTGGCTCCCCGCAGCCAGCCGCGCGCGGCGTCACGCAGGTCGGTGCGGTCGGGGTCCTGATGACCGAATCGGGTCTTGTGGCTGACGATGGAGACCTTCGCGCCGGCCTGCTTGCACGCCGCCAGGAATTCCCGCACTCCCGGATAGAGTTCGGCGCCGCCAATTCCCTTGCCGTAGACGAAGCCTTGCAGTCCTTGCCAGGCGAGCTCGCCGCCCGCGCGGGACCGGAGATGATCCCGGAGGTCGGTCTTCAGCCCCTCCCACCCTTCCGGCACCAGCCCACGCTGACGTGCGACGGCCGCAAAGACCTTGTCGTAGCAGATGATCGTGTTGTCGAAATCGATGCCGATCCGCACGCCGCTCACTTCAGGCTGATGTTCTGCATCATCTTGATGTTGAAGTACCGGGGGTCATTGAGCGAGTTCGGCAGGCGGCCGCCCTTGAAGGCGTTGACGAGGCCGGACACGGCCTGCTCGATCGTGTGGGTCGGCGCAAAGCCGAGCTCGCGGCGAATCTTCTCCGAAGAGACGTGGTAGGAGCGGAGATCGTCCGTCGGCTCGACGACGACGTCGACATTGCTGCCGACCACCGACTTGACGATGTCGGCGATCTTCATCAGCGAGTGGTTCTCGTAGCCGATATTGTAGGTCTTGCCGTCGATCTTTGCGTCATCCTGCTGGAGCAGGAACAGATAGGCGGCTGACATGTCCTCGATGTGCAAATTGGGCCGGCGCTGCGTTCCGCCGAACACGCGGATGCGGCCGGTATTGACCGCGAGATTAGTCAGGATGTTGACGACGACGTCGAGCCGCTGCCGCGGCGCGTAGCCGCAAACGGTGGCGGGGCGGACCGTGCAGGCGACGAACCCGGACGCGGCCTCGTCGGCAAGGTCGGTTTCGCACATCGCCTTGAACTTCGAGTAGTCCGTGAGCGGCTCGCAGGACAGGTCCTCGGTCACCTCGGCTTCGTCCTTGATGCCGTAGACGCTGGACGAGGAGGCGTAGATGAAGCGCTTGATGCCCGCCTTCTTGGCGGCGCGCACCATCGGCCGGAAGCAGTCGTAGTTGATGGACTTGCCGAGCCCCGGGTCCAGTTCGAACGACGGGTCGTTGGAGATGCAGGCGAGGTGGATGACGGCGTTGTTGCCGCGCAGGGCCTCGTTGATCGCGGCTTCGTCACGAATGTCGCCCTTGATCAGGCGCAAATCGGGATTGTTGCGGACGGCGTCGAACACGTCCTCGCCATACATGAACAGGTCGAGCACGGTGACCTTGTGGCCCGCAGCGAGCAACTGGGGAACCAGCACGCTGCCGACATAGCCGGCACCACCGGTGACCATCACATTCCATTTTTGACCAATCACTGTCGTTCTCCAGTATCTGCCGTCGCGCTACTTCAACAACGCGGTGACGAACTTGACCAGCGGCACCTTCTCGACCGAACTGCGGTGGCCGACGATCCCGACCTTGATTGCGCCGGCTGCGTTGCCGATGAAGGCGACGTCCTCGATATTGCCGCCGGCGGCGACCAGCGGCGCAGTGATCGTCAGGAAGGCGTCGCCCGCGCCGACGGTGTCGACGACGGTCTTGGTGAAGGCGGGGACGCGCGTGACACCGGTTTTCGACGAGAAGGGGTAGCAGCCGAAGGAGCCGTGCGTGATGATCATGTTGTCGCAATCGATCTTGCCGTGCAGGCCGGCCTCGATCACGGACGCGATGTCGCTGAACTTGTCGGTTGCAGCCAGACGGGCCTCCGGCGCGTCGATGCAGATGTAGTCGGCCCGCGGATACCTCGTGATCAAATTGTAGCCGTGATTGCCGCTGTTGCTCTGGGCATTGACCGCCAGGAACTTGGAGTTGGCGATCAGGGTGTCGATCGTGCTCGACGCGATCATGCCGTGGCCGAAATCCGTGGCGATCACCACGTCCGCGCCACGGACGCGCTCCGTCGTGATACGGTCGATCTCCTTCCGATCGGCCTCCTCGAGCGGCGTATCGTCCATGGTGTAGACTTCGAAGAGCTTGTGCAGATACCCCAGCTCGACGTACCGCGATTTGCGGGTCGTCGGACGGCCCTGAAGGCGGATCGGCGTCAACGTGACATTCGGGCGGACATGCGCACGAATGAACTCCTCAGGGTAGTCGTTGCCACCCAGCGTCGTGACGACCTCCACCGACTTGCAGAAGCTCGCGACATGGTTCGCCGCGGCAATGACGCCGCCGGCAAATTGCTCGCCGCTCTTGAACAGCGTGGCGACGATGTTTTCCTTCGAGGCCTTTCCGAGCGCCGTGACGTACTGGTATTCGTCGATGATGGTGTCGCCGACCAGCACGACGTGCATGTCCTGCACTTTGTCGATCAGCTTCAGCAGGCGATCGGCGCCGCCACCTTCACGGACTTTTTGCAGGTAGTCGCGGAGTGGAGGATCGTAGATGTCGAAATACCGGTTCACCAGCGACGAGGAGCTGAATGTCACGTCGCGGGTGAACACGATGCGTCCGCCGTGACGCTCGACGGCGTCGCGCTCGGTTCGGATCTTGCCGGTCACGTCGTCTTCGGGATTTTCGTAGTCGGACCCCTTCACATAGATGTCCGGCCTCACCGTATCCAGGATCGGCTCGGCGCTGGAAGTGTGATTGATACCGACCCAATCGACCGTCGCGAGCGAGGCCAGCATCTCGGCCCGCATATTTTCGGGGAAGATCGGTCGACCGGGGCCCTTGTTGACGTAACGGTCGGCGGTGATCGTCACCATGACGACGTCGCCCTCGTTGCGCGCCGCCTGGATGTGTCTGATATGGCCGAGATGCACGAGGTCGAAGACGCCGTGGCAGAGTGCAACCTTCCGGCCCCGCGCCTGCGCGGACCGCGCGATCTCGCCCAATTCCTCGATCGTCTTGATCTTTTCGTGCGCCGCCAGTTGGTCGTTCAACGCGGGATTGCCGGTCGGAAGATTGCCCATGTGAATAACCCAAAGCGCCAGCCGGACTCAGCCGGGCGGCCCGGAATTGATCGATTCGCGGCAACGATACCCGGTGAACCTGTTCACTGGCTTGCCTTCTGCGGCGCGCCGGACGCCGCGTCGTTGTTGTCCCCGAGATATTTGAACCAGTCCTTGGTGGCGTCCGCGATCTTGTCCACCGTCCACAGGGGAGCGTCCTTGTACTGATCCATCGACTTCAGCATCGTCGCGACCCCGTCCTCAAATTTTACCTTCGGCGTCCATTTCAGGATCCGCTTGATCTTGGTGATGTCGGCATAGGTGCAATCGGGCTCGCCGGGCCGCTTGGGAATGTGGACCTTGTCGCCGCCGAGAAGCTCGACAAGCCGGTTGACACTGTAGGTGTTGTCGGAGCCGACGTTGAAGATTTCGTTCGAGACCTCGGAGCGCGCTGCGGTGACGAAAGCGTCGGCGACATCGCTGACGAAGGTGAAGTCGCGGGTCTGCTCGCCGTCGCCAACCACCGTGAAGGGCTTGCCGGCGAGCTTCTGCGCCATGAACACGCCGAACACGGCGCCGTAGGTGCCCGTGGTGCGATGGCGCGGCCCGTACACGTTGAACAGGCGCAGCGCGACCGCGGGCAGCTTGTAGACCTGGCACCAGTGCATGACGCACTGCTCGCCGAGATTCTTGGTGAGGGCATAGGGATACATCGGACGGATCTCGGCGCTCTCCGGCGTCGGATAGACGTCGGGAATTCCGTAGCAGGAGGACGACGCGGCATAAACGAAGCGGCTGACGCCGGCCTGCCGTGCAGCCTCGAGAACGTTGACGGTCCCGTCGACATTGGCGCGGTGATACGGGATCGGGGACTCGATCGAGGGAACGATGTCGGCCAGCGCGGCGAGATGGAACACCCAGTCGATGCCGTCGAAATGCGGCTTGATCGATTCGAGTTCGGTGACGTCGGCCCGTACGATCTTGAGTCGATTCGAATCGATCCGCGAGACCAGATTTTCGGGGCGTCCGATCACGAAATTATCGAGCGCGATGACCTCGTGGCCATCGTCGAGGAGGCGGTCGACGAGGTGACTGCCGATGAAGCCGGCGCCACCAGTAACGATGCATTTCATAGGAACATCCGTGATGCGAATGCCCAGCGAAACAGGCCCGCCAATGTTGAGTGAAGGTGGAAGCCGAATCGGCTGCTGATAGACTTCGAAGGTAATATACCTTTGCAATCGCTGGTGATAGCCGGTATCAGGGCGTCATGTCGCCGTCGAGCCGCGAGCCCATGCCTGCCGAGTCCGTCGATCCCGATCACAAGGCTTTCCTTGACGACTACGTAGGGCGCCTACATCGTGCGACGGCAATTGACGACGGGGTTTTCGCCAGGATTTCCGTCACCCGCACGGCTTGGTTGCGCGCGCGCGAGCAGGGCGGCCGCGTCATCTTCATTGGCAATGGAGGCTCGGCCGGCATCGCCTCGCATCTCGCAATCGATCTGGCGAAGAACGCATCAGTGCCCGCACTCTGCTTCAGCGATGCCAGCATGATGTCGTGCCTTGCCAATGATTACGGTTTCGAGGACTGGCTTGCGCACGCTGTGAGGCTGAGCGCCCGCGCCGGCGATTGCCTCGTCGCGATCAGCTCGTCGGGACGCTCGAAGAACATTCTCAATGCGGTCGCGCAGGCGCGGGCGATGAATCTCGATGTGATCACGCTGTCGGGCATGAACGCGGAGAATCCGCTGCGCAATCTCGGCGACGTCAATTATTACGTCGACAGCCGCAGTTACAACATCGTCGAGACCACGCATCAGTTCTGGATGATGGCCGCGATCGACCTCATCATCGGTCGCGCGGAATATCCGGCGTCCTGAGGCGGTGCCGTCGATCTGATCACCACGGGTGAGATTGCCTCACCTGTTCGCATGTCTCCGTCTTACGGTCCTACGATGAAAAACCTGTTCTACGTCCGTCATACCTGCCGCCTCTGTCATTCGGACAAGCAAGAGCTTGTCGTCCCGATGGCAGGCATGCCCATTGGCACGCCGAACTTCCAGGTGCCGGATGCAAGCGTCGACGATCCCGTCTTTCGGGCCGCGGTGCCGATGGCGCTGCACCTGTGCGCGGACTGCGGCCATCTGCAGATTCTCCACGTCGGCAATCCAGAGATCCAGTACCGAAACTACGTCTATACCACCTCGCTCTCGCTTGGCCTGCGGGAGCACTTCG
The DNA here is from genome assembly GCF_040548265.1 of Bradyrhizobium sp. F1.13.3. Lineage (NCBI taxonomy): Bacteria > Pseudomonadati > Pseudomonadota > Alphaproteobacteria > Hyphomicrobiales > Nitrobacteraceae > Bradyrhizobium > Bradyrhizobium sp. F1.13.3. Next base: position 221,610 of record NZ_JBEPRI010000005.1, on the reverse strand, counting down.
CGGGCTATGCCAACGATGTCGTCAGCCGGTTCGCCATCGCGCCGGGCTCGCTGGTCGTCGAGCTCGGCAGCAACGACGGATCGCTGCTCGGTTTTTTTAAGGAGCGCGGCATGCGGGTGCTGGGTGTCGATCCCGCCGTCGACATCGCGCGGCGTGCGACGGAAGCGGGAATCGAGACCATCGGCGATTTCTTCACCGATGCCATCGGTCGCCGCATCCTGCAAAGCCACGGCGCGGCCAGCGTCGTAATCGCCAACAACATGATCGCCAATGTCGACAATCTAGACCCGCTGGTGATCGGGGTTCGCGACGTGCTTGCGCCGGACGGGCTGTTCGTTTTCGAAACGCAGTATGGCGTCGACGTCACCGAGAAGAACCTTCTCGACACCGTCTACCACGAGCATCTGTCGTATTTTAACATCAAGCCGCTGACGCGCTTCTTCGCGCGGCTTGGCATGGAAGTGATCGACGTCCAGCACATCGAGACCAAGGGCGGCTCGATCCGGGTGACGGTGCAGCGTGCCGACGGCGCGAAAAAGCCATCCGCGGAGGTCGCGCGCTTCATCGCCGAGGAAGACACGCTGGGCGTCGATCAGTCGGCCTACTATGTGCCCTATGCGAGGAGGATCGCCGCCATTCGCGACGAGTTGGTCGCGATGGCCGATGCCGCCCACGCGCGCGGCCAGCTCGTGGCCGGCTACGGCGTCTCGGTCGGGACCACGACCCTGCTGCCGCAGTTCGGCCTGGAGAACAAGATCGACTTCCTGGTGGACGACGACCCCAAGAAGGGGAACGTGATGGCCGGCCCCGGGTACGACATCCCGATCCTGCCGCCTGCCGCCCTTTACGAGCGCAAGCCGGCGTTCGTCGTCGTCTTCGCCTGGCGCTATGTAGATCCGATCCGGGCCAAGCATGCCGGCTATTTCGCTGACGGCGGAAAGTTCGTTGTGCCGTTGCCGGGCATTTCGACGATCGACCGGGCGGACTGACCTTGAGAGTCGCCAGAGGCGCGGCAGGTGAGGGGGCGCCGGTGGTGCCGTCCTGCAAGGAACCGGCTGCGGCCTTGGGACGGCGCCTCGCAGGCGGCGGATAAGCCCTTGATCGGCCTGATCTCTGGTCGGTCGCCCGCGGAGGTCGTTTTAGGCGCGCGGGCCCTCCCTATCTTGACCTTTGGCCCCATCCGCAGTAGATACCACGCACCCGCAGCCGGCCCGTTAGACGCGGATTTCCGGCGCGGCTTTGAAATCCCCGAACAATCGAGCCCGATTTCCGGCTCATCCTTCGACAGAGGGTTGGGCCAACGGCGGCTGTTCGGATCCCTGAAATTCATTCGCGTCTGTCGACGGACGTTGGACATCAAACGATGGCAGTCAGCCCGTTCAAGTTCTTGCAGGAAGTGCGCTCGGAGACCGCCAAGGTCACCTGGCCGACCCGGCGCGAGACCACGATCACCACCATCATGGTGTTCGTGATGGTCGCCGTGGCCTCGATCTTCTTCTTCGCCGCCGACCAGATCATCCGCGTCCTCATCACCTTCCTTCTGGGCATTCACTGATGGCAACAGCAACGGCTCAATTGTCTGACAAGCGCTGGTACATCGTCCACGCCTATTCGAACTTCGAGAAGAAGGTCGCCGAATCGATCCGCGAGCAGGCCAAGCAGCGCGGGCTCGAGGAACTGTTCGAGCTGGTGCTGGTTCCGACCGAGAAGGTCACGGAGGTGCGCCGCGGCCGCAAGATCGACGCCGAGCGCAAGTTCTTCCCGGGCTACGTGCTGGTGAAGATGAAGCTGACCGACGAGGCGTTCCATTTGATCAAGAACACCCCGAAGGTGACCGGCTTCCTCGGCGCGGAAAACAAGCCGATGCCGATCTCGGAAGCCGAGGCCATGCGCATCCTGCACCAGGTGCAGGAGGGCGTGGAGCGGCCGAAGGCGTCGGTGTCGTTCGAAATCGGCGAGAACGTGCGCGTGGCCGACGGCCCGTTTGCGTCGTTCTCGGGTGTGGTCGAGGAAATCGACGAGGCGCGCTCGCGCGTGAAGGTCGCGGTGTCGATCTTCGGCCGCGCCACGCCGGTCGAACTGGAATTCGGTCAGGTCGAGAAGGTCTGATCGGGTAGGCGTGAGGCTTCGGTCTCGCGCAACAAGAGGCCGTGGGAGGGAGAGGGCGGTTGCCAGCCGCATCGGACCCAGACCACGAACCTGAAACCGCTGGCCCAGGCCGGCCCAACAGGAGTGATACATGGCAAAGAAAGTGACCGGATACCTGAAGCTTCAGGTCCCGGCCGGTGCGGCGAATCCTTCGCCCCCGATCGGTCCCGCGCTCGGTCAGCGCGGTCTCAACATCATGGAGTTCTGCAAAGCGTTCAACGCCCAGACCCAGAAGGAAGAGAAGAATACCCCGATTCCCGTCGTGATCACGATCTACGCCGATCGTTCGTTCACGTTCGAGATGAAGACGCCGCCGATGTCCTTCTTCCTCAAGCAGGCTGCCAAAATCCAGTCCGGCTCCAAGGCGCCGGGCCGTGACAAGGCGGGTGCGGTGACCAAAGCGCAGGTGCGCGAGATCGCCGAGAAGAAGATGAAGGATCTCAATTGCGACTCGATCGAGTCGGCCATGAAGATGGTCGAGGGCTCTGCCCGTTCGATGGGTCTGGAAGTGGCGGGGTAAGGGCTCATGGCAATCGGAAAGCGTTTGAACAAAGCCCGCGAAGGTATTGATCGCGAAAAGCTTTACCCGCTCGCGGACGCCATCAAGATGGTCAAGGAACGCGCGAAAGCGAAGTTCGACGAGACCATCGAGGTCGCGATCAATCTTGGCGTCGATCCGCGTCACGCCGATCAGATGGTCCGCGGTGTCGTGACCCTGCCGAACGGCACCGGCCGTACGCTCCGCGTCGGCGTGTTCGCCCGCGGCGCTAAGGCCGACGAGGCCAAGGCTGCGGGCGCCGACGTCGTTGGCGCCGAGGACCTGGTCGAGAAGGTGCAGAACGGCACGATCGATTTCGACCGCTGTATCGCAACCCCCGACATGATGCCGCTGGTCGGCCGTCTCGGTAAGGTGCTCGGCCCGCGCGGCCTGATGCCGAACCCGAAGATCGGCACCGTGACCATGGACGTCACCGGTGCGGTGAAGGGTGCCAAGGGCGGCTCGGTCGAGTTCCGCGTCGAGAAGGCCGGCATCCTGCAGGCTGGCGTCGGCAAGGCCTCGTTCACCGAGGAAAAACTGGTCGAGAACATCAAGGCCCTGGCGGACGCTGTCTCCAAGGCCAAGCCGGCCGGTTCCAAGGGCACCTACATCCAGCGCGTTGCGGTGTCCTCGTCGATGGGCCCCGGCGTGAAGGTCGAGCCGGGCACCATTCTCGGCTAAGGTTCGGAAATGACATGAGGCGAGGGGCGGAATTGGGCAACCGATTCCGCCCCTCGTCGTTTGTGACGGCGTTCACCGGAAACAAGAACAATGACTGACAAGGTCCTGATCTACTCGCGCTTTCCCAAGACGATGATGGCGCGCTTCGCCGAGCGGTTCGAGCTGCTCGACACCGGCGGCAAGCCGGCGCGGGAGGTGTTTTCGGCCGACGAACTCGGCGGCATCCGCGCGGTTCTCACCGCCGGCGGTACGCCGCTGGGCGCGGAGGCGATGGACCTGTTTCCGAAGCTCGGTGCCATCGTCTGCTACGGCACTGGCTATGACGGTGTTGACCTGAAGGCCGCTGCTGCCCGCGACATCGCGGTCGGACATAGCCCGGGCGCCAATGCGGCCTCGGTCGCCGACATCGCGATGACCCTGATGCTCGCGACGACGCGGCGAATCCTGGTGGCCGACCAGTACGTCCGAAGCGGCGATTGGGCCGCGTCAAAGCCCTCGCCGATGATGCGCCCGCAGGCCGGCATGCCCGGCCGCCGCATCGGCATCTACGGCATGGGCGAGATCGGCCGCAAGATCGCGGCGCGCTGCGCATCCTTCGAGAGCGAGGTCGGCTATTTCAGCCGCAGCAAGTACGATCTGCCCTATCAATATTTCCCCACGCTGGAGGCGCTCGCCGACTGGTGCAGCGTGTTGATGATCGCGGTCCGGGCAGGAGCCGAGACCCAGCATGCCGTCGGCTCCGATATTCTCAAGCGCCTCGGGGCGGACGGTTATGTCGTCAACATCTCCCGCGGCTCGGTGATCGACGAGAAAGCCCTGGTGTTGGCGCTCACCGAGAAGACCATCGCCGGCGCGGGTCTCGACGTCTACGACAAGGAGCCGCACGCCCCGGACGCGCTGACGGCGCTGCCCAATGTCGTGTTCGCCCCCCATATCGGCGGCCACACCCTGGAATCGCACGTCGCTATGCAGAACTGCGTGCTGGCGAACCTGAGCGCGTTTTTCGAGGGCAAGCCGCTGCCTTACGGGGTCAAATGAGCCTCAATCGGCCCTTGTCAGCCGGGTCAAGCGCCTGCGGCAACGGATTGGAACTGGTGTGAATTTTGCTCTTGGCAAGCAGGCTCCGAGCGGTTAAAGAACCGCTTCCGGACGCACCGGCCTTGGCTGGCGCGTTCGTGCACGCATTCCGAAAACAAGCGATGGAGATCATTCCTTTTCAGGACGTCCGTGAGGATTGGCTGGAAAAGGAGGGAAATTCGTCGGGCGTGGGATGCGGGCAGAGGTCGGGCGGTTCGCCGGCTGACCTTGTCCTGTCCAAGACTGCAGGCGCCTGCGGGGAATTTCGATTTCTCAACGGCTTAATCGCATGGCCTGCATAGACGGGTGAAGACCGGATTTCACGTCGTGACCACCTTAGGGTCGGTTGCGGAATGGGTTTGGTTCGGACCTCGACACGCCGTGGGCTCTAACGGGCTCCCGGAGGGCAGGCTTTGAATTGTCGTCTTGCCCGGCGTGTCCGATGGGTCTTGGCCCTGAGGTTCAGGTTTGGGCGGGACGATGGGTGCAACCCGGCGGTCCCGCTTTCGCGATGACCGCCAACCGGAAAGAGCTTGCTGTGGAACGAGCGGCAAAAAAGGAAGCGGTCGAACAGCTCAATGGGGTCTTCAAGACCACGAGCGTCGCGGTCGTTGCCCAATATTCCGGCCTGACCGTTGCCCAGATGCAGAAGCTGCGCATGCAGATGAAGCAGGCTGGCGCCTCGGTGAAGGTCTCGAAGAACCGTCTCGCCAAAATTGCTCTTGAAGGCACTGACGTCGTTGCCATCGGCCCCATGCTGAAGGGACCGACCGTGATCGCCACTTCGGACGATCCGGTAGCGGCGCCAAAGGTCGCCATCGAATTCGCCAAGGCGAACGAAAAGTTCGTCATCATTGGCGGCTCGATGGGAAAGACCGTCCTGAATGTCGACGGCGTGAAGGCACTTGCCTCGCTGCCGTCGCTTGACGAACTGCGCGCCAAGATCGTCGGCCTGCTTGTGGCCCCGGCGACCAAGATCGCTCAGCTCGCCAACGCGCCCGCGGGCAAGCTCGCGCGCGTCATCCAGGCTTATGCCTCAAAGGGCGAAGCGGCCTGACGCCCTTCGCAAAACTCAAACCCGAACCAGACTTACATTCAAGGAAACTGAACAATGGCTGACCTGCAGAAGATCGTTGACGACCTCTCGAGCCTCACCGTGCTCGAAGCTGCCGAACTCGCGAAGCTCCTCGAAGAGAAGTGGGGCGTTTCGGCTGCCGCGGCTGTCGCCGTGGCCGGCCCGGCTGGTGGTGGCGCTGCCGCCGCTCCGGCCGAAGAGAAGACCGAGTTCACGGTCGTTCTTGCCGCCGCCGGCGACAAGAAGATCGAGGTCATCAAGGAAGTCCGCGCCATCACCGGCCTGGGCCTGAAGGAAGCAAAGGACCTCGTCGAGGGCGCGCCGAAGCCTGTCAAGGAAGGCGTGAACAAGGACGAAGCCGAGAAGCTCAAGGCCCAGCTCGAGAAGGCTGGCGCGAAGGTCGAGCTCAAGTAAGCATCGCTTACTGGCACGAGATCCCGGTGAGCATCATCGCAACCGGGATCTCGGTCCACTCCTCCGAAAGGGTGGGCCAGATGCAAAAGGCGTGCGACGGAACCGCCCGACGCAGGCCGAACACGAAAAAGTGTGGGGATTTGAGGGTTTGTCCCTCGAATCTGCACTAATGTCGCCCCATATCGGGTCGGCAGCACGAAAGCGCGGTGGGCAGGGATACCGGATTCTCTGTAAGCCGTTGGGAGAGCAAGCTATTTCGGGCTTTTGCAGTCCGTGAAGAGGATGGTTGTGACGGGCGGGCGCGCTCCTGCGCCCCGCGCGTCGTTTTGCGTTTTGAAGGTCTGAAGAACAGATTCAGGACATTCCTGCCTGAAACTGAGTCTCCGGCCCCCAAGACGGGTTCGAAAAATTCAACCCGGGGAGCGGCGGTCGCCGCGTTCCGGAGGGCGCGCCCAAATCGGGCGACGAAAATGAGAGGCCACGATGGCGCAGCAGACATTCACCGGTCGCAAACGCGTTCGCAAGTTCTTCGGACACATCAAGGAAGTGGCCGAGATGCCGAACCTCATCGAGGTTCAGAAGGCGTCCTATGACCAGTTCCTGATGGTCGACGAGCCCCAGGGCGGTCGGTCTGACGAGGGCTTGCAGGCGGTGTTCCGCTCGGTGTTCCCGATCTCCGACTTCTCGGGCACCTCGATGCTGGAATTCGTCCGCTACGAGTTCGAGCCTCCGAAATACGACGTCGACGAGTGCCGCCAGCGCGGCATGACCTTCGCGGCCCCCCTCAAGGTGACGCTGCGCCTCATCGTGTTCGATATCGACGAGGAAACCGGCGCGAAGTCGGTCAAGGACATCAAGGAGCAGGACGTCTACATGGGCGACATCCCGCTCATGACGATGAACGGCACCTTCATCGTCAACGGCACCGAGCGCGTCATCGTCTCGCAGATGCACCGTTCGCCGGGCGTGTTCTTCGATCACGACAAGGGCAAGACCCATTCGTCGGGCAAGCTGCTGTTCGCCGCCCGCGTGATCCCGTATCGCGGCTCCTGGCTCGACATCGAGTTCGACGCCAAGGACATCGTCTATGCGCGTATCGACCGTCGCCGCAAGCTTCCGGTGACGTCGCTGATGTTCGCGCTCGGTCTCGACGGCGAGGCGATCCTCAGCACCTTCTACAAGAAGATCCAGTACAAGCGGATCAAGGAGGGCTGGCGCGTTCCGTTCGACGCCAATCGTTTCCGCGGCTACTCGACCATCAACGACCTGATCGACGCCGATACCGGCAAGGTCGTGCTCGAAGCCGGCAAGAAGCTCACCGTGCGCGGTGCGCGTCAGATGCAGGAGAAGGGGCTGAAGGCGCTGCGCCTGTCGGATGCGGAGCTCGTCGGCAACTACATCGCCGAGGACCTCGTCAATCCGAAGACCGGCGAGATCCACGCGGAAGCCGGTGAAGAGATCACCGACAAGTCGATGAAGGCTCTCAACGAGCAGGGCTACAAGGAACTGCCGCTGCTCGACATCGACCACGTCAATGTCGGCGCCTACATCCGCAACACGCTCTCGGCCGACAAGAACATGACGCGTGAGGACGCGCTGTTCGACATCTACCGCGTGATGCGTCCCGGCGAGCCGCCGACGCTGGATTCGGCGCAGGCGATGTTCCAGTCGCTGTTCTTCGACGCCGAGCGCTACGACCTCTCGGCGGTCGGCCGCGTCAAGATGAACATGCGCCTCGACCTCGATGCGCCCGACACCCAGCGCACGCTGCGCAAGGAAGACATCCTCTCCGTCATCAAGACGCTGGTGGATTTGCGCGACGGCAAGGGCGAGATCGACGACATCGACCATCTCGGCAACCGCCGTGTGCGTTCGGTCGGCGAGCTCATGGAGAACCAGTACCGCATCGGCTTGCTCCGCATGGAGCGCGCGATCAAGGAGCGCATGTCTTCGGTCGACATCGACACGGTCATGCCGCAGGACCTGATCAACGCGAAGCCGGCGGCCGCCGCCGTGCGCGAGTTCTTCGGCTCCTCGCAGCTCTCGCAGTTCATGGACCAGACCAACCCGCTGTCGGAGATCACCCACAAGCGCCGCCTCTCGGCACTTGGACCGGGCGGTCTGACCCGCGAGCGTGCCGGCTTCGAAGTGCGCGACGTGCATCCGACGCATTACGGCCGCATCTGCCCGATCGAGACGCCGGAAGGTCCGAACATCGGCCTGATCAACTCGCTCGCGACCTTCGCGCGCGTGAACAAGTACGGCTTCGTCGAGACGCCTTATCGTAAGGTCAAGGACGGCCGCGTCACCGACGAGGTCGTGTACCTCTCGGCGATGGAAGAGGGCCGCTACACGGTCGCGCAGGCCAACGTGCCGCTCGATCCGAAGGGCCGCTTCACCGAAGATCTCGTGGTCTGCCGTCACGCTGGCGAAGTCTTGCCGGTGACCCCGGACAAGGTCGACTACATGGACGTGTCGCCGAAGCAGCTCGTTTCGGTCGCAGCCGCGTTGATCCCGTTCCTCGAGAACGACGACGCCAACCGCGCGCTGATGGGCTCGAACATGCAGCGCCAGGCGGTGCCGCTGGTTCGCGCCGAGGCGCCGTTCGTCGGCACTGGCATGGAAGGCGTGGTTGCGCGTGACTCGGGTGCTGCGATCGCAGCGCGCCGTTCGGGCGTGATCGACCAGATCGACGCAACCCGCGTCGTCATCCGCGCCACGGAAGATCTCGATCCGACCAAGTCGGGCGTCGATATCTACCGGCTGATGAAGTACCAGCGCTCCAACCAGTCGACCTGCATCAACCAGCGTCCGCTGGTGAAGGTCGGCGACATCGTCAAGAAGGGCGACATCATCGCCGACGGTCCGTCGACCGATCTCGGCGAGCTCGCGCTCGGCCGCAACGTGCTCGTCGCGTTCATGCCGTGGAACGGCTACAACTTCGAAGACTCGATCCTGCTCTCCGAGCGGATCGTGAAGGAAGACGTGTTTACCTCAATTCATATCGAAGAATTCGAGGTGATGGCCCGCGACACCAAGCTCGGGCCTGAGGAAATCACCCGCGACATTCCGAACGTGTCGGAAGAAGCGCTGAAGAACCTCGACGAAGCCGGCATCGTGTACATCGGCGCGGAAGTGCGCGCCGGCGACATCCTGGTCGGCAAGATCACGCCGAAGGGCGAAAGCCCGATGACGCCGGAGGAAAAGCTCCTGCGCGCCATCTTCGGCGAGAAGGCTTCCGACGTCCGCGACACCTCGCTGCGCGTCCCTCCGGGCGTCCAGGGCACCATCGTCGAAGTGCGCGTGTTCAACCGGCACGGCGTCGACAAGGACGAGCGTGCGCTGGCGATCGAGCGGGAAGAGATCGAGCGTCTGGCCAAGGACCGCGACGACGAGCAGGCGATCCTGGACCGCAACGTCTATAACCGTCTTGCCGAGCTGCTCGAAGGACGGCAGGGCATTGCCGGCCCGAAGGGCTTCAAGAAGGACACCAAGATCACCCGTGCGGTGCTCGAGGAGTACCCGAAGTCGCAGTGGTGGCTGTTCGCTTCGCCGAACGACAAGCTGATGGCCGAGATCGAGGCCATGCGGAAGCAGTACGACGAGTCGAAGAAGGGGCTGGAACAGCGCTTCCTCGACAAGGTCGAAAAGCTGCAGCGCGGTGACGAATTGCCGCCCGGCGTGATGAAGATGGTCAAGGTCTTCGTCGCGGTGAAGCGCAAGATCCAGCCCGGCGACAAGATGGCCGGCCGCCACGGCAACAAGGGCGTCGTGTCGAAGATCGTGCCGATCGAGGACATGCCGTTCCTCGAAGATGGTACGCATGCCGACATCGTGCTCAATCCGCTGGGCGTGCCCTCGCGCATGAACGTCGGACAGATCCTCGAGACCCATCTCGGCTGGGCCTGTGCCGGCCTCGGCAAGCGTATCGGCCAGACGGTCGATGCCTATTTGTCGAAGCAGGACATCAGGCCGCTGAAGGAAACCTTGAAGAAGGTCTACGGCGAGGACGAGACGATCAAGTCGCTCAACGACAACGAGTTGATCGAGCTTGGCCACAATCTGAGCCGCGGCGTTCCGATCGCGACGCCGGTGTTCGACGGCGCCAAGGAAGCCGACATCGAGGAGATGCTGAAGCTTGCCGGTCTCGACGCTTCGGGTCAGTCGACCGTCTATGACGGCCGCACCGGCGATGCCTTCGATCGCAAGGTGACGGTGGGCTACATCTACATGCTCAAGCTGCACCATCTCGTCGACGACAAGATCCACGCGCGTTCGATCGGTCCGTACTCGCTCGTTACCCAGCAGCCGCTGGGCGGCAAGGCGCAGTTCGGCGGCCAACGTTTCGGCGAAATGGAAGTGTGGGCGCTCGAGGCTTACGGCGCGGCGTACACGCTCCAGGAGATGCTGACCGTGAAGTCGGACGACGTCGCCGGCCGTACCAAGGTGTACGAGGCGATCGTGCGTGGCGACGACACCTTCGAGGCCGGTATTCCGGAATCGTTCAACGTGCTGGTCAAGGAAATGCGCTCGCTCGGCCTCAACGTCGACTTGCACAATTCCAAGGTCGGACCGGGGACGGCGGAAGCGGCCGAGTAATACGACCCTCGTGCCCGGCCTGAACGGCCGGGCATCGGCGCCCAGTCCTGGAGTCGCGAGGGCAGGGCGCCCCGCATAGTGATTTTCGAATTTGCTGCCGGAGGCGACCGGCACGCGAGGAGAAGACGATGAACCAAGAAATTATGAATCTCTTTAATCCGACGACGCCGGCTCAGGTCTTCGACCAGATCCGAATCTCGATCGCGAGCCCCGAGAAGATTCTGTCCTGGTCGTACGGCGAGATCAAGAAGCCGGAAACCATCAACTACCGTACCTTCAAGCCCGAGCGCGACGGCCTGTTCTGCGCCCGCATCTTCGGGCCGATCAAGGACTACGAGTGCTTGTGCGGCAAGTACAAGCGCATGAAGTACAAGGGCATCATCTGCGAGAAGTGCTCGGTCGAAGTCACGCTGTCGCGCGTCCGGCGCGAGCGCATGGGCCATATCGAGCTCGCAGCCCCCGTCGCCCACATCTGGTTCCTGAAGTCGCTGCCCTCGCGCATCGGCCTCCTGCTCGACATGACGTTGAAGGATCTCGAGCGGATCCTCTACTTCGAATATTACGTAGTGCTTGAGCCGGGCCTCACCGCGCTGAAGGACCGTCAGCTCTTGTCGGAAGACGAGTATCTGAAGGCGCAGGACGAATACGGCCAGGATTCCTTCACCGCCATGATCGGCGCCGAAGCGATCCGCGAGCTGCTCAAGGGCATGGACCTCGAGAAGCTCGAGCTGACCTTGCGCGCGGAGATGCAGGAGACCGACTCCGACATCAAGCACAAGAAGCTCGCCAAGCGCCTGAAGATCGTGGAAGCGTTCCGCCACTCCGGCAACAAGCCGGAATGGATGATCATGACCGTGGTCCCGGTGATTCCGCCGGACCTGCGTCCGCTGGTGCCGCTGGACGGCGGCCGCTTCGCGACCTCGGACCTCAACGATCTCTACCGCCGCGTCATCAACCGCAACAACCGCTTGAAGCGGCTGATGGAGCTGCGCGCGCCGGACATCATCATCCGCAACGAGAAGCGCATGCTTCAGGAGGCCGTCGACGCGCTGTTCGACAACGGCCGCCGCGGTCGCGTCATCACGGGTGCCAACAAGCGTCCGCTGAAGTCGCTCGCCGACATGCTCAAGGGCAAGCAGGGCCGGTTCCGTCAGAACCTGCTCGGCAAGCGCGTCGACTATTCGGGCCGTTCGGTGATCGTGGTCGGTCCCGAGCTGCGCCTGCATCAGTGCGGCCTGCCGAAGAAGATGGCGCTCGAGCTGTTCAAGCCGTTCATCTACTCGCGGCTTGACGCCAAGGGCCTGTCCACCACCGTGAAGCAGGCGAAGAAGCTGGTCGAGAAGGAGCGGCCCGAGGTCTGGGACATCCTGGACGAGGTCATCCGCGAGCATCCGGTGCTGCTCAACCGCGCACCGACGCTGCATCGCCTCGGCATCCAGGCGTTCGAGCCCGTGCTGATCGAGGGCAAGGCGATCCAGCTCCACCCGCTGGTCTGCGCCGCGTTCAACGCCGACTTCGACGGCGACCAGATGGCCGTGCACGTTCCGCTGTCGCTTGAAGCGCAGCTGGAAGCGCGCGTCCTGATGATGTCGACCAACAACATCCTGCATCCGGCCAACGGCCAGCCGATCATCGTGCCGTCGCAGGACATCGTTCTCGGTCTCTACTACGTCTCCATCATGCGCGAAGGCCTGCCCGGCGAGGGCAAGATCTTCGGCGAGATGGCGGAACTCGAGCACGCGCTGCACGCGAAGGTCATCCACCTCCACACCAAGATCAAGTACCGGTGGGAAGGCATCGACGATACCGGCAAGATCTCCAAGCGCTGGATCGAGACCACTGCTGGCCGCGTCATGCTGGGCAATCTGCTGCCGAAGAACCCGCGTGTTCCGTACGAGATCATCAACAAGCTGATGACCAAGCGCGAGATCTCCGGCGTTATCGACCAGGTCTACCGTCACTGCGGTCAGAAGGAGACGGTGATCTTCTGCGACCGCATCATGGCGCTCGGCTTCTACAACGCGTTCAAGGCCGGCATCTCGTTCGGCAAGGACGACATGGTCGTTCCGCACTCCAAGTGGAAGATCGTCGACACCACCCGTACGCTGGCGAAGGATTTCGAGCAGCAGTACAACGACGGTCTGATCACCCATGGCGAGAAGTACAACAAGGTCGTCGACGCCTGGTCGAAGGCCACGGAAGAAATCGCCAAGGCGATGATGAAGGAGATCTCCTCGACCAAGAAGACGGCGAGCGGGGCGGATGCCGACATCAACTCGATCTACATGATGGCTCACTCCGGTGCCCGCGGTTCGCCGGCCCAGATGCGCCAGCTCGCCGGCATGCGCGGCCTGATGGCCAAGCCGTCGGGCGAGATCATCGAGACGCCGATCATCTCGAACTTCAAGGAAGGCCTCTCAGTGCTCGAGTACTTCAACTCGACCCACGGCGCCCGCAAGGGCCTCGCGGACACCGCGTTGAAGACCGCGAACTCCGGCTACCTGACCCGTCGTCTGGTCGACGTCGCGCAGGATTGCATCATCACGCAGGACGATTGCGGCACCAAGCTCGGCATCAAGATGCGCGCCATCGTCGATGCCGGCACCGTGGTCGCTTCGCTCGGCTCGCGCATCCTCGGACGCACGGCCTGCGAAGACGTGCGTGACAGCACCGGCAAGGTGATCTTCAAGCGCGGTACGCTGATGGAAGAGAGCCATCTGGATGCCATCCAGCAGGGCGGCGTCCAGGAGGTGAAGATTCGCTCGGCGCTGACCTGCGAGCTCGTCAACGGCATCTGCGGCAAGTGCTACGGCCGCGATCTCGCTCGCGGCACGCCGGTCAACCACGGCGAAGCGGTCGGGGTCATTGCGGCCCAGTCGATCGGCGAGCCGGGCACCCAGCTCACCATGCGCACCTTCCACATCGGCGGTGCGGCGCAGCTGAACGAGCAATCTTTCGTCGAATCCAACTTCGACGGCAAGATCGTGATCAGGAACAAGGCCATCGCCCGCAACAGCGAAGGCCACCTCGTCGCGATGGTTCGCAACATGGTGATCGCGATCGTCGATGCCGACGGCACCGAGCGTGCGACGCACCGTATTCAGTACGGTTCGCGCCTGCACGTCGACGAGGGCGACATGGTCAAGCGTGGCCAGCGTATCGTCGAATGGGATCCCTACACCCGTCCACTCCTCACCGAGGTCGAAGGCACCATCGGCTTCGAGGATCTGGTCGAGGGACAGTCGATCTCGGAAACGCTCGACGAGGCCACCGGTATTGCCAAGCGCGTGGTCATCGACTGGCGCTCGATGCGCGGCGGCGGGGACCTGCGTCCCGCCATCGTGATCAAGGGCAAGGACGGCAAGGTGCTCAAGCTCGCCCGTGGCGGCGATGCCCGCTACATGCTGTCGGTCGACGGCATTCTGTCGGTCGATGTCGGAGCCAAGGTCCAGGCGGGCGACATTCTCGCCCGTGTCTCGACCGAAAGCGCCAAGACGCGTGACATCACCGGCGGTCTGCCGCGGGTGGCGGAACTGTTCGAGGCTCGGCGTCCGAAGGATGCGGCGATCATCGCCGAAATCGCGGGCACCATCCGGTTTGGGCGCGACTACAAGAACAAGCGTCGCATCTCGATCGAGCCGATGGACAAGACCGACGAGCCGCGCGAGTACCTGATCCCGAAGGGCAAGCACATCCACCTTCAGGACGGCGACGTCGTCGAAAAGGGCGACTTCATCGTGGAAGGCAACCCGGCGCCGCACGACATTCTGGCGGTCAAGGGCATCGAGGAACTCGCGGCCTATCTGGTCAACGAGATCCAGGAGGTCTACCGGCTCCAGGGCGTGCTCATCAACGACAAGCACATCGAAGTGATCGTCCGTCAGATGCTCCAGAAGGTGGAAGTCACCGATCAGGGCGACACGGACATGATCTCGGGCGAGCAGATCGACAAGATCGAGTTCGACCAGATCAACGCGAAGGCCAAGGAAGAGGGCAAGAAGATCGCCACGGGGACGCCGGTTCTGCTCGGCATCACCAAGGCGAGCCTTCAGACCCGCTCCTTCTTCTCGGCGGCCTCGTTCCAGGAGACCACCCGCGTCCTCACGGAAGCGGCGGTCAACGGCAAGGTCGATCCGCTCGAAGGCCTCAAGGAGAACGTCATCGTCGGCCGGCTCATCCCGGCAGGCACCGGCGCCTCCATGGCGAAGATCCGCGAAGTCGCGGTGAAGCGCGACAAGATGATCCTCGACGAGCGCGAGAAGCAGGCGGCGGTCGTGCCGCCGGCGCCGGAAGTGGAGCCGATGGCGCTGCCACCTGCGGAATAATCGTTCATCCGTAGGAATACCGAGGACACTGAAAAGGCCGGCGCAAGCCGGCCTTTTTGCTGCTTTGTTTCCCTGTTGCGGTGCAGGATCAACCTTTGTTCATCTTTCCTTCAGGCGCAAAAGCGCTTCTGCTAGGAGAGCTTAGACCGGTGGTCCCGTGAAGGGGGCGGGCCGGAGACCACGGAATTCTCATGCTTGATCTCGCAATCGTAGGCGGCGGCCCCGGCGGGCTGATGAGCGCTTGGTATCTGAAGCGCAAGCTCGGCGACCTCTGCCGCGTCACCATCTACGAGGCGTCCGACCGGCTCGGCGGCAAGATCGTCACGCGCAAATTCGATTCCGCGCCCGCGATGTACGAGGCCGGCGTTGCCGAGATCTACGACTACTCGATGACCGGGCCGGATCCGTTGCGCGAGCTGATCCAGCATTTCGGCTTGCAGACCATTCCGATGGATGCCGAGCAGGTCCAGTTCGGCGGCGAGCTCCTCAACGACGTCGCGGGTATGCGCCGCAAATACGGGGCCAAGACCGCGGACGCGATCGAGGCGTTCCGCAAGCGTTGCGCCGAGACGATGACACCGATCGAGTATTACGAGGGCGTCGGCGCGCACGACAACGAGAATCCCTGGGCCTACAAGACCGCCGAGCAGGTGCTCGACGAGGAGGTCGAGGACGAGACCGCAAAGCGATTCTTCAAGGTGATGGCGCGCTCGGACCTCGCGACCGAGAGCCACAACACTAACGGGCTCAACGCGCTCAAGAACTACCTGATGGATGTCGACGGCTATATCGGCCTCTATTCCATCCAGAACGGCAACGAGCAGCTCATCGAGTGCCTCCAGTCGGAGGTCAATGCCGACATCCAGCTCAATCACCGAATCCTCACGGTCGGCAAGGCGCCGACCGGCCGCTATCAACTCAAGATGATGAACGGCAAGGGGCCGGAGACGCGCGACTTCGACCTCGTGCTGGTCTGTCTGCCGCATTCCTGGCTCGGGACCGTCGGCTGGGAGGGCGAACAGCTCCGCAAGTCGATGGTCAAGCACGTCTCGTACTTCGACCGTCCTGCGCACTATTTGCGTGTCTCGATCCTGTTCGACACCCCGTTCTGGGGCGACAAGATCGCCGGCGCCTGGTTCATGTCGGAAGCCTTTGGCGGTTGCTGCGTCTATAACGAGGGCGCGCGCCATGATGTGGGCAAGCACGGCGTGCTGAACTGGCTGATTCCGGGCTCCGACGCCCTGGCCTTTGCGAATCTCTCCGACCAGGAACTGATCGACGCCGCGCTGAAATCGCTGCCGGCATCGCTCGGCGATGCACGCGCCCATTTCCTGGAAGGCAAGATCCACCGCTGGCTGTCATCGGTGAACGCGATTCCGGGCGGCTTGCCTGTACGCGACGTCATGACCAATCACCGGCCCGAGCCGAAGGAACATCCCGGAATCGTGGTGGTCGGCGACTATCTGTTCGACTCGACGCTGAACGGCCTGCTCGATTCCTCGGATGCGGCGACCGACATCATCTTGACCGAGATGATGCGCCTGCGCCGCGAACGTTCGCAGGACGACAAGCCGCTCTCGGACAAGATCGATCGCGACTATTTTGACAATTATCGCGGCCAGGGTCCTTACAGCGAAGCGTGGCAACACTTCACGGATCCCGACTATCTCACAAAACTGATCGGCATCGTCTGGGGCAAAGCCAAAGGCACGAAGCTCTTGATCGCGGGCTCGGCCAGCGGCGAGCTTGTCGGCGCCCTGCGCGACCGCGGCATCGATGCCTTCGGCATCGAGAACAACCGCGGCATTCACGCCAGAACGCCGAAGGCGCTGAAGAAGTACAACAAGCTCGGTTCGATCACCGACATGCCGTTCAAGGACGGTGCGTTCGACTTCGTATTCGAGACCAGCCTCTGCCATCTTTCCCCGAAGCAGGTGGTCCGTGCGATCAGGGAGCTGAACCGCGTGGTCAAGACCGGCCTCGTGTTCGGCTCGGTCACCTCGGACATGGCGCCGGCACTGATCGACCGCTACGACCTTCTGCGCGGGGTCAAGAAGCTCGGCACCTGGTGGGAATGGTCCGAACTGTTCTTCGGCAACGGCTTCGACCTGTCGATGCACCGCAAGGACTGCACCGACGCGCTCTGGGAGGCGACGCTCGCCGCCAACAAGGGCCCGGGGCAGTGGTACGCCGACGCCGATTCCTTGCGCTATTCCTTTTTCGACAAGGTCGAGGACGAGGAAGACGACTAGCCGCCTGAAGCGGGCGCCTTCGCCAATTGTTTTGCCGAATTCATCTTGATCGCATAGAATCGATGCAATAGCGGTTGCCGCTATCTCCTGCTTTCTCTGCGGTCATGCCGGCCGTCAGCATCGGTTGGTTTCATGGCGTCCAAGCCCCTCCCGCCCGACAAACAGAAGCTCGCCGCGGAAGAGGCGGCCGAGCTCGACGACAAGCTCGTCCCTACCGCCAAGCCGGACCTCGAAGTCGAGGAGGACGATGAAGACGATGAGGATGGCGGGCTGGAGCTCGATGACGACGATGAGGACGAGGACCTCGTCGTCTTTACCGCGCGCGAGGCCGCCGGCGCGCTCGCGACCATCCTGGGTTTCGTCAAACCCTTCCTGGTCAACTACAAGCAGATGCTGTCGTTCGTGGCGTTCGGCGTCTTCGTCGAGACGCTATTCAACGTCATCATGCCGCTCAGCCTGAAGTACCTGATCGACGACGCGCTCGGCGAGGAGGATTTCCAGGCGCTGTACAAGATCCTCGGCGTGCTCGCGGTCGCAGGCATCTTCACCTCGATCGTCGCGGTCTGGTACGAACGCTGGGATGCACGGCTTGCGGCGTGCATCATCTCCGATGTCCGCAAACGGCTGTTCGAGCACGTCCAGGACCTGCCGGCAGCCTATTTCGGCCGCACCAAGCGCGGCGAGATCCTGTCGCGCTTCTCGGTCGATCTCGCGGCCTTCGAGGGCTCGGTCAAGACCTTCGCCAACAGCGCGGCGCTGCCGTTCCTGGAGTTGATCGCGGGCATCATCCTGATGGTGTTCCTGAACTGGCAGCTCGCGGTGGTTGCGCTGCTGGTGTTTCCGATCACGCTGATCGGTCCCCGCATACTCACGCCGAAGGCTGTTCAGGCCAATTACGAGCAGAAGCTCAACGAGTCCGCGCTGCTCGGCATGGTGCAGGAGAACGTGGCAGCCCAGGCCGTGATCAAGGCGTTCAGCCTGCAACGCAGGATGTTCGGCTTCTTCACCTTTCGCAACGACGAGACGCGAAACAGGATGGCCTCGGCGACGTTCCTGTCGACCATGGTGGAGCGGACGGTCACCATCTCGGTGCTGCTCTTGCATCTCGTCGTGCTCGCGATCGGCGCGTATCTGGCGACGAAGGGGCAGATCACCATCGGCACCTTCGTCACCTTCGAGAGCGCGTTCTGGGAGGTGTCCTACAACATCGCCCATGTGATGCATTTCATCCCCGTGTCGATCTCCTCGGCAGCCGCGATTCGTCACATGCAGGAGCTGCTCGACGAGCCCACGCGCAGCGCCGATCGTGCCGGCGCGCCCGATCTGCCCCGCATCACCAATGACATCACCTTCGACCACGTGACGTTCCAGTACGAAGGCAGCCAGACGCCGGTGCTGGACAATCTCAGCCTCAAGCTCAATGTCGGCAAGCGCATTGCCATCGTCGGTCCCTCGGGTTCCGGCAAGAGCACGCTGCTGAATCTGATCCTGCGGCTCTATGTGCCGGACGAGGGGCGCGTCACCATCGACGGCGTCGACGTCCGCAAGGTAACGCTGGATTCGCTGCGCCGGAGCATGGCGGTGGTGTTCCAGGAGAACATGCTGTTCAACATGTCGATCCGAGAGAACATCCGGCTCGGCAAGGAGGGCGCGAGCGACGAGGAGGTGGAGGAGGCGGCCAAGAAGGCCGAGATCCACCGCTACATCATGAGCCTGCCACAGCGATACGACACGCCGGTGGGCGAGCGCGGCGATACCTTGTCGGGCGGCCAGCGCCAGCGCATCGCGATCGCGCGCGCGGTCATTCGTAATCCCTCGGTGCTGCTGCTGGACGAAGCCACTTCGGCGCTCGACCAGACCACGGAAGCCGCGATCAACCGCACGCTGCTGAAGGTTGCCAAGGGTCGCACCATGATCTGGTCGACCCACCGACTGACCTCGGTGGTCGAGATGGACGAGATCATCGTGATTTCAGGGGGCAGGGCGATCGAGCGCGGCTCGCATGCCGAGTTGCTCGCCAAGAACGGCACCTATCGCAAGCTGTGGAACGACCAGATCCACCAACCTCATGGCGCGCCGGCTCACGTCGACGAGGACAGCGACGATGACGAAGAGGATGATGACGACCTCGACGAGGACGATGAGGAGGAGTGACCGAGGAAGTTCGGCTCCAGATGGACGGCTCCTCCAAGCGGCCGCAATAGCCCCTGAACCGACCAGGCAATGAAGCGTGCCCAGCGCTGCGCCGCCCAATAGGGGCTCGTCGCAATCGAGACCGAGCGGAAGTCGAACGCCTTCGCCGCCGACCAATCGTCGCACGCCCGCTTGACCGGATCTGCGTAGAAGGCGGCGATCTTGCTTGTATCCATCCCGTCGGAAGCCAGCCACTGCGGGATGTAAACGTTGCAGAGCCGCTCGATGTCGGTGAACACCTTGTCGCAACCGGTGCCGGCGGCGGGGCAGGAGGTCGAGAAGGCATCGCCAACCAGCACGAGGCCGGGTTGGCCGCTTGCATCGTTCACATAGAGATCGACCGGGCGGATTTTCAGCTCACCGGGAATGTCGAATGGTCCGGTGATGCGCTTGAGCCGTGGCAGCGCGGCGTTCAGCGTCTCGGCGGGCGCGCGGCGCAGCTCACGCAGCCAGGGATCGTCGAAGCTGCGATAGACGAACAGATTGGCGCGCATCCGCGTTCCGATCGGAAACAGCGTGAGGTAGGGGATGCGGTCGCTCGGCCGTTCCGAGAAATAGGTCAGCGCCGGGAAGTCGAACGAGGCCCGTCCTGCGGGCACCACGTCGAACCCGATCGAAATCGAATGGCAGGGACTAACGATCTTTCGCGCGATTCCCAGCTGGTGGCGCAGGCCAACGTTGAGTCCATTGGCGAGCACGACCAGCCGGGCGGAGACCATCTCGTCGCTGGAGAGAGTGACCTTCTGCCGCTCCGCACTTGTTTCGACCGAGACGGCCTTGGCGCAGATGCGCTCGACACCGGCGGGAATTTCGTCGCGGACAGCGCTGACGAGGGAATCGTAGGGGATGTTGAACTGCCGGCTTGGCGCCTTGTCGAGAAGACGGCCGAAGCGCGCGATCCAGTTCTCACCCACAAAGGTCGCGCGGCGCAGCACCGATTCGGCGATTCCCGTCTGAAGGAATCGCCCGACCTGCACGTGGCCGCTGAGTTTTTCGACTCGAAAATCCGCCGAATAGCTCTCCTGCGGATCGATCAGGATGGTCGAAATGCCGCTACGGCCGAGCATCGCGGCGGCGGTAGAGCCGGACAATCCCCCGCCGATAATGGCAATGTCGGTGTACCGCATGGCGCCAATCTCTGCCCAAGGCGGCACATTGACGCTCCAACAGGAAAGAAAGCCTTAGCCAACGGTTATAAAAGTATATTTAACCCGGGTATAAATAGGATTCGAGGTGGCGGAGCGCGCTCCTCATTTCCATATCGGGAAGGCGCAGCGAGCGACCCAGGAAGCAATTTCGACAGGCGCGGGAAGCGCTTCTGACTGACGTTTCGCCTTGACTTGACCGACTCCCACTTATAGAACCCCCTCACTTAACGACAGGCGGTGAGCATCGCCAACGTCGGAACGGGCCACCTGTTTGATCCCCCGGGATCGCCAAGACAGGCACCAACCTCGACGAATGCCGCTCAAACGCTGTCGATCATAGCTAGGCAATGCCAGTGCGATTTTAGGTCTCTTGAGCATGTTCTCTCGAGATCGAATTCGGATGCATGACCTCGGTGCGCGGGCCGCAGCTGCAAGCTGACGGTTCAACTACTGCGGTCCTCTGTGGCGTCGAAGCGCTTTCCGCCCGTTGATGGGTGGTTGGCGCGATTTCGCTTTGTGCGGATTGTTCCGCGGAAGGCGGCCTCGTCGGGCGGGTAGCTCGAAAGAATTTGCGGACCCGGTGACGGGCCGCGGCAGAACACAAAGGGTAATGCCAGGATGCCGACGATCAACCAGCTGATCGCTCAACCGCGGGAAGTGCAGAAGTCGCGCAAGAAGGTGCCGGCGCTGCAGCAGTCGCCGCAGAAGCGCGGTGTTTGCACGCGCGTTTACACCACGACCCCGAAGAAGCCGAACTCGGCGCTTCGTAAGGTTGCCAAGGTGCGCCTGACCAACGGCTTCGAGGTGATCGGTTACATCCCCGGTGAAGGCCATAACCTCCAGGAGCACTCCGTGGTCATGATCCGCGGCGGTCGCGTCAAGGACTTGCCCGGCGTGCGCTACCACATCCTCCGCGGCGTTCTGGATACCCAGGGCGTCAAGAACCGTAAGCAGCGCCGTTCGAAGTACGGCGCCAAGCGTCCGAAGTAAGCGGGAACCAGGTCCATGTCTCGTCGCCATTCTGCCGAAAAGCGCGAAGTCCTTCCCGATCCGAAGTTCGGGAACATCATCGTCACGAAGTTCATGAATTCGGTGATGTACGCCGGAAAGAAGTCGGTCGCCGAAGGTATCGTCTACGGCGCATTCGGCCTCATCGAAAGCAAGACCAAGCAGAACCCGCTCGGCGTGTTCGAGCAGGCACTCGAGAACGTCATGCCGACGATCGAAGTGCGCTCCCGCCGCGTCGGCGGCGCGACCTATCAGGTTCCGGTTGAAGTTCGCTCGGTGCGCCGTCAGGCGCTGGGCATTCGCTGGCTGATCTCGGCTGCGCGCGATCGCAACGAGAAGACGATGACCGAGCGGCTCTCTGCGGAGCTCCTGGACGCGTCGAACAACCGGGGTAACGCCGTCAAGAAGCGTGAAGACGTGCACCGGATGGCGGAAGCCAACCGCGCCTTCTCGCACTATCGCTGGTAACGGCGACACACGGAATCTAAGGAACACTCCATGCCCCGCGTTCATGCCATAGAGAACTACCGTAACTTCGGTATCATGGCGCATATCGATGCCGGCAAGACCACGACCACCGAGCGCATCCTCTATTACACAGGCAAGAGCCACAAGATCGGCGAAGTGCACGAAGGTGCCGCGACGATGGACTGGATGGAGCAGGAGCAGGAGCGCGGCATTACGATTACGTCGGCCGCGACCACCGCGTTCTGGGAAGGCAAGCGTCTCAACATCATCGACACTCCCGGCCACGTCGACTTCACCATCGAAGTCGAGCGCAGCCTGCGCGTGCTCGACGGCGCCGTGTGCGTGCTCGACTCGAACCAGGGCGTCGAGCCCCAGACCGAGACGGTCTGGCGCCAGGGCGACAAGTACAAGGTTCCGCGCATCGTCTTCGCCAACAAGATGGATAAGACCGGCGCCGACTTCTACAAGTGCATGCAGGATATCGTCGATCGCCTCGGCGCAAAGCCGATCGCGATCCAGCTTCCGATCGGCTCGGAGAACAACTTCAAGGGTCTGGTCGATCTCGTCCGCATGAAGGGCGTGGTCTGGGAAGAAGAGAAGCTCGACGCCAAGTTCGTCGACATCGATATTCCCGAGGACATGGTCGAGAAGGCCAAGGAATATCGCGAGAAGCTGTTGGAGGCGGCCGTCGAGCTCGACGACGACGTTCTCGCCGCTTACCTCGACGGCAATGAGCCCGATCAGGCGACGTTGAAGCGCTTGATCCGCAAGGCCGTGCTGACTGGCGCGTTCTTCCCGGTATTGTGCGGCTCGGCCTTCAAGAACAAGGGCGTGCAGCCTTTGCTCGACGCGGTCGTGGATTATCTGCCGTCGCCGGTTGACGTGCCCGCGATCAAGGGCGTCGATGAAGACGGCAACGAGGTCGTTCGCCGGCCCGACGACAAGGAGCCGCTGGCTCTGTTGGCGTTCAAGATCATGGACGACCCGTTCGTCGGCACCATCACCTTCTGCCGCATCTATTCCGGCACGCTGCTGTCGGGTACCGGCGTCATCAATTCGACGCGCGACCGCAAGGAACGCATCGGCCGCATGTTGCTGATGCATGCGAACAACCGCGAAGACATCAAGGAAGCCTATGCCGGCGACATCGTTGCACTGGCTGGCCTGAAGGAAGCCCGCACCGGTGACACGCTGTGCGATCCCGACAAGGCGGTGATCCTCGAAAAGATGGAATTCCCCGAGCCGGTCATCGAGATCGCGATCGAACCGAAGTCCAAAGCCGACCAGGAAAAGCTCGGCGTGGCGCTGGCGAAGCTCGCCGCGGAGGATCCGTCCTTCCGCGTGTCGACCGACCAGGAGTCCGGCCAGACCATCCTCAAGGGCATGGGCGAACTCCATCTCGACATCAAGGTCGACATTCTTCGCCGCACCTACAAGGTCGATGCCAACATCGGCGCGCCGCAGGTGGCGTTCCGTGAGCGCGTCACCAAGCGGGCCGAGGTCAAGTACACCCACAAGAAGCAGACCGGCGGTACCGGTCAGTTCGCGGAAGTGTCGATCGTGGTCGAGCCGAACGAGCCCGGCAAGGGTTACGAGTTCGAATCCAAGATCGTCGGCGGTGCGGTTCCGAAGGAATACATCCCCGGCGTCGAAAAGGGCCTCAACAGCGTGATGGGCTCCGGTGTCGTCGCGGGCTTCCCCGTGGTCGACGTCAAGGTTCAGCTCGTCGACGGCAAGTATCACGACGTCGACTCGTCGGCGCTCGCCTTCGAAATCGCTTCGCGTGCTGCATTCCGCGAAGCCTTGCAGAAGGGCAAGTCCGTCCTGCTCGAGCCGATCATGAAGGTCGAAGTGGTGACCCCGGAAGATTACACCGGATCGGTCATCGGCGACCTGAATTCCCGGCGCGGTCAGATCCAGGGTCAGGACATGCGCGGCAACGCCAACGTCATCAACGCGATGGTGCCGCTCATGAACATGTTCGGTTACGTGAATAACCTGCGCTCGATGAGCCAGGGTCGCGCAACCTTCACCATGCAGTTCGACCACTACGCAGAAGCGCCGGCCAACGTGTCGGCAGAAGTCCAGAAGAAGTTTGCCTGATTGTCGTCGGTCTCGAACTGACGATTGAACGGAGAGTCAAATGGCCAAAGCAAAGTTTGAACGTAACAAGCCGCACTGCAACATCGGCACCATCGGTCACGTCGACCATGGCAAGACGTCGCTGACCGCGGCGATCACCAAGGTCCTCGCCGAAGCCGGCGGTGCGACGTTCACGGCGTACGACCAGATCGACAAGGCGCCGGAAGAGAAGGCGCGCGGTATCACGATCTCGACGGCGCACGTCGAATACGAGACCAAGAACCGCCACTACGCGCACGTCGACTGCCCCGGCCACGCCGACTACGTGAAGAACATGATCACCGGCGCTGCCCAGATGGACGGTGCGATCCTGGTCGTGTCGGCCGCTGACGGTCCGATGCCGCAGACCCGCGAGCACATCCTGCTCGCCCGCCAGGTCGGCGTTCCCGCGCTCGTCGTGTTCCTCAACAAGTGCGACATGGTCGACGATCCGGAACTGCTCGAGCTCGTCGAGCTCGAGGTTCGCGAGCTGCTCTCGAAGTACGAATTCCCGGGCGACACTATCCCGATCATCAAGGGCTCGGCGCTCGCCGCTCTCGAAGATTCCGACAAGACCCTCGGCCATGAGGCCATCCTCGAGCTGATGAAGCAGGTCGACGCTTACATTCCGCAGCCGGAGCGTCCGGTCGACCTGCCGTTCCTGATGCCGGTTGAAGACGTGTTCTCGATCTCGGGTCGCGGCACCGTCGTGACCGGCCGTGTCGAGCGCGGCATCGTCAAGGTTGGCGAGGAAATCGAGATCGTCGGTCTGCGCGCCACGCAGAAGACCACGGTCACCGGCGTCGAAATGTTCCGCAAGCTGCTCGATCAGGGCCAGGCCGGCGACAACATCGGTGCGCTGCTTCGCGGTACCAAGCGTGAGGACGTCGAGCGCGGCCAGGTGCTGTGCAAGCCGGGTTCGGTCAAGCCGCACACCAAGTTCAAGGCTGAGGCCTACATCCTCACCAAGGAAGAGGGCGGTCGCCACACTCCGTTCTTCACCAACTACCGTCCGCAGTTCTACTTCCGCACCACCGACGTGACCGGTGTCGTGCATCTGCCGGAAGGCACCGAGATGGTGATGCCGGGCGACAACATCGCGATGGAAGTGCACCTGATCGTGCCGATCGCGATGGAAGAGAAGCTCCGCTTCGCAATCCGCGAAGGTGGCCGCACCGTCGGCGCCGGCGTCGTCGCCTCGATCATCGAGTAATTACGAGAATAGGGATCGGCGAATAGCGAATGTGACATTCGCTATTCGCTATTCGCCACCCCACTGAAGAAAGACCACGGCAATGAACGGCCAAAACATTCGCATCCGTCTCAAGGCGTTCGACCATCGTATCCTCGATACGTCGACCCGCGAGATCGTGAACACGGCGAAGCGCACCGGCGCGCAGGTCCGCGGACCCATTCCGCTGCCCACCCGCATCGAGAAGTTCACCGTCAACCGTTCGCCGCACGTCGACAAGAAGAGCCGCGAGCAGTTCGAGATGCGCACTCACAAGCGCCTGCTCGACATCGTCGATCCGACCCCGCAGACCGTCGATGCTTTGATGAAGCTCGACCTGGCCGCCGGTGTCGACGTCGAGATCAAGCTCTAAGATTTTTGGATCACGTTCGCCACTAGCGGACAGAAAGAACAGGAAGCACGCCGATGCGCTCCGGAGTGATCGCACAAAAGGTCGGGATGACGCGGGTCTTTACAGAGGCCGGCGAACATATCCCCGTGACCGTGCTGAAGCTCGGCAATTGCCAGGTCGTAGGCCACCGCACCGAAGAGAAAAACGGTTATGTCGCGCTCCAGCTTGGTTCTGGCAGCCGCAAGACCGTGTACATGCCCAAGGCGGAGCGCGGCCAGTTCGCGGTCGCCAAGGTCGAGCCGAAGCGGCAGGTCGAGGAGTTCCGCGTTTCCGCGGATCAGATGATCCCCGTCGGTGCCGAGATCCTGGCCGACCACTTTGTCGTCGGTCAGTTCGTCGACGTCACCGGCACCTCGGTCGGCAAGGGTTTTGCCGGCGGTATGAAGCGCTGGAACTTCGGCGGTCTGCGCGCCACCCACGGCGTCTCGGTCTCGCACCGTTCGATCGGTTCGACCGGTGGCCGTCAGGACCCGGGCAAGACCTGGAAGAACAAGAAGATGCCCGGTCACATGGGCGTCGACCGCATCACCACGCTCAACCTTCGGGTCGTCCAGCTCGATGTCGAGCGCGGCCTGATCCTCGTCGAAGGCGCCGTTCCCGGCTCCAAGGGCGGCTGGATCCGCGTGCGCGACGCCGTCAAGAAGCCGCTGCCGAAGGAAGCTCCGAAGCCCGGCAAGTTCAAGGTTGCTGGCGAAGCGGACGCTGCTCCGGCTGCGCAGGAGGCGTGAGATGGAATTGAAGGTCACGACCCTCGAAGGTAAGGAAGCCGGCTCGGTCCAGCTTTCCGACACCATTTTCGGCCTCGAGCCGCGCCAGGACATCATTGCACGTTGCGTGCAGTGGCAGCTCAACAAGCGCCAGGCCGGCACGCACAAGGCCAAGGGCCGCGCCGAGATCTGGCGCACCGGCAAGAAGATGTACAAGCAGAAGGGCACCGGTGGTGCTCGTCACGGTTCGGCCCGCGTGCCGCAGTTCCGCGGCGGTGGCCGTGCCTTCGGTCCGGTGGTGCGTTCGCACGCCACCGACCTGCCGAAGAAGGTCCGTGCGCTTGCCCTCAAGCATGCGCTCTCGGCCAAGGCCAAGGACGGCGATCTCGTCGTGATCGACAAGGCGGCGCTGGAAGCTGCCAAGACCAAGGCTCTGCTCGGTCATTTCTCCGGTCTGGGTTTGACCAACGCGCTGATCATCGACGGCGCCGAGCTCAACAACGGCTTCGCCGCTGCGGCCCGCAACATCCCGAACATGGACGTGCTGCCGATCCAGGGCATCAACGTTTATGACATCCTGCGCCGTCGGAAGCTTGTTCTGACCAAGGCCGCCATCGATGCGCTGGAGGCGCGCTTCAAATGACGAAGAACATCGAGCCTCGCCACTACGACGTGATCCTGTCGCCGGTCGTGACCGAAAAGGCCACGATCGCCTCGGAGCACAACAAGGTGCTGTTCAAGGTGGCCGCGAAGGCGACCAAGCCGCAGATCAAGGAAGCGATCGAGAAGCTGTTCGACGTCAAGGTCAAGAGTGTCAACACGCTGGTCCGCAAGGGCAAGACCAAGATCTTCCGCGGCAATCTCGGCTCGCAGTCGAACTCCAAGCGCGCGATCGTGACTCTCGAAGAGGGTCACCGGATCGACGTGACCACCGGTCTGTAAGGTCGTACGACGATGGCACTGAAGACATTCAATCCCACGACGCCGGGCCAGCGCCAGCTGGTCATGGTCGATCGTTCGGCGCTCTACAAGGGCAAGCCGGTCAAGGCGCTCACCGAAGGCAAGCACTCCTCCGGCGGCCGCAACAACACCGGTCGCATCACCGTGCGCTTCCGCGGCGGCGGTCATAAGCGGACATTGCGTACCGTCGATTTCAAGCGCGACAAGGTCGATGCGCCCGCGACGGTCGAGCGGCTGGAGTACGATCCGAACCGCACCGCGTTCATCGCGCTGGTCAAGTACGAAGACGGCACCCAGGCCTATATCCTGGCGCCGCAGCGTTTGGCCGTCGGTGATTCCGTCGTCGCCGGCAACTACGTCGACGTGAAGCCGGGCAATGTTATGCCGCTCGGCAACATGCCGGTCGGCACGATCATCCACAATATCGAGGTCAAGATCGGGAAGGGCGGCCAGCTCGCCCGTTCCGCGGGCACCTACGCCCAGCTGGTCGGTCGCGACCAGGACTACGTGATCGTCCGCCTGAACTCGGGCGAACAGCGCCTGGTGCACGGCCGTTGCCGCGGCACGATTGGCGCGGTGTCGAACCCGGATCACATGAACACGTCGATCGGCAAGGCCGGCCGCAACCGCTGGCTGGGCCGCAAGCCGCACAACCGCGGCGTTTCGATGAACCCGATCGACCATCCGCACGGCGGTGGTGAAGGTCGTACCTCGGGCGGTCGCCACCCGGTTACCCCGTGGGGCAAGCCGACCAAGGGCAAGAAGACCCGCTCCAACAAGTCGACCAACAAATTCATTCTCCTAAGCCGCCACAAGCGGAAGAAGTAAGGAACGCCGGACATGGTTCGTTCAGTCTGGAAAGGCCCGTTCGTCGAGGGTTCTCTGCTCAAGAAGGCAGATGCCGCGCGCTCGTCCGGCCGTCACGACGTCATCAAGATCTGGAGCCGTCGCTCGACGATCCTGCCGCAATTCGTCGGCCTGACCTTCGGCGTCTACAACGGTCAGAAGCACGTGCCGGTGGCGGTCAACGAGGAAATGGTCGGTCACAAGTTCGGCGAGTTCTCGCCGACCCGTACCTTCCATGGCCACTCCGGGGACAAGAAAGCCAAGAAGGCTTGAGGATTAAACGATGAGCAAACCTAAGCGCGAACGGAGCCTCGCCGAGAACGAGGCCAAGGCGGTCGCCCGGATGCTGCGGGTGAGCCCGCAGAAGCTCAACCTGGTCGCCCAGCTCATTCGCGGCCGGAAGGCGGCTGCTGCGCTCGCCGACCTGCAGTTTTCGCGCAAGCGGATCGCGGTTGACGTGAAGAAGTGCCTGGAATCGGCTATTGCCAACGCCGAGAACAACCACGACCTCGACGTCGACGATCTCGTCGTGGCACAGGCCTTCGTCGGCAACGGCCTCGTGATGAAGCGCTTTGCCGCCCGCGGCCGTGGCCGCTCGGGCCGTGTCTACAAACCATTTTCACAGCTGACGATCATCGTTCGTCAGGTCGAAGCCGCAGCAGCGGCTTAAGGGACGCAGGAGAACACGATGGGTCAAAAGATCAATCCGATCGGTCTGCGTCTTGGCATCAACCGGACTTGGGATTCCCGCTGGTTCGCCGGCAAGCAGGAATACGGCAAGCTGCTGCATGAGGACGTCAAGATCCGCGAGATCTTGCACAAGGAGCTCAAGCAGGCGGCCGTCGCCCGCATCGTGATCGAGCGTCCTCACAAGAAGTGCCGCGTCACCATCCACTCGGCTCGTCCGGGCGTGGTGATCGGCAAGAAGGGCGCCGACATCGACAAGCTGCGCAAGAAGGTCGCGGACATCACCTCGTCCGACGTTGTCATCAACATCGTCGAGATCCGCAAGCCGGAGCTCGATGCGACGCTGGTGGCCGAGTCGATCGCGCAGCAGCTGGAGCGCCGCGTCGCGTTCCGCCGCGCCATGAAGCGCGCCGTTCAGTCGGCGATGCGTCTCGGCGCGGAAGGCATCCGCATCAACTGCTCGGGACGTCTGGGCGGTGCGGAAATCGCGCGCATGGAGTGGTACCGCGAAGGTCGCGTGCCGCTACACACGCTGCGCGCAGACATCGACTACGGGGTTGCGACCGCGTTCACGACCTTCGGCACCTGCGGTGTCAAGGTCTGGATCTTCAAGGGCGAGATCCTCGAGCACGATCCGATGGCCCAGGACAAGAGAATGGCCGAGGGCGAGACTGGTGGCGGCGGCGATCGCGGCGGCCGGCAGCGCCGTGACAACGCTGCAGCCTGACGCCAGCACAGAGAATTTGAGGGCTTGAAGCCATGATGCAACCTAAGAAAACGAAGTTCCGGAAGGCGCATAAGGGCCGTATCCACGGCGTTGCGTCTTCGGGCGCGACGTTGGCGTTCGGCCAGTTCGGCCTGAAGGCAACCGAGCCTGAGCGCGTCACCGCGCGCCAGATCGAAGCCGCTCGCCGCGCGCTGACCCGCCACATGAAGCGCGCCGGCCGCGTCTGGATCCGCATTTTCCCCGACGTTCCCGTGTCGAAGAAGCCTGCCGAAGTCCGCATGGGTTCCGGCAAGGGTGCACCGGAATTGTGGGTCGCGCGCGTCAAGCCGGGCCGGGTGCTGTTCGAGATCGACGGCGTCAACACCCAGACGGCGCGTGAGGCGCTGACCCTGGCGGCAGCCAAGCTGCCGATCAAGACGCGCTTCGTCGAGCGCATTGCGGAGTAATGGCCATGGCCCAGATGAAAATCGAAGACATCCGCGCGTTGAGCCCCGATCAGCAGGATGACGCCATCCTGAACCTGAAGAAGGAGCGCTTCAACCTGCGCTTCCAGCGCGCCACCGGGCAGCTCGAGAACACCTCGCGCCTGCGCGAGGCCCGCCGTGACATCGCCCGGATCAAGACCGTCGCCGCGCAGACGCGCGCGAAGAAGAAGTAAGAGGCTTACGAAGATGCCGAAACGTACTTTGCAGGGCGTGGTCGTCAGCGACAAGCAAGCCAAGACCATCGTGGTGCGCGTCGATCGCCGCTTCACGCACCCGATCTACAAGAAGACGATCCGCCGTTCGAAGAACTACCACGCGCACGACGAGAGCAACGAGTTCAAGCCGGGCGACATGGTGTGGATCGAGGAATCGAAGCCGATTTCGAAGTTGAAGCGCTGGGTCGTGATCCGGGGCGAACACAAGAAAAGCGCCTGATCTGTTGGCTTTAGCCGACTGACTTCAGGGAAATGTTGAGCGCCGGCTGGGCTGGCGCAAATAGAAGAGGACGAGGTGCATCAATGATTCAGATGCAGACCAACCTCGACGTGGCCGATAATTCTGGCGCACGCCGTGTCATGTGTATCAAGGTGCTCGGGGGCTCCAAGCGCCGCTACGCCACGATCGGCGACATCATCGTTGTCTCGATCAAGGAAGCGATTCCGCGTGGCAAGGTGAAGAAGGGCGACGTGATGAAGGCCGTCGTGGTGCGCGTCCGCAAGGACATCCGCCGCGCCGACGGTTCGGTCATCCGCTTCGACCGCAACGCCGCCGTTCTGATCAACAATCAGTCCGAGCCGGTCGGCACCCGTATCTTCGGGCCCGTGCCGCGCGAGCTGCGCGCCAAGAACCACATGAAGATCATCTCGCTCGCGCCGGAGGTGCTGTAATGGCTGCGAAGATCCGCAAGGGCGATAAGGTCGTCGTGCTGACCGGCCGCGACAAGGGCCGCACCGGCGAGGTGTTCGAAGTGCGTCCCGACGCCGGTACCGCGCTGGTGCGCGGCGTCAACATGGTCAAGCGTCACCAGAAGCAGACGCAGGCCCAGGAGGGCGGCATCATCTCGAAAGAGTCGCCGATCCAACTGTCCAACATCGCGTATGTCGGCAAGGACGGGAAGCCGACCCGCGTCGGATTCAAGATTCTGGCGGACGGCAAGAAGGTCCGCATCGCCAAGAGCTCGGGAGCTGAGATCGATGGCTGAGGCCGCTTACACGCCGCGCCTGCGCGCGGAATACGACGCGAAGATCCGGACGGAAATGACCGAGAAGTTCGGTTATGAGAACGTCATGCAGGTTCCGCGGCTGGACAAGGTCGTGCTGAACATGGGCGTTGGCGATTCCGTCAACGACCGCAAGAAGGCAGAGAACGCCGCTGCGGAATTGACCCAGATCGCCGGCCAAAAGGCGATCGTGACCTATTCGCGGATCGCGATCGCGACCTTCAAGTTGCGTGAGAACCAGCCGATCGGCTGCAAGGTCACGCTGCGCAAGGCTCGCATGTACGAGTTCATCGACCGCCTGGTGACGGTCGCGCTGCCGCGCGTCCGCGACTTCCGCGGCTTGAACCCGAAGAGCTTCGATGGCCGCGGCAACTACTCGCTCGGTCTCAAGGAACACATCATTTTCCCCGAGATCGACTTCGACAAGGTCACGGAATCCCGCGGTATGGACATCACCGTCTGCACCACGGCCAAGACCGACGACGAGGCGAGGGCCTTGTTGACCGCTTTCAATTTCCCGTTCCGGCAGTGAGACGCTGACCTAAAGCCTCTCAAACGCGGATACCCAGGAGCCAAGCATGGCAAAGAAGAGTTCAATCGAGAAGAACAACCGGCGCAAGCGGATGGCGAAGAACGCCGCCCCGAAGCGCGAGCGGTTGAAGGCGATCATCGCCGACAAGTCGCTGCCGATGGAGGAGCGGTTCGCCGCGACCCTGAAGCTGGCGGAAATGCCGCGCAACTCGTCGGCGACCCGCATCCGCCTGCGTTGCGAGCTGACGGGCCGCCCGCGTTCGAACTACCGCAAGAACAAGCTGTCCCGTATCGCGCTGCGTGACCTTGGCTCCAGGGGCATGGTCCCGGGCCTCGTGAAGTCCAGCTGGTAAGGAGGGTCGTTTAAATGTCTACGCACGATCCAATCAGCGATCTGATCACCCGCATCCGCAACGCGCAGATGCGCTCCAAGAACAAGGTCTCCACGCCTGGCTCGAAGATGCGCGAGAATGTTCTCGAGGTGCTGAAGAGCGAAGGCTACATCCGCGGTTACGCCACACTCGAGCACTCCTCGGGCCGCAGCGAGATCGAGATTGAGCTGAAGTATTTCGACGGCGAGCCCGTTATCCGCGAGATCGAGCGTGTCTCCAAGCCCGGGCGTCGCGTTTACGCCTCGGTGAAGAACCTGCCGCGGGTCAATAACGGACTCGGCATTTCGGTGTTGTCGACGCCGAAGGGAATCATGGCTGACCACAGTGCGCGTGAAGCGAACGTGGGCGGCGAAGTTCTCTTCACGGTGTTCTGAGAAGGATTTTTGATCCATGTCACGTGTTGGCAAAAGGCCGGTAGCGGTGCCGTCGGGTGTGACCGCGACCGTCGACGGGCAGACCGTCAAGATGAAGGGGCCGAAGGGCCAGCTTCAGTTCGTCGTCCATAGCGACGTCGAGGTGAAGCTCGACAACGGCCAGGTCAAGGTGAACCCGCGGGTCGAGACCAACCGCGCGCGGGCCCTGTACGGGACCGCTCGCGCCCAGGTCGCGAATCTGGTCGAAGGCGTCACCAAGGGTTTCGAGAAGAAGCTCGAAATCACCGGCGTCGGTTATCGCGCCGCGCTGCAGGGCAAGAACCTGCAGCTCGCGCTCGGCTACAGCCACGATGTGGTCTACGCGATCCCGGAAGGGATCACGATCACCGTGCCGAAGCCGACCGAGATCACGGTGACCGGCAGCGACATTCAGCGCGTCGGCCAGGTCGCCGCCGAGATTCGCTCCTATCGTCCGCCGGAACCCTACAAGGGCAAGGGCGTGAAGTATGTTGGCGAATTCATCTTCCGCAAGGAAGGCAAGAAGAAGTAACGGAGCCGGTCATGTCGAAAGCCAAGGTTACGAATGCCCGGCGCAAGCGCAGTGTACGACTGAAGCTGCGCCGCTCGGGTGGCGGCCGTCCGCGCCTGTCGGTGTTCCGCTCGTCCAAGCACATCTATGCCCAGGTCATCGACGACCTGAAGGGCGAGACGCTTGCCTCTGCCTCGTCGCTCGAGAAGTCGATGCGCGATGGCGGCAAGACCGGCGCCGACATCGATGCGGCGAAGGCGGTCGGCAAGCTGCTGGCCGAGCGCGCCGCCGAGAAGGGTGTCAAGGAAGTCGTGTTCGATCGCGGCAGCTATCTCTATCACGGGCGCGTCAAGGCTCTTGCCGACGCGGCGCGTGAGAGCGGGCTGA
This sequence comes from Bradyrhizobium sp. F1.13.3, assembly GCF_040548265.1. Lineage (NCBI taxonomy): Bacteria > Pseudomonadati > Pseudomonadota > Alphaproteobacteria > Hyphomicrobiales > Nitrobacteraceae > Bradyrhizobium > Bradyrhizobium sp. F1.13.3. The sequence goes on along the minus strand of NZ_JBEPRI010000005.1, from coordinate 188,076 downwards.
GCTTCTAACAGAATTTGAGGATTGAGGCGTAAGCCTCTGAAGGACTGGAAAAACCATGGCAGAACGCGAACAACGTGGTGGACGCGATCAACGCGGCGGCGGACGTGAACGCAGGGAAGAGCGCGACAGCGAGTTCGTCGACAAGCTCGTCCACATCAATCGCGTCGCCAAGGTCGTCAAGGGCGGCAAGCGCTTCGGTTTCGCAGCGCTGGTCGTGATCGGCGACCAGAAGGGCCGCGCCGGCTTCGGTCACGGCAAGGCGCGCGAAGTGCCCGAGGCGATCCGCAAGGCAACCGAATCCGCCAAGCGCAACCTCACCCGCGTGTCGCTGCGCGAGGGCCGCACGCTGCATCACGACATCGCCGGCCGTCATGGCGCGGGCCGTGTTTACCTGCGCGCAGCTCCGGCCGGCACCGGCATCATCGCCGGCGGTCCGATGCGCGCCGTGTTCGAGACGCTCGGCGTCCAGGACGTGGTTGCGAAGTCGATCGGCTCGTCGAACCCGTACAACATGGTTCGCGCGACGTTCGATGCGCTGAAGCATCAGGATTCGCCGCGCTCGGTCGCTGCCCGCCGCAACATCAAGGTGTCCACCCTCCAGTCCCGCCGTATCGGTGGCGACGCCGAGGCGGTTGCCGAATAACGCAAGCTTTTCGGAGTAGACGCCCATGGCCAAGAGTGCCGTTACGACCGCAAAGACGATCAAGATCGAGCAGACCGGCAGCGCGATCCGCCGCCATCACTCGCAGCGCTCGACGCTGATCGGGCTCAAGCTCAACAAGATCGGCCGCACCAGCGAACTGCCGGACACCCCGGCGGTGCGCGGCATGATCTTGAAAGTTCACCATCTCGTTCGCATCGTCGACGAGAAGTAAGCAAAGGCGCACGATCCCGAAGCGGGGACCCGTTTTCGGTGAAGGTCATGCGCAGGAAACAAGGAGCAGGGCGATGAAGCTCAGCGATATCGCCGACAATGCCGGCTCGCGCAAGAAGCGTATGCGCGTCGGCCGCGGCATTGGTTCGGGCAAGGGCAAGCAGGCCGGCCGCGGTGGCAAGGGCCAGACCGCGCGTTCGGGCGTGCGCATCAAGGGTTTCGAAGGCGGCCAGATGCCCTTGCATCGCCGTCTGCCCAAGCGCGGCTTCAACAACATCTTCCGCATCGAGTTCGCCGAGATCAATCTCGACCGGCTCCAGGACGCGGTCGATGCCAAGAAGATCGACACCGGCAGCGTCGTGAACGTCGAATCCCTGGTCAAGGCCGGCGTGCTGCGCCGCGCCAAGGGCGGCCTGCGGCTGCTCGGCCGCGGCGAGTTCAAGGCCAAGCTCAACATCGAAGTGCACGGCGCCTCGAAGACCGCAATCGCGGCAGTCGAGAAGGCCGGCGGCTCGGTGAAGATCCTCGCGCCTGCCAAGGAAGAAGGCGAGGCGGCGTAACAACTGCGTCATCGGCCCGCAGCTCGCGGGCCTTTACGCATGCGGGACGATGGACTTATCGAAGCCGTAGCCCCAGATAATGTCCGGTGTCCGGTATAATGTAGCCCGGCCGCGGGCATGACGGCGCAATAAGCGGCGGGAGAAAGTCCAAGATGGCCTCTGCAGCGGAACAACTGGCAGCCAATCTCAATTTCGGTGCGTTTGCCAAGGCCGACGAACTGAAGAAGCGCATCTGGTTCACCCTGGGTGCGCTGCTCGTTTATCGGCTCGGGACCTACATCCCGCTGCCCGGCATCGATCCCAACATCTGGGAGCAGGTGTTCCGCTCCCAGGCGGGCGGCATCCTCGGCATGTTCAACATGTTCGCCGGCGGCGGCATTCACCGCATGGCGATCTTTGCGCTGAACATCATGCCGTACATCTCGGCCTCCATCATCATCCAGCTCCTGACCACCGTCTCGCCGCAGCTCGAGGCGCTGAAGAAGGAAGGCGAGTCCGGCCGCAAGCTGCTGAACCAGTACACCCGTTATCTCACGGTGATCCTGGCCGCGTTCCAGTCCTACGGCATCGCGGTAGGCCTCGAAGGCGCAGGCAACGTCGTCAGCGACCCCGGCATGTTCTTCCGTCTGTCCACGGCGATCACGCTGACCGGCGGCACCATGTTCCTGATGTGGCTGGGCGAGCAGATCACCTCGCGCGGCATCGGCAACGGCATTTCCCTTATCATTCTCTCCGGCATCGTCGCCGAGCTGCCCGCGGCGCTCGCCAACATGCTCGAGCTCGGCCGTCAGGGTGCGATGTCGACGGGCCTGATTCTGGTCGTCATCATCATGGCGGTGGCCGTGATCGCCTTCATCGTGTTCGTGGAGCGCGCCCAGCGCCGGCTCTTGATCCAGTATCCGAAGCGCCAGGTCGGCAACAAGATGTTCGAGGGGCAGTCCTCGCATCTGCCGCTCAAGCTCAACACCTCGGGCGTGATCCCGCCGATCTTCGCGTCCTCGCTGCTGCTGCTGCCGACCACGGTCGCGAACTTCAACGCGGGCAGCGGGCCGGAATGGTTCCAGTGGATCAACACCCAGCTCGGCCACGGCCGTCCGCTGTTCCTGATCATGTATCTGGCGCTGATCGTGTTCTTCGCCTTCTTCTACACCGCGATCGTGTTCAATCCGACCGAGACCGCGGACAATCTGAAGAAGCACGGCGGCTTCATTCCGGGCATCCGTCCGGGCGAGCGTACCGCGGAATATATCGACTACGTGCTGTCGCGCATCACTGTGCTCGGCGCGGTCTATCTGGCGATCGTCTGCTTGATTCCGGAAATCCTGATCTCCTACGCGTCGGTGCCGTTCTACTTTGGCGGCACGTCGCTGCTGATCGTCGTCAGCGTCACCATGGACACGGTGGCGCAGGTGCAGGGCTATCTCCTGGCGCATCAGTACGAAGGCCTGATCCGGAAGTCGAAGCTGCGCGGCCGCCGCCGTTAAGCGCGGCGTCCCCTCGGGCGGCGCAATTGCGCCGCCGATTCGCCGCGCGTGCAACGCGCGCGGACGGCGAGCCGGGCATTCGGTCGCCTCGACAGAGCCGCTCTTACTGTCGTGCAAGCACTGATCTCAAAGGCTTCTTGGCGTCCGGCCATTTGCTCCCCTATGATATGGGTAGCGGTGCGGCGCTGATTATGATTTGCACTGTAGCTGGACTTCAAAACACGGGCGCGCGACGCATCGCGCACCAATCGGGGGGCGTACGCCGATGAGAATTATACTTCTGGGGCCGCCGGGATCGGGCAAGGGCACCCAGGCGCAGCTGCTTGTGCAGCGCTATGGTATCGTCCAACTCTCGACCGGCGAGATGTTGCGTGCAGCGGTGGCGGCCGGAACGCCGGTCGGTCTCAAGGCCAAGGAGATCATGGCCAGCGGCGGTCTCGTGCCCGACGATGTCGTGGTCGGAATCATCTCCGATCGAATCGATCAGCCGGATGCCAAAAACGGTTTCATCCTCGACGGTTTCCCGCGGACCGTGCCGCAGGCCGAGGCGCTGGATGAGCTGCTCAAGCACAAGCACCTCAAGCTCGACGCCGTGATCGAGCTCCGCGTCAACGAGAGCGCGCTCCTGAACCGTGTCGAGACCCGCGTCGCCCAGATGCGCGAGCGCGGGGAGGAGGTCCGGCTCGACGACACCCCGGAGGTCCTAACCAAGCGGTTAGCCAGCTACCGCAACCAGACGGAGCCGCTGATTCACTACTATTCCGAGCGGCGGAAGCTCTCGACCATCGACGGCATGATGGCCATCGACGAGGTCACCCGCGCCATCCATCGCCAGCTCCTGGCGCTCGGGGCGGTCGAGCCCAAGACTCATGGCAAGACCCGCGCCCGCAGCGCGGCCAAGGCCGCCCCGGCTAAAAAGGCCAAGGCGGCGACGAAATCGGCTAAAAAGCCGACGAAGACGGCCAAAAAGGCCGCCAAATCCAAGAAGGCGGCTAAAAAGACCGTGACGGGTCCCAAGAAGGCGGCCAAGAAAACCGGCAAGAAAGCCGCCAAGAAGGCAGGGAAGAAGAAGGCAGCCAAAAAGACCGCAAAGAAGGCTGTCAAAAAAGGTGCCAAAAAGGCCGCAAAAAAGGTCACGAAAAAGCGAGCTAAGCGCTAGCAGCGGTTGACGAAAGCCCCCTGAATCCCCTAATAAGCCCCGCATCCAAGTCGGATAGTTTCAAACGATGCCGGGCCCCAGGAAGACCAGGGGTGGGCGTCGTGTTCGCGTTTGTGAACACCTGCCCGAGAAACCAGCACTTAAAGCGCGATTCCTGACGAGGAATCGGCGACAGGAGAGAAGGCCGTGGCCCGTATTGCCGGCGTGAACATCCCGACCAACAAGCGCGTGCTGATCGCGCTCCAGTACATCCATGGCATCGGCCAGAAGATCGCCGGTGAGATCATGGAGAAGGTCAAGATCCCAGACGATCGTCGGGTCAATCAGCTCAGCGACGCCGAAGTGCTTCAGATCCGCGAAGTGATCGACCGCGACTATCTCGTCGAGGGCGATTTGCGTCGTGAGGTCGGCATCAACATCAAGCGTCTGATGGACCTCGGCTGCTACCGCGGCCTGCGCCATCGTCGCGGTCTGCCGGTGCGTGGCCAGCGTACCCACACCAACGCGCGCACGCGCAAGGGTCCGGCCAAGGCCATCGCCGGCAAGAAGAAGTAAGTTTTCGCATCCAATCACGGCGTGTGGCGAAAGGGGATGACCCGTTCGCCACGCGCCTTTCGTTCCACAGGTGTAGCCGCTGGCATTACGGCGGCGTTTGAGATCTTCAGGAAAGGTAGTCTATGGGCAAGGAAGCCACCCGCGTTCGTCGTCGTGAGCGCAAGAACATCGCCTCCGGCGTCGCGCACGTGAACTCGTCGTTCAACAACACGACCATCACCATCACCGACGCGCAGGGCAACACGATTGCCTGGTCCTCCGCCGGCACGATGGGCTTCAAGGGCTCGCGCAAGTCGACCCCGTATGCCGCACAGGTTGCCGCCGAGGACGTGTCGAAGAAGGCGCAGGAGCACGGCATGCGCACGCTGGAAGTCGAAGTCGCCGGTCCCGGTTCGGGCCGCGAATCGGCGCTCCGGGCGCTCCAGGCCGCGGGCTTCACCGTCACCTCGATCCGTGATGTGACCACGATCCCGCACAACGGTTGCCGTCCCCGCAAGCGTCGGCGCGTTTGATACCAAATTGCGGGCGCATTGGCGCCCGCAATGATTTTTTGCAAAGCCGTGGAAATGATCTGCGGCCTTTCTCCAACGCCAGTGCCTGCAACAGCAGTCTGACTGGCCTGTATGGGTGAAACAGTGACGATCCAGAAAAATTGGCAAGAACTGATTCGGCCGAACAAGCTGCAGGTACAGCCCGGCAGCGATCCGACCCGTTTCGCGACCATCGTCGCCGAACCGCTCGAGCGCGGCTTCGGCCAGACGCTCGGCAACGCGCTGCGCCGCATCCTGCTGTCCTCGCTCCAGGGCGCGGCGGTGCAGTCGGTGCACATCGACGGCGTGCTGCACGAGTTCTCCTCGATCGCGGGCGTCCGTGAGGACGTCACCGACATCGTGCTCAACATCAAGGACATCTCGATCAAGATGCAGGGCGAAGGCCCCAAGCGCATGGTCGTCAAGAAGTCCGGCCCGGGCGTCGTCACCGCCGGCGACATCCAGACCGTGGGCGACGTCGTCGTGCTCAATCCCGACCTGCAGATCTGCACGCTCGACGAGGGCGCCGAGATCCGCATGGAGTTCACGGTCGCAACCGGCAAGGGCTACGTTCCCGCCGAGCGCAACCGCCCCGAGGACGCGCCGATCGGCCTGATCCCGGTCGACAGCCTGTACTCGCCGGTCCGCAAGGTCTCCTACAAAGTCGAGAACACCCGCGAGGGCCAGATCCTCGACTACGACAAGCTGACCATGACAATCGAGACCAACGGCGCGCTGACGCCGGATGATTCCGTGGCCTACGCCGCGCGCATCCTGCAGGATCAGCTCAACGTGTTCGTCAACTTCGAAGAGCCGCGCAAGGAAGTCGCCCAGGAGATCATCCCGGACCTCGCCTTCAACCCGGCCTTCCTCAAGAAGGTGGACGAGCTCGAGCTGTCGGTGCGTTCGGCCAATTGCTTGAAGAACGACAACATCGTCTACATCGGCGACCTCGTGCAGAAGAGCGAAGCGGAAATGCTCCGCACTCCGAACTTCGGCCGCAAGTCGCTGAACGAGATCAAGGAAGTGCTGGCCCAGATGGGTCTGCACCTCGGCATGGAAGTGCCGGGCTGGCCGCCGGAGAATATCGACGAGCTCGCCAAGCGCTTCGAGGATCACTACTGATCCGAACGACAACAGGCTAAGGCGCGAATTCATCGCGCCTTAGCGGGCGAACGCAGGCAGCCCACCTGAGCAACTGGTCCGACGAACCGTCGCGACGAATGAAATTCAAGGAATCAAAAAATGCGTCACGGCAAGGTTCATCGTAAGCTCAACCGCACCGCCGAGCATCGCCGCGCGATGTTCGCCAACATGTGCGCCGCGCTGATCAAGCACGAGCAGATCGTCACCACGCTGCCGAAGGCGAAGGAATTGCGTCCGATCGTCGAGAAGCTGATTACCCTCGGCAAGAAGGGCGGGCTGGCCATGCGCCGCCAGGCCATCTCCGAGATGCGCGACAAGGATCAGGTCCGGAAGCTGTTCGACACGCTCGCGCCCCGCTACAAGGATCGCCAGGGCGGCTACACCCGCATCATCAAGGCCGGCTTCCGCTACGGCGACAACGCCGCGATGGCCGTGATCGAGTTCGTCGATCGTGACGTTGATGCCAAGGGCCAGGACTCCGGTCCGGTGCAGGAAAAGGAAGCCGAGGCGGCGTAAGCCGACCGGTAGAGAGTTTTCAGAAAGCGGCGCCTTCGGGCGCCGCTTTTTTATTGGCCGTCCTCGTTCGTTAGGTCCCGTCCCTCACGCGTCGGTGAGTGCCGATTGCTATCGTGCCGGTAGCGCCCAATATCTCCGTCAGCATCAACGGAGATCACGCATGAACATCGACCTTTCCGGAAAGACCGCCCTCGTCACCGGCTCGACCGCCGGTATCGGCCACGCCATCGCCAAGGGCCTTGCCGGCTCGGGTGCGAGCGTCGTGATCAACGGACGCGGCCAGGACAAGGTCGATGCGGCCGTGCGCAAGCTGGAGGGAGCGGGGGCCAAGGTCCGCGGCATCGCCGCCGATGTCTCGACCGCTGCCGGCTGCAAGGCGCTGGCCGCGGCGCTGCCAGACGTCGACATCCTCATCAACAATGCCGGCATCTTCGAGCCGAAAGACTTTTTCGACATTCCGGACGAGGACTGGAGCCGCTTCTTCGAGGTCAACGTGATGAGCGGCGTGCGTCTCTCGCGCGCGTATATGAAGGGCATGCTCAAGCGCAACTGGGGCCGAGTCGTCTTCATCTCCTCGGAGTCCGGGCTCAACATTCCCGTCGAGATGATCCACTACGGTATGAGCAAGACGGCGCAGCTCTCGGTCGCGCGCGGCCTGGCGCAGCTCACACGCGGCACCGGCGTCACGGTCAATTCCGTGCTGCCGGGCCCGACCATGTCGGAGGGCGTGGAGACGTTCGTGAAGGATCTTGCCAAGCAGAACGGCCAGTCGGTCGATGAGGCCGCGGCCAATTTCGTCAAACAGCATCGCCCAAGCTCGCTGCTCCAGCGCTTCGCCAGCGTCGACGAAATCGCCAACATGGTGGTCTATGTCGCCTCGAAGGAAGCGTCCGCAACCAACGGTGCGGCGCTGCGCGCGGAAGGCGGCATCGTCAACACGATTGCCTGAGGCTTATGTGATCTCGGAGGTCGAGGCGCGCGATCAGGCCGCGATGGAGGCCTATCGCGGCTTGGCGGCGCAAACCATCGCGCAATATGGCGGCCGCTACCTCGCGCGCGGCGGTGCCGCTGAGGTGGTGGAGGGCGGCCCGCCGCCCAAGACCATCATCATCGTAGAGTTTCCCTCGATCGAACGCGCGCGCGAATGGTACGCGTCGCCGGAATATGCGGCGGCGCTCAAACTGCGGCGGACCGCGCTGGAGCGGCGGTTGATGTTCGTTGAAGGCGTGGTTCCCGTCTAGCTGGTCTGCTCGCTTGCCCCTTCAATTCGCGACGTGACCGGCTAAAACTCCGGCTCATGCTCTGGCCCCTGTCGACGCGCCATAAACGCCTGTTCAGGCTGACATCCGCGCGATGGCAGCGGCGGGCAATCTTCGTGCTCGGTGGGATCGGGGTTGGCGCCGCGGCGGTGGCGCTGGCGCAACTCGCCGATCTCGCCCAGCACGCCTTTGCGCTGCTGTTGGCCCAGTCGCGGTACGCCGTGCTCGCGGTGACACCTCTCGGCTTCATGCTCTCGGCCTATCTAACTACCCGGCTGTTCCCGAACGCACAGGGCAGCGGCATTCCTCAGGCGATCGCCGCACGGCATCTGACCGACCAGACGGCGCGCGAGAGCCTGGTCTCGATCCGAATCGCGATCGGCAAGGTGATCCTCACTTTGTTCGGTCTGCTGTGCGGTGGCTCCGTCGGCCGGGAAGGACCGAGCGTTCAAGTCGGCGCTTCCATCATGTTCGCGCTCGGACGCGTCTCGCCACGCCACCAGCCCGGATTGATCCTGGCCGGCGCGGCCGCCGGCGTCGCGGCCGCCTTCAACACGCCGCTGGCAGGGATCGTCTTCGGCATCGAGGAGATGAGCCGGGCTTTCGAGACGCGTACCAGCAGTCTCATCATCGCGGCGGTGATAGCGGCCGGCCTGACCTCGCTCGCGCTGATGGGCAACTACGCCTATTTCGGCAGCAGTGCGATGTCGCTGGCCCCCGGTGCCGACTGGCTGGCGGTTCCAGTGTGCGGCGTGGTCGGCGGTTTGGCCGGCGGCGTCTTCAGCCGCATCGTCATCGTGATGGCGCGCGGCTTGGCCCATCCTTTCGGACGCGCGGTGAAGGGCCACCCTTTGTGGTTCGCGCTTGCGTGCGGATTGGCGGTCGCGATCTGCGGCATCGTCTCCGGCGATACGATCTATGGCACAGGCTACCAGCAGGTAAAGACGGCCCTGGAGCATGGCGCACCGCTGCCGCAGGACTTCGGCATCCTCAAGCTTCTCGCCACCACCTTCGCGGCGATCAGTGGCATACCCGGCGGAATTTTTTCGCCGTCACTCGCCGTCGGTGCCGGCCTCGGCAGCAATATCGCATCCTTCTTCCACGACGCTCCGCTCGGTGCGATCATGTTGCTCGGCATGGTCTCCTATTTTGCCGGTGTGGTGCAGGCGCCGATCACCGCTTTCGTCATCGTGACCGAGATGACCGATAACCATGCCATGGTGGTGCCGTTGATGGCCGCCGCCCTGATTGCACATGCCACATCGCGGATGATCTCCGAGGAAGGGATCTATCACGCGCTCGCCAAGGGCTTTATCGAGCGGGCGACGCGTTCGCCGGAGACGAATGCGGCGCCCGCTTCGAGCTAGGACCTACCACCCCTCCAGCACGATCTTGCCGCGCGACTTGCCGCTCTCGAGCAGCGCGTGCGCGCGCTTGAGATTGGCCGCGTTGATCGTGCCAAAGGTCTGGTCGAGCGTCGTGCGCAGCACGCCCTTGTCGATGAGGTCGGCGACGTCGTTCAGCAGATGATGCTGCGCGATCATATCGGCAGTCTGGAACGAAGAGCGCGTGAACATCGATTCCCAGTGCACCGAGATCGCCTTGCCCTTGAACGCACTCATGGTGAATTCCGGGGGATCGTCGATCAGGCCAAACTTCCCCTGCGGCGCCATGAACTCGACGATGCTCTTGTAGTGCTGGTCGGTGAAGGTGAGGCTCGCCACCAGCGCGACCGGCGGCAGCTTCAGCTTCTCGATCTGCTCCTTCATCGGCTTACCGTGGTCGATCACCGCATGCGCGCCGAGATCGAGGCACCATTTTTGCGATTCCGGCCGCGTCGCGGTCGCGAGCACCGTCAGCCCGGTGAGGCGGCGGGCGAGCTGGATCAGGATCGAGCCGACGCCACCGGCCCCGCCCGTGATCAGCAGCGTACGCGGATCGACACTCTTGCCCGGCACCGCACCAAGCCGGTCGAACAACAGCTCCCAGGCGGTGATGGAGGTGAGGGGAAGGGCGGCTGCCTGCGCGAACGACAGGCTCTTCGGCTTGTTGCCGACGATACGCTCGTCAACCAGATGGAATTCGGAATTGGTGCCCTGGCGCAGGATCGAGCCGGCGTAAAATACCTCGTCGCCCGGCTTGAACAACGTGACGTCGGGACCGACGGCTTCGATCACGCCGGCCGCGTCATAGCCCAAAATCTTCGTTTCCCCGTCGGGCGGGGCGGCGCGCTTGCGCACCTTGTAGTCGACCGGATTGGCCGAGATCGCCTTCACGGCCACGCGGATATCACGGCCCTTGGGTTCGGGCTTAGCGGTCTCGAAATCGAACAGCGCGTCCTGTTCCTCGATCGGAAGCGACTTTTTGTAACCAACGGCCTTCATGGCTTGTCTCCTTCAGATAGCGGCGTTGCAGATGCGGGGTCCCGGGTCCGCGTTTTGCCCGCCCCGGGACGACAGGCGAGACCTAGAACGCGAACTGCGTCCGCATCGCGACCGCATCGAACTTCGAGCCGACATCGGCGGTCGAGATCGGCGAGGCCTGCCTCGACACCGTGCCATGCAAATAGTCCAGCATGAAACGGACGTTGCCGTTGACATACCAGTTCAGCGCCGCCGTGTAGACGGTCTGCCGACCGCCTGCGATGCCAGTGGCGGTCCCGAGTTGATCGTTGAGGTCAATCGTGGAGAAGCGTCCCGCGACTTCCCACGCACCCCAGCCGCCGCCCTCGAGCGAGAACGGATGCGCCGGCTTGACGCCGCCATGGGCCGCATTCGCCGCATTATAGCTGCGACCCTCGCCTGTCAGCACGTAGCCGGCCTGCGCGTAGCCGCCCTGGAATTTGAGGCTCGGCGCACCCAGCGGCGGCAGGCCGGTATTGGCGCTGCGATCGATGTTGTACCAGAAATACTCGCCTTGCAGGATCAGCGGTCCATAGGTGGCGGCCGCTTCAACGCTGTAGACCTGCGCGCCGGAGGCATTGGCGATTGCGCCGGTCGTAGCCAGTGCCGTGGGATCGATGCGCAGTTCCGGGCGGTCGCTGAGTGTCACCGTCTGTGCGCCCGTCACCATGTTGCGCGACGGCTGGATCAGCCATTCGGCGTTTCCGCCAAGATGCAGCGAGTAATCCTTGCCGCTGACGACCTGGCCGGCAACGCGGGCGACGGCGCCATACTGCTCGGAAGCACCGTTCGGTGCTACGCTCGACGCCGAATGGATCGCGCCGGTCGAGGGTCCCGTGACATAGCCGCCGATCCAGAGCTGGTCGTTGTACCAGCGCGTGCCGATCGCCGAGCGGAAGTCGCCCGCTGCGATGCTGGTGGCGACGATGCCGGCTGAGGCGCGCTCCATGAACATGATGTCGTTGGAACTCGTGGCCTCATCGAGGGTGTAGGGCAGGTCCATGATGCCGCCCTCGATGGCCATCTTGCCGCCGAACGGTTTCAGGCCGGTGTAGCTGAGATAGGCATTCTCGACGCCGGAGACGCCGCCGCCGGGCAGCGAACCCGGAGCTGCGCCGCCAAACCCGTCGGAGGAGCCGCCGAAGTCGTAGACCAGCGCGAAATTCCAGTCGTGGAAGAACTTGCCGGCGAGACCGATGCGCGCGCGGCGGACATTCTCGCCGCTGTCGAGCTTTTGCGGCACGGTTGCCGCCGTGTTGGGCCGATAGTCGTAGCCGCCGACATCCCAATGCACGCGGCCTGTGATCCCGACGCAGTTTGCCCCATCGGCAGTGCAGATGGTCGGCCGGTTATTCGGCATCGTCACGACGACGCCGGATGCGGGCGCCGGTCCCTTGAGCGGGATCGCCGCGTTGGCGTTGGCGACCGCGGCCTTCGCTTCGGAACGCGCTTCGGCTTTCGCCTCCGCCTTGGCTTCGGTCCTGGCCTTTGCCGCAGCGGCAGTGTTCGCGGCGGTCTGGCTCTGGAGTTTGTCGAGCTTCTGCTCCAGCATCTTCAACTGCTGCTTCAGGAGCGCGATCTCCTGGTCACTGCTGCTCGCCGATTGGGCCTGGGCCTGCGAAGCTGCCAGTGCGGCGGCGAGACCAATCGCCGTGGCTGCAATTCTTGTCCTGCTCACGTCATGACTCCATCGTTTGACGAACTTCCCCAAGTCGCTGCCGGAGAGCCTAGATATGATCGATGACTGCCCCGCGACGCTGCGCTCGGTTGCGCGGTTCCCACTGGTGTAAATTCGTCGCAACCGAATCCGCCTTGCACCACCATGCAAGACGACGCACATCATGCCAATCCACAGCCCAGCCAAATTGCCATTTCGCACGCAGTGCTTGCAGGCCGGACACACCAAAAAGGGGGGCGAATATGCCGCCGGGCGCCCTTCTATTGGGGGGCGAACGCGCCTATATTCCGGCGTCTTTTCCAAGAGGTAGGAATGTTTCGATCGACCTGGACCGCCGTCGTCACGGCGCTGTGCATAGCCTTTTCGGCCAACGTCAATCCGGCCGCCGCGCAAGACCGCCGAGTGCCGTCCTCGCCCGCCGAACTGCGGCTGTCCTATGCGCCGATCGTGCAGCGGGTGCAGCCGGCAGTCGTCAACGTCTATGCCGCCAAGGTGGTGCAGAACCGCAATCCGCTGCTCGACGACCCGATCTTCCGCCGCTTCTTCGGCGTGCCCGGCCAGCAGCAGGAGCAGGTGCAGCGCTCGCTTGGTTCGGGCGTGATCGTCGATGCGTCCGGGCTCGTCGTCACCAACGTCCATGTCATCGAAGGCGCCGACCAGGTCAAGGTGTCGCTGTCGGACAAACGTGAGTTCGAGGCCGAGATCGTGCTGAAGGACTCTCGCAGCGATCTCGCGGTGCTGCGTCTGAAGGACACCAAGGAGAAGTTTCCGGCTCTCGAATTCACCAATTCGGACGAGCTGCTGGTCGGCGACGTCGTGATGGCGATCGGCAATCCCTTCGGCGTCGGCCAGACCGTGACCCACGGCATCATCTCGGCCCTGGCGCGCACGCAGGTCGGTATCACCGACTACCAGTTTTTCATCCAGACCGACGCGGCGATCAATCCCGGCAATTCCGGCGGCGCGCTGGTCGACATGAACGGCCGGCTCGCGGGCATCAACACCGCGATCTATTCTCGCTCCGGCGGCTCGCAGGGCATCGGCTTCGCGATCCCCGCCAACATGGTGCGCGTCGTCGTCGCCTCCGCCAAAGGCGGCGGCAAGGCGGTAAAGCGGCCCTGGCTCGGCGCGAAGCTGCAGGCGGTGACGCCGGAGATCGCCGAGAGTCTCGGCCTGCGTTCGCCGACCGGTGCGCTGGTCGCAAGCGTCGTTCCGAACGGACCGGCGGCCAAGGCCGGGCTGAAATCCTCCGACCTGATCGTCTCGATCGACGGCCAGACTGTGGATGATCCCAACGCTTTCGACTATCGCTTCGCCACACGGCCGCTCGGCGGCACGGCGCTGATCGACGTGCAGCGTGGCGGCAAGCCGGTCAAGCTGACGGTGGCGCTGGATGCTGCGCCCGATACCGGCCGCAACGAGCTCGTCATCACGGCGCGCTCGCCTCTGCAAGGCGCGAAGGTCTCGACCATCACCCCGGCGCTCGCCGACGAGCTGCATCTGGACGCCGACACCGAAGGCGTCGTGGTCACCGATCTCGGCGGCGACAGCGCGGCCGCGAATGTCGGCTTTCAGAAGGGCGACGTCATCCTGGCGGTCAACAACCAAAAGATCAGCAAGACCAGCGATCTCGAAAAGGCGGCGGCCGAGCGCCAGCGCATCTGGCGCATCACGCTGGTGCGCGGCGGCCAGCAAATCAACGTCACGCTGGGCGGATGAGTCCGAAGCGACCACAGGAGACGCCAACTCTCTTCGCCGCGGCGGGGCTCGATCACGAGGCTCCGCATCCGCTGCCGGATCGGCTGCGACCGCGCGCGCTCTCGGAGGTCGTCGGCCAGGATCACATCCTGGGTCCCGACGGCGCGCTGACGCGCATGCTGGAGACGCGCACGCTGGGCTCGCTGGTGTTCTGGGGTCCGCCCGGCACCGGCAAGACCACGGTCGCGCGGTTGCTCGCGGACGCCACCGATCTGCATTTCGAGCAGATCTCCGCGGTGTTCTCCGGCGTCGCCGATTTGAAGAAGGCCTTTGAGGCCGCGCGTGCACGCCGCGAGATGGGCAAGGGCACGCTGCTGTTCGTCGACGAGGTGCATCGCTTCAACCGCGCCCAGCAGGATTCGTTTCTGCCGGTCATGGAAGACGGCACGGTGGTGATGGTCGGCGCCACCACCGAAAATCCCTCCTTCGAACTCAACGCGGCGCTTCTGTCCCGGGCGCGCGTGCTGGTGTTTCGCTCGCTCGACGCGGCCGCGATCGAAAAGCTGTTTGCGCACGCCGAGGAGGTCGAGGGCCGCAAGCTGCCGCTCGACGAGGAAGCGCGGGCGGTGCTGGTGCGCATGGCCGATGGCGACGGCCGCGCATCGCTGACCCTCGTCGAGGAAGTCTGGCGCGCCGCGCGCAAGGACGAGATTTTCGACGCCGCGCAGTTGCAGGAGATTTTGCAGCGCCGCGCGCCGATCTACGACAAGTCGGCCGACGGCCATTACAATTTGATCTCGGCGCTGCACAAGTCGGTGCGGGGCTCTGATCCCGATGCCGCGCTGTATTATCTCGCGCGCATGCTCGATGCCGGCGAGGATCCGCTGTTTCTGGCCCGTCGCGTCGTGCGCATGGCGGTCGAGGATATCGGGCTTGCCGATCCGCAGGCGCTGGTCATTGCCAACTCCGCCAAGGACGCCTTCGACTTCCTCGGTCATCCCGAAGGCGAGCTCGCGATCGCGCAGGCGGTGGTCTATCTCGCCACCGCACCGAAATCGAATGCCGTCTACACCGCCTTCGGCAAAGCGATGCAGGTCGCAAAGCAGGCCGGCTCACTGCTGCCGCCGAAACACATTCTCAACTCGCCGACCAAGCTGATGAAGTCGGAAGGCTACGGCGCGTCGTACGAATACGACCACGACGCCCCCGACGCCTTTTCCGGCCAGGACTACTTTCCGGAGGCCCTGGGCCGCCAGACCTTCTACGACCCGCCGGACCGCGGGTTCGAGCGGGAGATCAGGAAGCGGCTGGATTATTGGGCCAAGTTGCGGAAGGAGCAGGGCGGCTGAAGCCAAATCGCCATTTCGCCGTGACGTGAGGCCGCTTTTGAGCTAGGCAGGCACCATGAGCCGCCGCATCAAAAGAACCGATCCAAAGCCCCGTTCGCGCGATGAACGCAAGGAGGCGCGTCCGTTCAAGGCGCGCAGCGCGAAGGCGGCAGGACCGCGGCCGGGCGGCAATCCCGGCGCGAAGCCGCCGCGCTTTGCGAGCGAGCGCGTCGAGCGGCGCGCGCCCAAAGCCGAACCGGAGAAGGCTGCACCGGTAAAGCCCGTCGAGGCATTGCTGCCAACCAAGGTCCAGACCGTCAAGGTGACGGCCGACGAGAACAACATGCGCGTCGATCGCTTCCTTGAAGCGCACTTTCCCGGCCTGTCGTTTTCCCACATCCAGCGCGTCGTTCGCAAAGGCGAGCTGCGCGTCGACGGCAAGCGGGTCGACAGCAAGGACCGCCTGGAGGAGGGCCAGAGCGTTCGCATTCCGCCGCTGAAGCTCGACACGCCGAAGGCGCCCAACCCGCAGTCGGAGGCGGCGCAAAAGACGCTTGCCGCGCTGAAGGAGATGACGATTTACGAGGACGACGACGTTCTCGTGCTGAACAAGCCGGCCGGACTTGCAGTGCAGGGCGGCTCGGGCATGACGCGACACATCGATCAGATGCTGGAGGTGATGCGCGATTCCAAGGGCCAGAAGCCGCGCCTCGTGCACCGGATCGACAGGGAGACGTCGGGCTGTCTCCTGGTCGCCAAGACCCGCTTTGCCGCCTCGCATCTGACCGGCGCGTTCCGTTCGCGGTCGGCGCGAAAAACCTATTGGGCGCTGGTGCCGGGACTACCGAAGCCGAAGCAGGGCCGCATCTCGACATTTCTTGCCAAGGAGGAGAGCGAGGACGACACCATCATGCGCATCGCCCAGCATGGCGACGAGGGCGCAAGCCACGCTGTGACATACTATGCGGTGGTCGAAACCGCCGGCAACAAGCTGACCTGGGTGTCGCTGAAGCCGGTGACGGGACGCACCCACCAGCTGCGCGCCCACATGGAACATATCGGTCACCCCATCGTCGGCGATCCCAAATATTTCAACATCGAGAACTGGCAACTGCCGGGCGGCCTGCAAAACCGGCTGCATCTGCTGGCGCGCCGCATCGTCATTCCGCATCCGCGCGGCGGCTTCATCGATGCCACCGCGCCGCTACCGCAGCACATGCAGCAGTCGTGGAACCTGCTCGGGCTCGATGCAACGAGATTTGATCCGATCGAGAACGCGCCGGAAGAGTAGTTGAGTTTGCGATCGGGTTGCTTCGCTGCGCCCCGAATAATGAAGCCCGCTCAATTCCGAAACTGCTCCAGAAACATCCGCAGGCTGTCGTGCGGGCTCTCGACATCCGTGATCAACCAGCCCTCGGGCCCGCTGACCAGGATGAAATTTAAGGTCACCGGCCGGCCGCGGTTGTCAAAATTCGCCGCGACGTAGGTCTTGTCGTATTGCCTGCGAATGACGGCGATGGCGACGGGGCCGAGCTTCCAGCTCGGGCTCTGCACCAGAAAATCGTAGGGCGCGACTTGCGGCGCGGACCACACCTTGCGCAAGGAGGGGTCAAAGAATTGCCGGGCGGTGGCGGCATCCCGCGGCAGGCCTTTTGAGAGCTCCGGCGCGCCTTGGCCGTAATGAGCGTAGACGTTGCGGACCACCGATTCCGGAGTCCGAAAGCCGGCCTGCGCCGCGGCCGGCCAAAACCCGGCTAGCAGAGCCACAATGCCCGCAAGTTCCCTCATACCTGCCGCTCGCTTTATCGGTCGCCGCTCTTACCTTACAAGCCTAGCATTGAGTGATCAGGGCCGAAAACCAGATGCGCGAATTGTTCGATGAAGTTGCGGGGCGATCCCCGCTCGATCCGCAAGAGGCGGTCCGCCAGGCCTCGCGCGTGCCGTTGCGCAAGCGCTTCTACAAGGAGGTAGGGGTGGCCGAGGCCGAAGGCGGCTTCGCCATCACACTCGATGGCAAGGCGATCCGCACGCCCTCTGGCCGCCAGGTGGTGATCCCTTCGCGCGCGCTAGCCGATGCAGTCGCCACGGAATGGGCGGATCAGAAAGAGACGATCAATCCAATGACCATGCCGCTGACGCGGATCGCCAACAGCGTGGTCGAGGGTGTCGTCGACCGCGTCGATCTCGTCACGGAAGACCTCGCAAAATACCTCCGGTCCGATCTGCTGTTCTACCGCGCCGGCCATCCCGAGGGACTTGTCGCCCGGGAGGCCGCGCATTGGGATCCCGTGCTGTTCTGGGCCGCGGAGACCCTGGGGGCGCACTTCATCCTGTCCGAAGGCGTCATGCATGTGACGCAGCCGGAGGAGGCTGTTCGGGCGGCGCGTGCGGCGCTGCCGGGGGATGCCTGGTCGGTCGCCGCCCTCCACGTGATCACCACGCTCACGGGCTCGGCTCTGCTGGCGCTGGCGCTAGCCCACGGGGTGCGCGACGCCGACCAGGTCTGGGCGGCGGCTTATGTCGACGAGGACTGGAATGCCGAGAAATGGGGCGTGGACGAGGAAGCGGCCGGCCGCCGCGCTGCCCGTCTGCGGGATTTCGAGGCTGCCGTGGCGGTTTTGACCGCCGTAAAGCCGCCCGCGGCCGAAGGTCCTTAACGAGAGGTTTACGAGGGCTGCCTTAGGGTAGGACCTGCGCTTCCCGGGCCCCTCGCCATGCCGACGCCGATAAGTTCGATCGTTCCCGTCAGTGCCGCCAGCCCTGTTGCTGACGCGGCGACGCCCGATCTTGTGCTGCAGCCCGGCAGCGTGGTCGACGCAAGAGTCGTCAGCGTGCTCGCCGATAATCTGGTGCGGATCGCGATCGCCAACCTCTCGATGGATGTGATGTCCGAGGTGGCGCTGACACCCGGACAAAATCTCCAGCTTGCGGTGTCGCAGAACGGCGGCACCATTCGGCTCGCCGTCATGGGCGGGGCAGGCGAGGCGACCGCCGATCAGGTCACGCTGACGCCTGCTGCGGCCTCGCTGGTGGACAGCCCGCCGCTTGCGCCGTTAGTGGGCGCGGCGCGCAACGTGCTGACGCCATCGGAGCAGGTCGCCGTTACCGCAGCTTCGGCCGAGGCGGTCACAAAGCAGGGCAGCCAGGCGCCGCTGTTCGCCAATCTGGCCGCGGTGGTCACCGGCAGCGATCTTCCGGCGGGGCTGAAGCAGGCGATGCTGGGCGTGCTGGCGCAGCAGACGCCGCTCAACACCAGGCTCGATGGCGGCGACGTCGAATCCGCTTTCCAGAGATCCGGGCTGCTCCTAGAGGCCTCGCTCGCCGCAGGCGCGACGCCGTCCTCCGCCACGATGCCGGATTTGAAAGCCGCGCTTCTGGTGCTGCGGCAGACGCTGGCAACGCTCGAGACGGCGCCACAGACGCAAGGTGCCACCCTTCCAGCTGGTACCGGGGCAACACCGCAGGTCGCTACCGCGCAGACGCAGGCTGCACAGGCCGCCTTGCCCGCAACCGAACCCGAGATCGCCCAATCACCGCAAATGCCGCGCAGCGCCAATCTCGCGGCCGCTGTGCTGGCGGACATAGCTGGCGGTGCGCCGCAGGCTGCGATGCCGCGAACCATATCTGCGGGCCTTGCCGCGAGCCTCCTGCAAGAGATCACGCAAAACCTGCCGCGCATGATGGGCAATTTGCCGGGCTCGAACAAAGCCGTGCCCGACGGACATATTTTCGAAGCCGCCGCGCGCGCGACGCCACCGCCGGTTCGCGGCGCATTACCGTCGCCGCAATCCATCGCCTCGCCGTCACTCGCGCCCGATACGCCGCTCGCCGCGACCGTGCATCGCCTGCTCGACGACACCGATGCCGCGATCGCGCGCCAGACCTTGCTCCAGGTCGCTTCGCTCCCCGATCGCACCGATGCCAGCGGTCACAGAATCGATCCGACCGTGCCGCAGTGGAATTTCGAGATTCCGTTCGCAACGCCTCAGGGCACCGCAATGGCGCAGTTCGAGATCTCGCGCGATGGCGGCAATGAATCCGCCGATCCCGCCGGGCGCGCCTGGCGCGCGCGCTTCACACTCAATGTCGAGCCGGCCGGCCCCGTGCACGCTTTGATTACCCTGAACGGCGACACGACCTTCGTGCGGATGTGGGCGGAGCGGCCGGCGACCGCACAGCAGCTTCGCGCCGGAATCGGTGAGCTCAACCAGGCCCTGACCAGGGCCGAGCTCAAGCCCGGCGACATCCTGGTTCGCGATGGCACCCCGCCACAGCCCGCACCGACCCGTGCCGGCCACTTCCTGGATCGCGCCACATGAGCGACCCGTCGAAGCTAGCGATTGCGCTGCATTACGAGAAGGGCAGCAACGCGCCTGTCGTCGTCGCCAAGGGCAAGGGCACGATCGGCGAAAAGATCGTCGAGATCGCCAAGGCCAACGACATCCCGATCGAGGAAAACGAGATCCTGGCCGGTGCGCTCTCCAAGGTCGAGCTTGGCGAGGAGATCCCGCCCGACCTCTACAAGGCCGTCGCCGAAGTGCTGGTGTTCGTGCTGCGGCTGTCGGGTAGGCGGTAGAGCATGATCCGCAAAAGTGTGCAGCGGTTTTCCGAAGAGATCATGCTCAAGAAATAACCTGTCATCGTTTCACCACGATAGCGGCTGCATGGTCGGGGCCTTCTTCATCGCGTAAACGGACACCGCCAGTGCTCACCCGCCGTTCGACTCTCGGTCTTCTCGCCGCAACCGCGATCCTGCCGTCGCGCGCACTCGCCCATGTCGCGCCGCCGCGAAACGAGATTCGTGACAGCCTCGCAAAGCGCTTCACCGACCTCGGCACGGCCGGGACGTTCGTCGGCTACAAAGTCGAGGACTATCTGGTCGTCGCGAGCGACAAGGAACGTTCGGGCGAGGCGAAGCTGCCGGCTTCGACCTTCAAGATACCGAACTCGCTGATCGCGCTCGAAACTGGCGTCGTCGCCGATCCCGACAAGGACGTTTTTCCCTGGGATGGCGTGAAGCGTCCGATCGAGGCCTGGAACAAGGATCACACGCTGCGCAGCGCGATTCTCGTGAGCGCGGTACCGGTCTATCAGGAGATCGCGCGCCGGATCGGACAGGAGCGCATGCAGAAATACGTCGATCTGTTCGACTACGGCAATCGCGACATCGGCGGCGGCATCGACCAGTTCTGGCTTACCGGCGCCTTGCGCATCGATCCGGTCGAGCAGGTCGATTTCGTCGACAGGCTGCGCCGCCGCGCGCTGCCGATCTCCAAACGCAGCCAGGATCTCGTCGCTGACATCCTGCCGGTGACCAAGGTCGGCGACGGCGTCATTCGCGCCAAGTCCGGGCTGCTTGGCGCCGAGCGAGGCGAGCCGTCGCTTGGCTGGATGGTGGGCTGGGCAGAGAAGGGCGAAGCGCACACCGTGTTCGCGCTCAATATGGACTGCAAGGAGCCGCGTCTGGTCGGCGAGCGCATGCCGCTGACGCAAGCCTGCCTTGCCGAGATCGGCGCGATCTAGCGCTACCACGCCGGCGCCGCTCGACTAGCATCCTCCGGATCAAGAAAAAACCGGGAGGACAACATGAACTCAACGCCACTCTGGCTGTCGTCGCTGACGCTTGCTGCCGCGGGTGGCTGGCTCGTCGCCACGATGTTTGCCGGTCCCGCCACCAGCAGGGAGCCGCGCTTTCCGCAGCTCACGATGGACCAGCTCGACGCCAAGCAGAAGCCGCTCGGCGAGCAGATCATGAAGGTCTCGAGCGTCGGCATCGGCGGTCCCTACAATCCGATGATCCGCAGCCCGGTGCTCGGCCAGCGCCTGTTCGACCTGTTCCACTATCTGCGCTGGGAAACCACGGTCCCGACAAAGCTCAACGAGTTCGCGATCCTGATCATCGGGCGGCAATGGCGCTCGCAGGTCGAGTGGTACGCCCATGCGCCGCTCGCTGCGAAGGCGGGCTTGTCGCCCGACATCATCGCGGAGCTGAAGGCCAACAAGCGGCCGTCGAAGATGGCCGAGGACGAGGCCGTCGTCTACGACTTCGTCACCGAGCTCACCACGACCAGGAAGATCGCTGACGAGACTTACGCGCGCGCGAAGAAGGTCTTCAACGACCAGCAGATCGTCGACCTCACCGCGGTCGCCGGCAATTACGTGATGGTCGCGATGCTGCTGGCAATGGCGGAGGAGACCGTGCCGCCGGACAAGCAGGAGCCGTTCAAGCCCGGCGAGCCGTAAGACCCGTTCAATTTGGTGCGCGCTGATCGCTCCCGCGTCATGGCCGGGCTCGTCCCGGCCATCCACGACCTTGTCAAGCAGCGCAAAGGACGTGGATGCCCGGGACGAGCCCGGGCATGACGACCTCGTCCGCCTCAGGCGGGATCGGCCTTCTTCACCGTCAGCGCCTGGTCGATGGCAAAACCGCCGATCTCGCTCATCGCCTGCGAGATCACGTCGCCCTTGCGGGCAAAGCCGGCGGAGAGGACATCGAACTGGGTGCGCGCCAGCCGCAGCACCTCGATCGGCACGGAGATGGCGGTCTCGTTGAAGCTGTCGATCGAGGCGTGCAGCGTCTCCAGCTCGCTTGTAAGCTGGCCGATATGGCCCTCGGCGTGCTGCATCAGGCCAAGCAGCTTGCCGCGCTCGGCATCGAATGCCGCGCGCTTGGCCGCCGCGGCCGCGGTGACTTCGGCAAGCTGGCTGCGCAGCCCGTCGATTTGCTTGACCATGGCGTCGGACGCCATCTCACCGGCCTCGCGCAATTCGCTGTTGCGCGTGTTCTCTTCGTGCTCCCGGTGATAGAGGCGTTCCGCCGACATCGCCCGCTGCGCCAGCGACTCGATCAGCGCGGCCGCGCGCAGCAGCATCTCGCCGTTCCGCCCCGACACCATGCTGGCCATGCGCCGCAGGAAGTCGATGGTTTCGGACGATGGGTTCGGCGGCAGTGGAGCGACCGTCGCGGACATGGGGTGATGCTTGCAGCCGGAAATGATGACCGCCGCCGTACCGACTGAGCTCACGCAACATTCGGCGCCTGATCGCAAGCCTGGAGCAAGCCTGAATCGGCAGGCTCGGTCAACCGGGCCGAGCCAGATTTGCAACTGCGTCAGCGGTCCTTCTGCCGGCCGATCCGGCCGAGATGGGTGAAGCCGAACCCGGCCGAATATTTCAGGCCATAGCCCAGCGCCCGGTCGATGCCGATATGGGCGAGCCAGATCAAGGCGATGGACAGGGTGAGCGGCGAGGCGAGGCCGAAGCCGAGCGTCAGCAGCGCGACCGGCGCCATGTAGCTGTGGGCGGCGTTGTAGACCAGCGCGCCGAATTTGGCGTCCGACAGATATGCCAGGAAGCTCAGGTCCGGGACGAAGAACAGCAGGGCGAACACGAGCCATGAGCCGTCCCAGGCCCAGTAGAGCATCACCATGCCCACGAAGAGGGTCAGTCCCTCCAGCCGCAGCAGGATGTTGACGCCGCCCGTCGCCGCGCCGGCCTCGGCCGTTCCTTCGGTCATGCTCGTCTCCCAGGCAAAACTTTGAATTCCTTGCGCTTTCCCGCTGCGGCAAGGCAGCCCTGCGAGGTCGAAAGGCGCTTTCCGGCTCGCAAAATGCCGTGTTAGAACCCCGCATCACTTAAGAACTGGCGGGAGCAAATGAAACACATCCTGGACGCCCTTGAAGACCGTCGCGCCGGCGCAAAGCTCGGCGGCGGTGAGAAGCGCATCGAGGCGCAGCACGCCCGCGGCAAGCTGACCGCACGTGAGCGCATCGAGCTCTTGCTCGACAAGGGATCGTTCGAGGAATTCGACATGTTCGTCGAGCACCGCTCCACCGAATTCGGCATGGAGAAGAACAAGGTGCCCGGCGACGGCGTCGTCACCGGCTGGGGCACCGTCAACGGCCGCAAGACGTTTGTCTTTGCCAAGGACTTCACCGTGTTCGGCGGGTCGCTCTCGGAAACGCACGCGCTGAAAATCACGAAACTCCAGGACATGGCGATGAAGGCGAGGGCGCCCATCATCGGCCTGTATGACGCGGGCGGCGCCCGCATCCAGGAGGGCGTCGCAGCGCTCGCCGGCTATTCCTACGTGTTCCGCCGCAACGTGCTCGCCTCCGGCGTGATCCCGCAGATCTCCGTCATCATGGGCCCCTGCGCCGGCGGCGACGTCTATTCGCCCGCGATGACCGACTTCATCTTCATGGTGAAGAACACCAGCTACATGTTCGTCACCGGCCCCGACGTGGTGAAGACCGTCACCAACGAGGTCGTCACGGCTGAAGAGCTCGGCGGCGCCTCGGTGCATGCGACGCGCTCCTCGATCGCCGACGGCGCCTTCGAGAACGACGTCGAGACGCTGTTGCAGATGCGGCGCCTGATCGACTTCCTGCCGTCCAACAACACCGACGGCGTGCCGGAATGGCCGAGCTTCGACGACATCGGCCGCGTCGACATGTCCTTGGACACGCTGATCCCCGACAATCCGAACAAGCCCTACGACATGAAGGAGTTGATCCTGAAGGTCGTGGACGAGGGCGACTTCTTCGAGATCGCGGACGCTTTTGCCAAGAACATCGTCACCGGCTTCGGCCGCATCGCCGGCCGCACGGTGGGCTTCGTCGCCAACCAGCCGATGGTGCTAGCCGGCGTGCTCGACAGCGATGCCTCGCGCAAGGCGGCGCGCTTTGTTCGTTTTTGTGACGCCTTCAACATCCCGATCGTCACCTTCGTCGACGTGCCGGGCTTCCTGCCCGGCACCGCGCAGGAATATGGCGGCCTGATCAAGCACGGCGCCAAGCTGCTTTTTGCGTACTCGCAGTGCACCGTGCCGCTGGTCACCATCATCACCCGCAAGGCCTATGGCGGCGCCTTCGACGTCATGGCCTCCAAGGAGATCGGCGCCGACATGAACTACGCCTGGCCGACCGCCCAGATCGCGGTGATGGGCGCCAAGGGCGCGGTCGAGATCATCTTCCGCGCCGACATCGGCGACCCCGACAAGATCGCTGCGCGTACCAAGGAATACGAAGACCGCTTCCTGTCCCCCTTCATCGCCGCCGAGCGCGGCTACATCGACGATGTCATCATGCCGCATTCGACGCGGAAGCGCATCGCGCGGGCGTTGTCGATGCTGAAGGACAAGAAGGTGGAAACGCCGGCGAAGAAGCACGACAATTTGCCGTTGTGAGGGGACTTGTAGCCCGGATGAGCGTAGCGACATCCGGGTTTTCTATCTCAGTCCCGCATGTCGCTTCGCTCATGCGGGCTACTGATCTTGTTTCTGATTTGGCATCCTCGATCCGAATCCAATGACCGAAGACGATCCGACCGACGAGATTTCAGACATTGAAGACCGGATTGCGGCGCTGGCCGAGACTGCCGAGCGATGCCGGAAGTATATTTTGGCATCCAAGATTGCCATCGGTGGCGGGGCTGCACTGTTGCTGATCACGATCCTCGGTCTGCTCGGGACGGGGCAGACCGCCGCCCTCGGCTCAGTAGCTCTCGTGCTCGGCGGGATCGTCTCGCTCGGCTCGAACGTCAGTACACTGCGGCAGACTGACGAGGCCATCGGTGCGGCGGAGGCGCGCCGCTCAGCGTTGATTGGGAGCTTCGACCTTCGCGTGGTCGCCGACACGCCGATGAAGCTCGTGTAACCGAGCAGCCTTACGCCGCAGCCCTGCGCGTCAGCACGGACAACTCCTCGCGGCATTCGGCTGCGAACGCCTGAAGCTGTTCCGCGGTTTGCCGGTCGAGGATCGCCTTTGCCAGCCGTTCGGCGCGGGCAAGCTGGTCTCTGAGATATGCGATGCGGGCCATGTGTCACCTTCCGCAGGGATGATTTGATGGCTGTGAGCCTATGGCGAACACCGGGCCAGTTATGTGAGGCACGTCACATCTGACGCGGGCGCGGCGTCAGCGGGTCGCATCCGCCGCAGCGAAATGTGCCATCTGGTCGGCGTGGGCCTTGGCGAAGGCCGGGCGGGCCGTGGCGCGTGCAACATAGGCGCGGCAGGCGGGACTGTCTGCGAGCCCATCGAACTGATCGACGACGCGCAGCACGTCGGACATCAGGATGTCGGCGACGGAGAACGTGCCTGCCAGCCATTCGCGGTTGGCCAGCACCGCCTCCATGTGCTTGAGGCGGAGTTTGAGGAAGTCGTCCACGAATTTCCATGCTGCCGTATCGGTCGGATGTCCCATGAACTTCGACATCCCCCAGGGCAGGCTTGCCATCTCCACCGAATTGAGTGCGGCGAACAGCCATTCCGTGGCTTCGTTGCGGCCGCGCGGATCTGATGGCATCAGCTTTGCGCTGAGGCCGCCGAGATGCAGCAGGATCGCGCCGCTCTCGAAGATCGAGAGGTCGCCATCGGTCAGCCACGGCACCTGGCCGAACGGCTGGTGCGCGAGATGTTGGGCGCCGCGCCCGTTGAAGGGCGCGCTCGCGACGCGATAGGGCAACGCGGCCTCTTCGAGTGCCCAGCGCACCCGGAGGTCGCGGACGAAACCGCGCGGGGGCGGGGGAACCCAGTCGAAGGTGGTCAGGGTGAGGTCGGCCATAGCTCGTCTCCGTGCTGTCTTGCGCATAGGACGGACGAGGGGCGCACGGTCCGACACCGTTGCCAACTCTTTTTGTCGTCGCCGACGTAACCGGCTAGTCTCACCCCAAACAACAGGAGGAAATCCGATGCCGTCAGCCTTCTTCGTCGTCCGCGCCGTCGTCACCGATGCCGGCAAGCGCGCCGCCTTCGACAGATGGTACGAGACGGAACATCTGCCCGACGCGGCGAAGGCGTTCGGTGTGGCTAAGGCCTGGCGGTTCTGGAGCCTCGACGATCCGTCACTGCATCAGGCGATGTATCAGTTCGAGAGCGAGGCTGCGCTGCACGCCATGCTGAAGGGCGATGCGCTGACGCAGCTGGTGGCTGATTTCAAGCGCGATTGGCCCGACGTGACGCGCACGCGCGAGTTGCTGGTGCTGGCGCGGGAGTTTGGCGAGTAGCGCCTGGGGCGGCGTGCCGTCACTGTCAGAGTCGCAACGAACCTGAACGCGCGATTCAGCTTCGGTTCATGTCGTCGCCGCGACACTCGCCTCTGCATCACTGGCACGACCATCCAAGAGGAAAGAAATTATGGAGCGCCGGAACTTTCTGAAATTTGCAATCGGTGTCGCGGCCGGAGCTGCCGCGTTCACGACCGCCGCGAAGGCTGCGCCGCTGGCGCCGCAGCCGCTCGGTGATCCCAGCATGCCGCAAGGCAATCCCGACGCTCATCCCGCAGTCACCAGCAGCGATGAGGCGGCGCAGTTGAAGCCGGAGCAGGTGCACTGGCACGGCCACCACCGTC
The DNA here is from genome assembly GCF_040548265.1 of Bradyrhizobium sp. F1.13.3. Lineage (NCBI taxonomy): Bacteria > Pseudomonadati > Pseudomonadota > Alphaproteobacteria > Hyphomicrobiales > Nitrobacteraceae > Bradyrhizobium > Bradyrhizobium sp. F1.13.3. The sequence goes on along the minus strand of NZ_JBEPRI010000005.1, from coordinate 161,538 downwards.
ATTGGGGTTGGCGCCGCCGTCACTGGGGCTGGCATCGCCGGCGATGGCACCGCCGCCATTGGTAAGCTTCGCGCAAGCCAGGCTCGAACGGGGACCGCGATCGCGGTCCCCGTTTTGATTCGAAACATCCCGGTGCGACGTCAGGTGCCCCAAAAAAAAGGCCGCGCAGGCTTTCGCCGCGCGGCCATTTAGCTATGCAAAAAACGAGATCAGAACGGGCGGCAGCGGCCGGCGTACCAGCGGAAACCGTAGGGGCACACGCGCGCGCGCGGCACGACGACGACAGGGGCCGGCGCAACCACGATCGGACCCGGGCGGACAACGACCGGACCGCGCATCGGGCGGCAGCCGCCATAGGCGCCGCGATACCAGCCGGGGCCGCAACCGCCGGCGGCGCTGGCCGCCTCGCTGAAACCAACGACCGCGCTGGCAAGCATCACGGCGGCAAACAGGTATTTCATTTGATCTTCCTTCTCGTCTTTGGGGGCAAGTTCTAGGAGGGCTTGGCGTTTTCGGCGCACCATGAATCAAAAGACACGATTCGACACGTTAAAATCGCAACATGCCGACACGACGCGAGCCAAATCTGCCAATCATGACCTGAATGCGGCATGAACATTCCCCGCATGCGGCTCCGGACGACAGCAATGTCGTTAGCGGCCGAGAAAGCCCAGGACCAGCTCCTTGTACTTCTCAGGCGCCTCCAGGAAGACGAGATGGCCGGTGTCCGGGATCACCTCGGCCCGCGCATTCGGCATCTTCGCCGCGAGTGCTTTTGCCAGCTCGGCGTTCTGCCCCATTTTCGCGCGCAGCGCCTCCGGCGCGCTCAGTCGGCCCGGTGCGTTGTGGTCGTCGGCGCCCATGATGAACAGCGTCGGCTCGGTGATCAGTGCGATCTCATGCGCCACCGGTTCGCGATAGATCATCTGGCCGGAACTGACGAAGGCGCGCAGCCAGCGCGGATAGTCCGGGCTGCCCTTGATATTGAAGCGGGCATCAATGAACGGCGTGATCGCCTCCGCCGGCAGCTTGATCGCATAATTGGTCTGAAGCTGCTTGCGATAGCCATCGGCCGTGAGCTTGTCCTCGGTCTCGATGATCTTCTCGGTCGGCGTCGGCGGCACATAGAGGCGATAGTCTTCCAGCCCGATCGGGGCCGTCAGAACAAGATGAGCGACGCGGTCGGGATAGGCGCGGGCGATGCGGACGCCCAGCATGCCGCCGAGCGAATGGGCGACGATCTCGGCCTTGTCGATCTTGAGGTGATCGAGCAGCGCGATGGTGTTGCGCGCCAGCGTGTCGAAGTGCAGCTCGCCCGCCGGTTTGGAGGATTTGCCGAAGCCGATCTGGTCCGGCACCACGACGCGATAACCTGCTTCGCCCAGCATCTTGATGACGGGCGCCCAGTAGCTCGACGGGAAATTGCGCCCGTGCAGCAGCACGACGGTGCGGCCGTTCGGCTGCGCAGGCGGCACATCCATATAGGCCATGCTGAGCTGCTCGCTGTCATTGACAACAGGCAGCAGGTGCACGGGGTAAGGATAGGCAAAGCCTTCGAGCGCGATGCCGTAGGGCTCGCGCGGGGCGGTGTCGGCGGCTTGGGATGTAAGAGGAGCGGCGAGAAGAGCCGTGCAAAGCACGGTCGAGAGGAGGCGGATCATTGAGGTCTCTGGTTGGGACTGAGGTGCTCGACACAATCTCCGTCATGCCCGGGCTTGTCCGGGCATCCACGTGGCAGCCGCAGTAAAGACGTGGATGGCCGGGTCAAGCCCGGCCATGACGAGATCCTCAGTTCACACGGAGTTGTGTTTAGTCCCGCCCGTCACCGAACAACACGGCAAACTGCTTCTCGCCGGTGCGCGTAAAATTCACCACGCGGCTGCCGGGCGTGGCGTCGCGGGCGGCCCATTTCAGCTCGGCAAAACGCTGCATCATGGCGGCGCCGAGCGTGCCGGCGAGATGATGGCGCCGCTCGCTCCAGTCGAGACAGGCCTTGCAGACCGGCCGGCGCGGATGGGCGAGCATGTCGGGCGAGATCTGCAAATGCTTCGCCAGGAAGCGCTCGCCCTCGGCCGTCAGCTCGATCTCCTGCTTCTTCTGCCTGACCAGGTTTTTCGCACGCAGGGTGTCGAGCATCTGCACGCCGAGATCGCCGGCGAGATGGTCGTAGCAGATCCGCGCACGCCGCAGCGCCGGATCCTTCGGCCCGGTACGCACGCGCATATGGCCGGTCCGCGCGGCGAGGCCCGCAAGGCCCTCCAGCACACCGGCGACATCGTCGTCGGTGAGGCGGTAGTAGCGATGGCGGCCCTGCTTCTCCGGCTCGATCAGGCCACCGGCCTCGAGCTTGGATAGATGCGAGCTCGCGGTCTGCGGCGTGATGCCGGCCTCCTGCGCCAGCTCGCTCGCGGTGAGCGCGCGGCCGTTCATCAGCGCCGTGAGCATGTTGGCGCGTGCGGGATCGCCGACGAGCGAGGCGATCATGGCGATGTCTGGACCTGATTTCATGCTTCGATGGTAGCCGAAGCATTGCGGTGGGGCAAGCGCGTAGCGTGGTGTTGCTCGTCATTGCGAGGAGCCCGTGACAAAATTGCGAAGCAATTTTGCACTGGCGACGAAGCAATCCAGGCTGCCTCCGCAGAGGGATTCCTGGATTGCTTCGCTGCGCTCGCAATGACGGTGTGGAACCAGAGGAGCCCATCATGTCCATCACCGTCTTCATCCGCTATCAGCTCGATCCCTTCAAGCGCGCGCAGTTCGAGGAATATTCAAAGCGCTGGCTCACGATCATCCCGAAATGCGGCGGCGACCTGATCGGCTATTTCATGCCGCACGAGGGCACCAACAATATCGCGTTCGCGCTGATCACCTTCGAGAGTCTGGCTGCGTACGAGGCCTATCGCGCTCGGTTGCGTCAGGATACGGAAGGCATGGCGAACTTCCACTTCGCCGAGGAGCACAAATTCATCCTCGCGGAAGAGCGCACGTTTCTGCGCCAAGTGGTTTTGTAAGTGGTATTGTAGGCCATCAACGACAGGAGAGACGCCCATGATCGCCGTGATCTTTGAGGTCTGGCCGAAGCCGGAACACCGCCAGGATTATTTCGACCTCGCGGCCGACCTCAAGCCGATCCTGCAAACCATCGACGGCTTCATCTCGGTCGAGCGTTTCGAGAGCCTGACCGACAAGGGCAAGATTTTGTCGGTGTCGTTCTGGCGGGACGAGGCGGCCGTGCAAGCCTGGCGCAACACGATGGAGCACCGCCGCACCCAGGCGAACGGCCGCGCGAAGATCTTCGCCGACTATCATTTGCGTATCGCCAGCGTCGTCCGTGACTACAGCATGAATGATCGCGAGCAGGCGCCGAAGGACAGCCGCGCGGTGCACGACGCGCACTAGCGCGCGCGGCGGCACGTCCCCATGTCTGCGCGGCCAACAAGGGAGAGAAACATGCATGTGACAACTGCTGACAAGCGCGCGACCTTCAGGAAGATGCACGAGAGCGGCTGCTTCATCCTGCCCAATCCGGTCGACGTCGGCAGCGCGAAAGCGTTGCAGCATCTCGGTTTCAAGGCACTCGCGTCGTCGAGTGCGGGCTTTGCCTGGACCATCGGCAAGGCCGACAACCACGTCTCCGTCGAGGACGTCTGTCAGCATCTGGCGGCATTGAGCACGTCCGTCGATATCCCCGTAAACGCGGATTTCGAGGGCGGCTTTGCGGTCGAGCCGGACAAGGTCGTCGACAATGTCGAGCGCTGTGTGCGCACCGGCGTTGCCGGCCTGTCGATCGAGGATTCCACCGGCGACAAGGACAAGCCGATCTACGAGCGCGCGCTCGCAGTCGAGCGCATCAAGGCGTCACGCAAGGCGATCGGCGACAGCGGCGTGCTCTTGGTCGGCCGCTGCGAGGCGTATCTGTGGGGCGTGACCGACCTCAAGCTCGTCATCGACCGGCTCACCGCTTACGCCGATGCCGGCGCCGATTGCCTTTACGCTCCGGGCTTGAAGAGCCGCGAGGACATCGCCGCGGTGGTGAAGGCTGTCGCACCCAAACCATTCAACCTGCTGATCGGCGGCTCCGGGCTGTCATTGCAGGAAGCTGCCGATCTTGGCGTGCGCCGGATCAGCGTCGGCGGTTCGCTCGCTCGCGCCGCCTGGGGCGGCTTTATGCGGGCCGCGAAAGAAATGGCGGAGAAGGGCACCTTCGCGGAACTCGCGGGCGGCTATCCCGGCGGCGAGCTCAACAGGATGTTCAGCTAGAGACAAACGAAAGCGGCGGGATGAGAATCCCGCCGCTGTCGCATATTGTTGCAAATCGTTACTTCGCGCCCTCAGTGGGGGCCGGCGTATCCGGGGCCGGCTTGCTCGGCGCGGCGCCCGTGGTCACGCCCGGTCCGGTGTTGGTGCGCGGCGTCACGTCACGCATGCCGGGAGGTGCGGCCGGATTGGTAGCCGGCGCCTGCTGGGCGGTCTGCGTTGCCGGCGTGGTGCTCGCCTGGTTGCCGGTGTTCGTGTTGTTCAGGCCGTAGAACACGGCACCCAGCACCAAGGCAATTGCCACTGCGAACAGGGCTACCTTACCGCTGGAGGCGGGGCCTTCGCCAAGCTCAGGGTCGACCTGAAGCTGGGCATCCCGTCGCGCCGCATTGCGATACTCATCATCGGCGAGATTCGGGCGGTACGGATCGTTCGTAAAACGGTCGTCAGCCATCGATTGGTTCTCCTCGATTATTGCGGCGGGACAACCCGTGGATGCGAGATTCTGTTCCGCCCTCCTTAATGCTTTCGTCGCATGTTGCGCCCGCCGCCGGAATCGGGAACCTGTTCGCCGGGGAACCCAAAGCGTAAGCTCCGCTGACGGAAGGGGACAAAACGATGTGGAGCTTGCCGCCGAGCGATAGCGTGCTGCATCTGTTGTCGCTGGTTGCGGTCGCAGCGCAAGGCATGACCGCCGCGCTCGCTGCCGGCCGCCGCAGCATGGACTGGCTCGGCGTCTGCTTCCTCGGCTGCATCACGGCGCTCGGCGGCGGCACCTTGCGCGATCTTTTTCTCGGTCATTATCCGCTGGCCTGGGTGCAAAATCCCATCTACCTCGCATTGGCCGGCGGCGCCGCCTTCCTCACCATTCTGATGGCGCGGCTGGTGCACCGGCTGAAACTGGCCTTCATCGTGCTCGATGCCATCGGCCTCGTCGTCTTCACCATGACCGGCTGCGACATCGCCTGGCAGATGGATGCCACGCTGCCGATCGTCATCGTCTCCGGCATGGTGACCGGTTGCGCCGGCGGCGTGTTGCGGGACGTGCTCTGCAACGACGTGCCGCTGCTGTTTCGCTCCGAGCTCTATGCCAGCGTTTCGGTGGTGACGGGGCTGTTCTATGCCACCGCGTTCGGTCTCAAGCTGAACGCCGAGCTCTGGACCATTTTGACGTTCGCCATCGGCATCAGCTTCCGCCTGCTGGCAGTGCGCTACAAATGGGAGATGCCGAAATTCGTGTTCACGGAAGAGGAGGAGCGGGAGCCTTGAGTTACGGCTCCTGCTTCCGCGCCCTCGCCACCTGCGCCGGCGTCACCAGTGGCGCGGCGTTGCCCCAGGAATTGCGTATGTAGTTCGTCACTGCCGCGATCTCTGCATCGGACAGCTGGTTGGAATAGGCCGGCATCTCCCCGGTGTTGGGCGCGCGCGGCGTCATCACGGTGTGGGCGCCGTCAAGGATGATGCGCAAGGTCGAGGATGGATTGACCGATTGCAGCAGCGCGTTGGCAGGCAGCGGCGGATAGATCCGCGGTGCGCCGGATCCGTCGGCCTCATGGCAGGCGATGCAGAGCTTGGCGTAGATGGCCTTGCCGGCCTTCATCTCGGCATCGTCAGGCGGCGTCACGATCGTCTCACGCCGTGCCGGCGGCAGGTTCTTCAGGTAAACCGCGATCGCGCGCACGTCGGCGTCGCTCATCTTCGAGGTCGAGTTGACGACCACCTCCGCCATCAGCCCGCTGGCATGGCTCCTGGCGTTGCGCCCACTCTGCAGATATTCCGTGACGTCCTCGACGCTCCACGATTTCAGCCCGGTGCGGGCGGCGCCATCGAGCCGTGGCGCGTACCAGCCGCCGACCTCGTTGCCCGCGAGTGACTGCGCCTGCTTGTCCGCGCCAAAATAGTTCTTCGGCGTGTGGCAGGCGCCGCAATGACCGAGCCCGGTGACGAGATAGCCGCCCCGATTCCACGCCGCGCTCTGGCTCTGGTCCGGCTCGAACAGGCCGGGTTTGAAATAGACCATGTTCCAGATCCGCATCAGGCCGCGATAGCCAAACGGCCAGCGCAGTTCCGGCGGCTTGTTGCGGCTCGTGACGGCCGCGAGCGTTCCGAGATAGGCCCGGATCGCCAGCGTGTCGTCCTTCGTCATCCGCGTGAAATAGGGGTACGGGAACGCCGGGTAATAGTTGGAGCCGTCGGGCGCGACGCCGGTGCGCACGGCGCGGGTGAAATCGGCGTCGGTCCAGGCGCCGATCCCGGTGTCGCGGTCCGGCGTCAGGTTCGGGGCATAGATCGCGCCGAAGGGAGTGGCGATGCGCTTTCCACCCGCGAACGGTTTGGCGGGATCGGCGGTGTGGCAGCCAGCGCAGTCGCCGGCCTCCACCAGCGCCTTGCCGTAGGCGATCAGCTCCGGTGACGGCTCGGCAGCGACGGCCGCGCTCGCAACCGCACTGCACAACGCCAGACCCACGAGAGTCAGGCCAGCCAGAATCGTCCGCATCGAAAGCCTCTCCTGCGACCCATCGACGCCGTCCCGGACGACCGGGCGTCAATTCGTTGCGCGACGGCGGGGGTATGGTGACACAAAATGAAAATCGCGGATGCCAATGCAGCCACGAAATTGCGATTTTTACCCGGCGCTGCCTTTGGTCCAGAATTGTGATGCGGAGCGTGAAATATCCGACATAGAGTGGCGGAAATGGTCGGCGCGACCTAGCTAAAAACAACGGGCAGGCAACGGCTTAAGCAGCCAAGCGCTCAAAAGGGCGGAAGAGGACATAATGGGCATCAACCAGGGTCCGATCAGTCTCGATCAGAAATACACCCAGGACACCGGACATATTTTCACAACCGGCATTCAAGCCCTGGTCCGCCTGCCGATGGCCCAGATCCGGCGCGACCGTGCCGCGGGGCTGAACACCGCGGGCTTCATCTCCGGCTATCGCGGCTCGCCGCTCGGCGGCTATGACCAGCAGCTCTTCGCGGCGCGCAAGCATCTCGAGCAATACAACATCAAGTTTCAGCCCGGCGTGAACGAGGATCTGGCCGCCACCGCGGTCTGGGGCTCGCAGCAGCTCAACCTCTCGCCCGGCGCCAAGTACGACGGCGTGGTCGGCATCTGGTACGGCAAGGGCCCCGGCGTCGATCGCTGCGGCGACGTCTTCCGCCACGGCAATGCCGCGGGCTCCGCCAAGAACGGCGGCGTCTTGTGTCTCGCCGGCGACGACCACGGCGCAAAATCCTCGACCGTCCCGCATCAGTCCGACCACGCCTTCATGTCGGCGCTGATGCCCTATCTCTACCCGTCGAGCGTCCACGAGATGATCGAGATGGGCCTTCTCGGGATCGCCATGTCGCGCTACTCGGGGTGCTGGGTCGGCATGAAGGTGATCACGGAGACGGTGGAGACCACCGCCGAGATCGACCTCACCGACGAGATGACGCCGTTCGTGATCCCGACCGATTTCGAGATGCCCGAAGGTGGTCTCAATCTGCGCTGGCCCGACGACCGCTTCGCCCAGGACCGCCGCCTGCAGGACTACAAGGGCTTTGCCGCGATCGCCTTTGCGCGCGCCAACAAGGTCAATCGTGTCACGATGGATTCGCCGAACGCCCGCTACGGCATCATGGCGTCCGGCAAGAGCTACGAGGATATCCGGCAGGCGCTGCGCGAGCTCGGCATCACGCCCGAGGTCGCCGCCAAGATCGGGCTTCGATTGTACAAGATCGGCATGCCCTGGCCTCTGGAGCCGGAAGGCGTCAGGCAATTCGCCGTGGGCCTCGAGGAAATCTTCATCATCGAAGAGCGCCGCGAGATCGTCGAAAATCAAGTGAAACAGGAGCTGTTCAACTGGCGCGACGATGTCCGTCCCCGCATCATCGGCAAGATGGACGATCACGACAAGCGCTTCCTGCCCTTTGCCGAAGAACTCAGCGTCGCCTCACTGGCGAGCTCGCTGACCGAGCGCCTGCTTCGACTTGATCTCAATCCCGAAATTGCAACGATGCTGCGCGCCAAGGCCGATTGGTTCAACGGCCGCCAGGCGTCGCAAATGCAGGCGACCGCGCCTGTCGCCCGCACCCCGTATTTCTGCTCCGGCTGCCCGCACAACACATCGACCAAGGTGCCCGAAGGCAGTCGCGCCTTTGCCGGCATCGGTTGCCACTTCATGGCACTGTGGATGGATCGCTCCACCGAGACCTTCACGCACATGGGCGGCGAGGGTGTGCCGTGGGTCGGCGTTGCCCCCTTCACCAAGGAAGAGCACGTGTTCGCCAATCTCGGCGACGGCACGTATTTCCACTCCGGCAGCCTCGCGATCCGCCAGGCGATCGCCTCCGGCGCCAACATCACCTACAAGATCCTCTATAACGACGCGACCGCGATGACCGGCGGCCAGCATGTCGACGGTGAATTGTCGCCGCAGCAGATCACCTTCCAGCTTCACAGCGAAGGCATCCGCGAGATCTATCTCGTCTCGGAAAATCCCGACGCCTATCCGGCGAACGAGATCGCGCCCGGCGTCAAGACCGCGCATCGTGACGAGCTCGATTCGGTCCAGAAAACGCTGCGCAAGGTCAAGGGCGCGTCCGCCATCGTCTTCGTGCAGACTTGCGCCGCCGAGAAGCGCCGCCGCCGCAAGCGCGGCACGATGGAGGATCCGGCGCGCCGTGTGCTCATCAATCCGGCGGTGTGTGAAGGCTGCGGCGATTGTTCGGTGCAATCCAACTGCATTTCGGTCGAGCCGCTGGAGACCGAGTTCGGTCGCAAGCGCGCCATCAACCAGTCGACCTGCAACAAGGATTATTCCTGCGTCAAAGGCTTTTGCCCGTCCTTCGTCACGGTCGACGGCGGCAAGATGCGCAAGCGCGCGCCTGCGGGCGTCGGCGATATCGGCGATCTGCCTGAGCCGGCATCGCGCCCCAACCTGGACAAGCCCTACAACATCGCGGTCGGCGGCGTCGGTGGGACCGGCGTGCTGACGATCGGCGCGCTGCTCGGCATGGCCGCCCATATCGAGGGCAAGGCCTCGATGATCCTCGATATGTCGGGCCTGGCGCAAAAGGGTGGGGCGGTGCTGAGCCACGTCCGCCTATCCGATCATCCGGCCGAGGTGACCTGCTCGCGCATCGTCACCGGCACGGCCGATGTCGTGCTCGCCGCCGATGAGGTGGTCGCGGTTGCCAAGGACACCATCTCGCTCTGCGATAGCAGCCGCACCCGCGGCATCATCAACAGCCACGTCATTCCCACCGCCGACTTCGTTCTCAACCGCGACTTCAACTTCCAGACCCGCAAGCTGAACGGATTGCTGGAGACCGCGCTACATGAGGACTCGGTGTTTTTCGACTTCACCAAGCCGGCCGAGCAGCTGCTCGGCGACAGCATCGCCACCAACATGATGATGATGGGCTACGCCTATCAGAAGGGCCTCTTGCCGCTGTCGGCGGAGTCGATCGAGCAGGCGATCGAGGTCAATGGCGTCTCGATCAAGATGAACAAGGAAGCCTTCCGCCTCGGCCGCCTCGCGGTCGCCGATCCCCAGCGCCTCGCCGGCATGCTGAAGGGGACTGACGAAGTCGTCGCACCGAAGACGCTGGACGCCATGACGCTCGACGAACTCGTCGAGCACCGCGCAAAACACCTCACCGCCTATCAGAACGGCCGCTTGGCCAAGCGCTACCGCAAGCTGGTGGACCAGGTCAGCGACGCCGCCAGACAGGGCGGCTATGACGAGGCGCTGACGCGCGCCGTTGCGGTCAATTACGCAAAACTGCTGGCCTACAAGGACGAATACGAGGTTGCGCGCCTCTACACCGACGGCGCGTTCGAAAAGCAGCTCCGAGACCAGTTCGAAGGCGACTTCAAGTTCAATTTCAACCTGGCCCCGCCTATTCTCAGCAGGGGCGTCGATGCGCTCGGCCGCCCGAAGAAGCGCGCCTTCGGCCCGTGGATGCTTCCGGTGTTTCGTATGCTGGCAAAATTCAAGTTCCTGCGCGGCACGCCGCTCGACATCTTCGGTCGCAGTGCGGACCGCAAGCTCGAACGCGATCTCATCGCCGGCTACGAGAAGGACGTCGCCACCGTGCTCGGCTTGCTGTCGCCGCTCACGATCGACACCGCGGTGGAGCTGCTGTCGTTGCCCGACCGCATTCGCGGCTACGGCCCGGTCAAGGAGAAGGCTGTCGCAGACGCCAAGGCCCGCTACGCCCAGCTCGCCGCCGATTTGGCCAACCCGCCGCCGGCACCAAGGCAGATCGCAGCGGAGTAGAATTTGTGGGGTGGGCTCGCTAATCCACCCCACAAATTCCTGTATGAAATCAACCACCATTCTACTGTGCATGGGGTTGTTTTCGCGGAAAAGGGTTTTTCGATAAAACGAAACCGCTTGTGCCGTCGGGCAAAACACCTTTAGGGTTCTGCCCGTCGTTCCCGTCATTGCGAGCGCAGCGAAGCAATCCAGAAAGCGTCCGCGGAAAGATTCCTGGATTGCTTCGCTGCGCTCGCAAGGACGATCCGGCAGCAGAGGCCCTCCCACCGCACCTCGGCGATTTGCGCCAACGCGCTGCCCTCTCGCCCGGCGGAATATTTCCGCGCTTGCCAACAGGGCAGCAGCGGTTCAGAAAAAACCGGAAGTGAGAAACGCCAGCGGAGACCTTATTTGACCATCAAGGGCAAGGCCTACATTGCCGGGATCTACGAACACCCGACCCGGCATGCGCCGGACAAATCCACCGCGCAGCTCCATGCCGAAGTCGCCAAGGGCGCGATCGAGGATGCCGGGCTCAGCAAGGACGATGTCGACGGCTATTTCTGCGCGGGCGATGCCCCGGGCGGCGCCTGGCCGATGGTCGATTATCTCGGGCTGAACACCAAAAAGCTCCGTCATGTCGATTCCACCGAGACCGGCGGCTGTTCTTACATCATCCATCTCGGCCACGCCGCTGAAGCCATCGCCGCGGGCAAGTGCTCGATCGCGCTGATCACGCTGGCCGGCAAGCCGCGCACCGGCGCGATGCCGCCGCGCGCGGCCGGCGCGGAAGCCGATTTCGAGACGGCTTACGGCGCGACTACGCACAATGCCTACGGCATGTGTGCCATGCGCCACATGCACGACTATGGCACCACCAGCGAGCAGCTCGCCTGGATCAAGGTCGCGGCCTCGCACCACGCGCAATACAATCCGCACGCGATGCTCAAGGACGTCGTCACCGTCGAGGACGTTCTGAACTCCCCGATGATCTCCGATCCCTTGCATCGCATGGATTGCTGCGTCGTCTCCGACGGCGGCGGCGCGCTGATCGTGACGACGCCCGAGATCGCAAAAAGCCTGAAGAAGCCGCTGGTCAAACTGATCGGACATGGCGAGGCGATGAAGGGGCCACGCGGCGGCAAGGATCTCGACCTCACGTACTCCGCCGGCATCTGGTCGGGCCCGCGTGCGTTCGAGGAGGCCGGCATCACGCCGAAGGACATCAAATACGCCTCGATCTACGACAGCTTCACCATCACCGTCCTGATGCAGCTCGAAGACCTCGGCTTCTGCAAGAAGGGCGAGGGCGGCAAGTTCGTCGCCGACGGCAATTTGATCTCGGGCGTCGGCAAGCTGCCGTTCAACACCGATGGCGGTGGCCTCTGCAGCAACCATCCCGTCAACCGCGGCGGCATGACCAAGATTCTCGAGGCCGTGCGGCAACTGCGCGGCGAGGCGCATCCGAAGGTGCAGGTCAAGAATTGCGATCTCGCCATCGCCCACGGCACCGGCGGCCTGCTCGGCGTCCGCCACGCCGCCTCAACGGCCATTCTGGAGCGCGTGTGATGAGCGAAGCCAAGAAATATCCGGCGCCCGTGACCAACCCCGAGACCGCCGCGTTCTGGGACGCGGCCAAGCAGGGCAAGTTCATGATCAAGCGCTGCACCGCCTGCGGCGAAGCGCATTACTTCCCGCGCTCGATCTGCCCGTTCTGCTACTCCGACAAGACGGTGTGGGAGGAGTCTTCGGGCGAGGGCACGATCTACACTTACAGCCTGATGCGAAAGTCGCCGACCGGCCCCTACGCGATCGGCTACGTCACGCTGAAGGAGGGGCCGTCGCTCCAGACCAATTTCGTCGACTGCGATCTGACGACGTTGAAGATCGGCCAGAAGGTGAAGGTGGTGTTCAAGCCGACCGACGGCGCGCCGCTGCCGTTCTTCACGCCGGCGTAGTAGGCGCGGTGAGTTCTTCCCTTCCCCCCTTGTGGGGGAAGGTGGCGCGAAGCGCCGGATGAGGGGTATCTCTCCACAGAGAGATTGTTCGATGAGGAGCGAACCCCTCACCCAAACGAGTTTGTTGCGGGCACCTTGTAGCCCTCTCCCATAAGGGGAGAGGGCGCAACAATAGGCGCCGCTCAGCTGAAGCTGCCGGGAGGAAACAACAAAAATGTCCGCCAGATACGACGAACTCAAAGGCCTCAAGAACCTCGGCCAGAAATATGCCTACACCGATCGCGAAGTGATGCTCTATGCCTATGGCATCGGGCTCGGCGCCGATCCGATGGACGAGAACGAGCTCGCTTTCGTCAACGAGGGCACGCTGACGCCGCGGCCGCTCAAGGTGGTGCCGACTTTTGCATCCGTCGCGGCGTGGGGCGCGGGTCCCGGCGAGATGAACCTCAACCGTGTGATGGTGGTCGACGGCGAGCGCGACATCACCTTCCACCAGCCGCTGCCGGTGGCCGCGCAGATCACCGCCGATTCCTCCGTGGTCGAAGTCTACGACAAGGGCAAGGACAAGGGCGTCGTCATCAGCCACCAGACCGTGCTCAAGAACGAGAAGGGCGAGAAGCTGGCTACTTTGGTCGCCTCGCGCTTCGCCCGCGGCGACGGCGGCTTTGGCGGGCCGAACCTGACCCAGCCGGATCCGCACAAGATCCCGTCGCGCGCACCCGACACGACCATCGACATCGTGACGCGCCCGGACCAGGCGCTTGTCTATCGTCTCTGCGGCGACCGTAACCCGCTGCACTCCGATCCCGAATTCGCGAAGAAGGCCGGCTTCCCGCGCCCGATCCTGCACGGCATGTGCACCTACGGCATCACCTGCCGCGGCGTACTCCAGACCTATGCCGACTACGACGCCTCCGCCTTCCGCCAGCACGTCGCGCGCTTCTCCTCGCCGGTCTATCCCGGCGAGACCGTGACCATGGATCTCTGGAAGGACGGCAGCACGATCTCGTTCGAAGCCAAGGTGAAGTCTCGCGGCGTCACCGTGATCAAGAACGGCAAGACGGTGCTGGGTTGATGATGCCGCTCGACGCGCTCTGAGTTATCTCGTCATGCCCGGGCTTGTCCCGGGCATCCACGTTCTTCCGCGCGGTTGGCGACCAAGTTCGTGGATGGCCGGGACAAGCCCGGCCATGACGGAGCAAAACAACAAAGGGAGACGCCACCATGGGACTACTCGACGGCAAGGTTGCGCTGATCACCGGCGCGGGCGGGGGGCTCGGTGAGGCCTACGCAAAGCTGTTCGCGCGGGAAGGGGCCTCCGTCGTCGTCAACGACCTCGGCGGTCCCCGTGACGGCTCCGGCGCCGACACATCGATGGCGCAGCTCGTGGTGGATGCGATCAAGTCCGAAGGCGGCAAAGCGGTCGCCAACGGCGCCGACATCTCCACCATGGAAGGCGGCCAGTCGGTGTTCGACGACGCCATCAAGCATTTCGGCCGCGCCGACATCCTCGTCAACAATGCCGGCATTCTGCGGGACCAGACCTTCGCCAAGGCCTCTGAGTCTGACTGGGACAAGGTCATCAAGGTGCATCTGAAGGGCACCTTTTGTTGCACCATGCCGGTGTTTCGCTGGATGCGGGAAAACGGCGGCGGGGTCATCGTCAACACCTCCTCGACCTCGGGCTTGATCGGCAATTTCGGCCAGAGCAATTACGGCGCGGCCAAGGGCGGCATCTGGGGCCTGTCCAACGTGCTGGCGATCGAGGGCCGCAAATACAACATCCGGATCTGGACGCTCGCGCCGGGCGCGCTGACCCGCATGACCGCAGACCTGCCCCGCTATAAGGAGAACCCCGGTGCCGCGCTGGGGCCGGACGGCATCGCGCCGGCCGTGCTATACATGGTCAGCGACTTGTCCGGCGACCAGACCGGCAAGGTGCTGGGCGTGTCCGGGCCCCGCGGCGTGCGCGAAATGCGGATGATGGAAATGGACGGCTGGAAGCCGCCGCACACGGGCTGGAAGGCCCAGGACATCGCCGATCATGCCAAGGAGATCTTCTTCTCCGAAGAGCAGATCAAGATGGGGGCGCGGCGGTTTTAGGCCATGGTCGTCCCGGGGCGCGCAGCGCGCGAACCCGGGACCTCGAGATTCCGGGTTCGATGCTAACGCATCGTCCCGGAATGACGAACAAGAGGATAGAGGACTAGATGAAACTCACCCCCGACGCCAAGGGCACCTTCGCAATCGCGCCGACGCCGTTCCACGATGACGGCCGGATTGACGAGCGCTCGATCGACCGCCTGACCGATTTCTACGAGGAGGTCGGCTGCGACGGCGTCACGGTGCTGGGCATTCTTGGCGAGGCGCCGAAGCTCGATGCCGCCGAGGCCGAACAGGTGGCGGTACGCTTCGTCAAGCGCGCCAAGAAGATGCAGGTGATCGTCGGCGTCTCGGCGCCGGGTTTTGCCACCATGCGCTCGCTGGCGAAGGCCTCGATGGAGGCCGGTGCGGCCGGTGTGATGATCGCGCCGCCGCCGTCGTTGCGGACCGACGACCAGATCATCGGCTATTACAAGCAGGCGGCCGAGGCGATCGGCCCCGACCTGCCCTGGGTGCTCCAGGACTATCCACTGACCTTGTCGGTGGTGTTCACCCCCGCTGTGATCCGCAAGATCGTCACCGACAATCCGAACTGCGTGATGCTCAAGCACGAGGACTGGCCGGGGCTGGAAAAGATCTCGACGCTGCGCAGTTTCCAGAAGGACGGCTCGCTGCGGCCGCTCTCGATCCTCTGCGGGAATGGCGGGCTCTTTCTGGACTTCGAGATGGAGCGCGGCGCCGACGGCGCCATGACCGGCTATGCCTTCCCCGAGCTTCTGATCGACGTCGTGCGACTTTCGAAGGAAGGCAAGCGCGACGCCGCCCATGATCTGTTCGACGCGCATCTGCCGCTGATCCGCTACGAGCAGCAGCCTGGTGCTGGCCTCGCCGTGCGCAAATACGTGCTGCAGAAGCGCGGCATCATCGCCTCCAGCGCCCAGCGCAAGCCCGGCGCCACTATCACGCCGGCGGCGAAGGCAGAGGTCGAGTACCTGCTGTCGCGGGTCGCCCGCGTCGACAAGCGCGCCAATCTCGGCCCGCAATCCAGCGCGGCAGGTTAGTCGAATGGCCGAGACGACAGCATCACGCCCTGCGTCGACGATCCTCCTGCTGCGCGACGGCGCAGCAGCGAAGGAAATTGAAGTCTTCATGATGGTCCGCCATCATCAGATCGAGTTCAATTCGGGCGCGCTGGTGTTTCCCGGCGGCAGCGTCGATGCCGGCGATCAGGAGATCGTCAAGCGCTCCGACCTGTATTCGGGCGGCGAGGGCCTGAGTGAAGCGGACCGCGGTTTTCGGATCGCCGCGATCCGCGAGACCTTTGAGGAAAGCGGCATCCTGCTGGCGCGCTCGAAGGACTCGGGCACGCCGGTCGATGCCAGGCGCGCCGGCGAGATCGCCGATGCGCATCGCCTCGCGCTCAACGAGCACAAGATCAGCTTCCTAAGCATTCTGGCCGATAACGGCCTCCAGCTCGCGCTCGATACGCTGGTGCCTTACGCGCACTGGATCACGCCCGAGCGAATGCCAAAACGTTTCGACACCTGGTTCTTCCTTGCGGCGGCACCGCCCGACCAGCTCGGCGCACATGATGGCCGGGAGTCGACCGACTCGATCTGGATCTCGCCGCGCGAGGCGGTGGAGGGCGGCGAGAGCGGCCGCTTCAAGCTGCCGTTCCCGACCACGCGCAATTTGATCCGGCTCGCCAAGCAGTCGAGCGTGAGCGCCGCGCTCGAGCACGCCCGCGGCATGTCTGTCGTGACGGTGATGCCTGTCATGACCAAGACCGATACCGGCCGCCAGCTCCGCATTCCCCGCGAGGCCGGCTATGACGGCGAAGTGTTCGAGGTCGGGGCGCTCGGCTAGGACAGTTCGATACAAAGCGAAGTATCTGCGAGGGCAGACGCGCTAGGTTCCGTCCCGGACAACGGGGCGGAGCACGCGACATGGACGACCGGCAGGACAACAACATCGCCGTCGAGCTGGCGCTGCTGCTCGCGCTCGCGACGCTCTGGGGTGGTTCCTACACCTTCATCAAGCTCGGCGTCGCCACGATCCCACCGATCACGCTGATCGCGGCGCGCACCACGATTGCCGGCCTGCTGCTGCTCGCGATTATGTGGGCGCGGGGCATCAGGATGCCGACGGATGCCGCGACCTGGCAACGCTTCGCCTTCCAGGCCGTGCTCAACAGCGTGATCCCCTGGACATTGATCGCCTGGGGCGAGCGCCACGTCGATGCCGCGCTCGCGACCATCCTCAACTCGGCCGGCCCGATCTTCACCTTCCTGCTCACGGCCGTTGTGACGCGTCACGAGGCGACGACACCGCGAAAGCTGGTCGGCGTGGTCGCCGGCATGGCCGGCATCCTGCTGATCGTCGGCGTCGATGCCGTCCATGATGTCGGAAGCGGCCTCGTCGCGGAGGCCGCCATCGTTGCCGCCACTATCTGCTACGCCTGCGCCGCGATCTTCGGTCGCAGCTTCAAGGGCCTCGATCCCATGGCGCCTGCGGCCGGCTCGCTGCTGGCGGGGGCTGCGGCGCTGATCCCGGCCTCGCTCATCGTCGAGCAGCCCTGGACGCTGTCGCCCTCGCTGAGTTCCGTGCTGGCGCTGCTCGCGCTGGCGACCTTCTCGACCGCCGCGGCCTTCGTGATCTATTTCCGCCTGATCCAGAGCCTGGGCTCGGTCGGCACCACCGCGCAGGCCTATCTCCGCGTGCCGATCGGAGTTGCCATCAGCGTCGCCTTTCTCGGCGAGAGCCTGAGCCGGACCGCCTGGATCGGCCTTGCCTGCGTCGTCCTCGGCGTCGCCGCCATGACTATCCCGGCGCGGCGGCCGGCCGGCGTCAAAACGTCATAATGCGGGGCCAAGGAGGACGGCAGGGCTGCAATATTAAGGATATTCGGCGGCCAGAGGCATGTTCCCCCCGGACCGCAATACGTCGTATATTGGAGCTCCAATAGCCCGGTCCTCACATCACCAATGTCCGCCGAATTGACGCCGACCCCTGAGAAAAAGCGAACATTCTCGCTCTCCATCGGCCAGCTCACGTTCGGCAGCTTCCTTCTGGTGCTGGCGGTGATCATCGTCACCTCGACCGCGAGCGTGATCGCGATCCGGCACATCGACAGGACCTTTGCCGAGCTGCAGCGGCTGCAGAGCGTCGGCGATCTCGCCGAGGACATCGACCGCCGCATGAACGAGCTGCGGCTCGCCGCGCGCGACTTCGTCACCGATCCCGGCGCCGGCATCCAGTTCAAGCAGGTGGGCGAGGCGGCCTCGACGCTCAGTGACATCCTGAAGAAGACCCGCATCGAGCTCGTGCCCGAGCAGCAGGATATGATCGACGGGGTCAGCGAGCGGCTTGCGACCTATCGCAGCGGCCTGGAGCGCATCTCGACCTTGATCGACCGCCGCGCACAGCTGCTCGCCGGCCTGCCGCCGCTCCGCGACCAGTTCGACGCGGCTGTCTCCGGCACCGGGGACCGAGAACTGGCGTCCCGCCTGTCGGAAGCGCAGAGCCGGATCGCGCTCGGTTTGCTTGCGCGCAACCCGTCCGCGGCCGAGCAGGCGGCGCAGAGCATGCGGGCGATGGGGATCGCTGATCCGAAGCTCAGATCGGCCGTCAACGATTACGCCGAGGCGATCATCGCGGTCGCGGTCCGTGAACGGCAGATCGCCGACATCGACCGCGAGGTGCTGGGAACCGAGGGCCGGCTGATCGGCCGCGTCACCGAATTGCTGCGCGAGGTCAGCGCCCGGCGCGGTCACGTGCTGTCGCGCGACTTTGCCCGCACGCTGACGGAGGCGCGCTGGCAGAGCATCGTGCTCGGTACCATCGGCGTGCTGATCGGCATTCTCGCGGCCGGTTTCGTGGTGCGGCGGACGGTCCGTCCGCTCGCCCAGATCGCGCGGTCGATCCGCGCGCTCGCAGCCGGCGAGAAGAACACCTCGATCCCGTCCGCCGACCTCGACAATGAGATCGGCGACATTGCGCGGGCGGCCGAAGTGTTCCGCCGCGCGCTGGAAGAGGCCGACACGGCGCGCGAGGCGGCGGTGCGCGCACTGACCGAGCAGCGCCTCGCCGAAGAGAGCTACCGGAAACTGTTCGAGGGCTCGGTCGATGGCATCTATGTCACGACGCCGGCCGGCGACCTCCTCAACGCCAATCCGGCGCTGGCACGGATGATGGGTTACGATAGCCCGCAGCAGCTGATCGACAGCATCAACGACATCGCCCACACCATCTACGTCAATCCCGAGGCACGCGTCGAATATCAGCGGCTGATGGCCCGCGACGGCATGGTGCGCGAGTTCGAATACCAGGTGCGCCAGCGCGGCGGCGACATCCTGTGGCTGTCCGACAGTGCCACCGGCGTCCGCGACGAGGCCGGCAACATCGTCCGCTACGAGGGCACGCTGCGCGACATCACCGACCAGAAGCGCGCCGAAGACGCCATCGCCGAAGGACGGCGCCTGCTTCAGCAGGTCATCGATACCGTGCCCGCGGTGATCAACGTCAAGGACCGCGACCTGCGCTACGTGCTGATGAACCGCTACATGGCCGGCATCTTCGGAATCGAGCCCGGCGATGCGCTCGGCCGCACAACGGCCGACCTGATGTCGCGCTACGGCGCGGCCAAGTCCGACGAGAGCGACAAGCGCGTACTGACGCTGCGAAAAGGTCTCGGCTTCTACGAAGAAGAGTACATTGATTCTTCCGGCCACATGCGGCAATGGCTCGTCAACAAGCTGCCGCTGCTCGATGCAGAAGGCGAGATCGAGCGGATCGTCACCGTGGCGCTCGACATCGGCGAGCGCAAGCGCGGCGAGCAGGAGATGCGGAAAGCCAAGGAATCCGCCGAGACCGCGCTGCGCAATCTGCGCGAGACCCAGGCCTCGTTGATCGAGGCGGAGAAGCTGGCGGCGCTCGGGCGCCTCGTCGCCGGCGTCGCGCACGAAGTCAACAATCCGGTCGGCATCAGCCTCACGGTCGCCTCCGCGCTGGAGCGCAAGACCGCGATGTTCACCGCCGAGGTCGAGCGGGGCGAGTTGCGCCGCTCCACGCTCAACGACTTTCTCCATACCAGCCGCGACGCGTCCTCGCAGCTCGTCTCCAATCTCAATCGCGCCGCCGAGCTGATCCAATCGTTCAAGCAAGTCGCCGCCGACCGCAACTATTCGGACCAGCGCAGCTTCGATCTCGGTGACCTCACCGAGCAGGTGGTGATGAGTCTGCGGCCCGGCCTTCGCAAGCACAATCTGACGCTCAATGTCGAGTGCCAGCCTGATCTGACCATGAACAGCTATCCCGGACCGTACGGCCAGGTGCTGACCAATCTGTTTCTCAACGCGGTGGCGCACGCCTTCCCGGACGGCCGGCCGGGCACCATCGACATCCAGGTGCGCGAGTCCGGCAAGGACAATGTCGAGATCATCTTCTCCGACAATGGCTGCGGCATGTCGCTCGACGTCCGCCGTCGTGCCTTCGATCCGTTCTTCACGACGCGCCGCGACCAGGGCGGCACCGGCCTCGGGCTGCACATCGTCTACAGCATCGTCACGAACAGGCTTGGCGGACGGCTCGATCTGGATTCCGAACCGGGCGGCGGCACACGTATCCAGATCATCCTGCCGCGAGTCGCGCCACTCGAGCAGGCCGCGGAATAGCTCGAGCGTTTTCGAGCGAAGTAGATTGCCCGGTTCGCGTGAAGAAAACGTGGAAACAACAACAATTGAGATCTGAGATTCTGATTCAATCAGAACCGAAGCTTCAGTCGGCCTCTGCAAGCTTGTGCAGCGTTGCGCCGAAAATCTGGCTGGCCTTGCCGACCAGCGCGGTCCCCGTCATGTCCCCGCGCGTCTCCGTGAAGGTGCCGCTGACGCCGATGCCGACCGCGGCAGGGCCGCCGAACAGCGGATTGTCGTCACCCCGCGGCGAGGTGTGACGCTGGACCAGCACCTCGCCCTTGAAGGTATTGTCCTTCACCGTGTAGCTGCCGGTGTAATACAGGTAGGCATCGCCGCCAAGAATCTTGCCGTCGCGAAAAAGAATCACGCCGCTGCCCTTGCCGACCCGACCATCGAGCAGGTTCACGTGAATCGAATAGAGGCCGTTCTTCATAACGTCCCGAGGCCGGCCGCCATCGCCCAATGGCGTAACCGGTAGGGCATTTATGCCAAAGGGCATGCGCCCACGCAACGCGGGAGTTTGGCCGCCGGCCTTGCGCACCTGCCCGTGAGCCGTAGTGTCCCGGCTTGTCTATGACACCGCCATGACGGTCTGATCATGAAGCGAGGCCAGTCGTTGCGAATCAAGTTGGCCCGCGAAATGCATAACCATTGTTGCACTGGCCGCGGGGTGCTGGAGCAAGACAAACGTGAGCAACTGGATCGATTCCGGCGGCGAGAAGCCGCGTCTGTACAGTGTGCGTCCCACGATTTGCGAAACACGACAACGGCGGATTGGCGGCGCGGCACGCTGGCGAAGCGTGACGAGCCTCGCTTGTGCCCTGGCTCTGATCGCACTCGCAGCCCCGATCGGGCACGCGCGCGACCGCGGCCAGTTCGTCAACACCAATGCCGAATTGAAGGCCTGGTTCGACGGCCTGCGAAGCGGCAAGGGGCCTTGCTGCTCCGATGCAGACGGCTCGGCGCTCTCGGACACCGACTGGGACAGCAAGGACGGGCACTATCGGGTCCGTGTCCCACGGTATGGCTACGTGATCGACGGCCGACCGCAGGAGCTCGTCTGGGTCGAGGTGCCCGAGGAGGCCGTGATCTCGGAGCCGAACCGGGCGGGGCGCACCATGGTCTGGCCGATCTACGGCTATATGGGCGTCGCCATCCGCTGCTTCATGCCCGGCAGCATGACTTAGGCGCACCGGGCGGCACGTCGCCCGGTGGGCCGATGCGGCGCGCGCCGTGTCAGGTATATTTCTTGTCGCGCTCGAGCAGCTCGATGGAGATGCCTTCGGGGCCGCGGATGAAGCAGATGCGCACGCCGGGGCGGATCGTGGTCGGTTCGCGCGTGAAGGTGACGCCCTTGGCCTTGATCTCGGCGGCGACGGCGTCGATGTCCTTCACCGTGAGACCGAAATGGTCGAGGCCCTGATGCGGGTGCGACGGCGGCGGGTTGACCGCGTTGTCGCCTTCGAGAGGCGCAATGAAAATCCTTGCGCCTCCAAGATTCACGTCGATCCGTCCGGGCGCTTGCACGATCTCGCCACCGAGGATGTCCCGCAACCATGCCGCCGTGGCCTCCGGATCAGGGCTGCGCAGATGGACGTGATCCCAAGTGACGACTGGCATTTCATGTTCTCCCGACGGGTCTTGATGTTGCAGCGCATGTTAGCGGCCTCGGCCGGTGACCGCCACCGCTCTTGCCGACTCGACAGCTGCGCGGGAACCTTAGTTCGTCTTCCGGATTAAGGTAAACAGTGGCCGAATCCGTTGTCGAACGTGCTTCCGCCGCGATCGGTGAGGCAACCATGAACGCTCGGTTTGACCGCATCGGGTTAGGGCGTTTCGCCGTGACCGGCGAACGACTGGCGCGGGCGGTGACGATCGCGAGCGTTTCATTTGGGCGAGGCCTGCTGTGGCTGTTGGCGGCCATCATCGTCGGTTGCGGCGTCTGGATGCTGCTCCCTCTCTCCAGAGGCAACAGTGCCGAACCGGTGAGGTCTGACGTGGCAGCGGTCGAGACGGCGCCTTCGGGCAACGAGGCCGTCGTGTCGTCGCCATCCGAAGCTCAGATTCCGACAATGGCGGAACTCGGTCGGATCAGGATTTCATCGCAGACCTGGCGCCGCGGCGGCCTTGGCTCGAAGGCGCTGGTGACGTTCACGCTGCGCAACGACAACGACTATGCCGTAAAGGATGTCGAGATCGCCTGTGCTTTTGCGCGGCGCGATGGCAGTCATCTCACTGACCGCAGCCGCGTTCTGGCGGATACGGTTAACATGAAGAGCCGCAAGACTTTTGCGCGCATTCCTGTCGGCTTCGTCAATGTGAATGCCGATCAGGCGAAGTGTTCGCTTGTGGCAGCACGTCGGACCTAAGGCCGGCATTTTTCGGTAGCGGAAAAGTTACTGTCCTGGGGCCTTGGCCAAAAAACTTGCCGTCGCCATTTGAACCGAATGGCTGGGGCAGGAACCAATTAAATGATCGCCTGTTGAGGCGGAGAGCCCACGCGGGGATGCGGCGGGCGGAGCGCGGCCAATGCCTATCCTTCGGTATTTCATTTTTGTCGGTGGAGCCTTGCTCGCACTGCTGCTCGCGGCGAACCACGTTCTGCCGACTTCGCCTGTGACGCAGGCGGTTGCAACCGCAAGCAACGAACAGCCGTTGATCCGGATCCGGTCCGATCGCCACCTGCCGGAGCGCGTCGTGCTCGACACCACTCAGCCGCCGCTTGCCGCCCCTGCGGTGAAGATCGCCGCCGCCGCGGCTCCCCAGCCGCCCGTGGAGGGTATGTCGCCGGCCTTGGCCGAGATTACAGCCAAGGCGCGGGTCCGCGAGACTTTCGCTCAATTCACGCCGGCCGCGAAGGCTGATGCCGCTGCGGTCAAGAAGGCCGAAGCCAAGACGCAAGTTCAGGCGCAGGCCCAGGCCCAGACTCCTCAGGCCCAGCCACTTCAGACCCCAGCGCAGCAGCCCAAGCGCAAGGTCGCCAGAGCGCATCCGGTGCCGCAGCAAGGGCGGCCGATGATGGTGATGGCGCAGCAGCCGCATTTCGGCTTCTTCGATAGCACCTGGTAAGAGCGGGTCTGCCCCGTCTCGAATCGGGGCGGGAAGGGCTTTTTATTGGCGGGCCTCTCTGCTAATTCGAACCCATCCGAACGTCATCCGGCCTGCTGCCCGCCAGCAGCAAACTGGGGCGTCTCGGCTGCGGCCCAATGTCGGGCCCAGGGCGCTCGTAGCTCAGCTGGATAGAGCATCGGATTTCGATTCCGAGGGTCGGGAGTTCGAATCTCTCCGAGCGCGCCAATTCCGGATATGTTTGGAAGAGGGCGCTCACAACAACGACCGCCGCAGCGGCCTGCCTGGTCAGCCTGCCGTCGGACCGGCTTGCCGGCCCCGTGCCAGCGTGTCGGACGGCGCTTCGTGGAAGGTCGCGCGGTAAGCTGCGGCAAACTCCCCCAAATGGTGAAAGCCCTGGGCGCGCGCGCATGTGGTGACGGTGGCGCCGCCGCCCTTGAGAAGGCGAGACCGGGTCGCCCACAATTTTTTCAGGCGAATGTACTGGTGCAAGCTCATGCCGCGCACCTTGCTGACGGCGCCGCCGAGCGTCCGGATCGAGACGCCGAACTCGCCGGCGAGATCGGCTGTATAGATCGGAGCAGTCGGATGTGCCGCGACGTAATCGTCGATCCGCTGCACGAGTTTGATCGACCGCTCCCCCTGGACGGAGGCACTCCGGTCCGAGAGCGGATCGATGCGAAACAGATCGTCGAGCGCGAGCAGCAGACCTTCCTGGAGATGGGCGGCGACCTCGGTCGTTTCGAACAGGGCCGGCTGCACCGACGCGGTTCGCAGAATGTCGAGCAGGAGCTGGCGTATGTGGAGCAAAGCGGGGCGGTTCGCGCCAAAGGCCCGCAAATCGTCCGCCTGATCGAACCAGCCCCGGTCACTCAGGCCAGGTGAGAAGATGATCATCGCATGATGATTGGTCCGGCGCTCGACGAAATGGCATTCATCGCTGCCGCGGAGCGCGATGAAGAAGCGCGCGTCCAGCTCCATGCCCTTGGAATTGACCTGAAGGTCGTCCGTCATGGGCAGGATCACCATCCCGCCGGGCATCCGATAGGCGGCGTCGAGGATGCGCGCGAACGAGCGCATCATGACGATGCGGCAGCCGGGCAGGGAGACGACAGCGCGAGCCGCCGCGAAATTCTGGACGTCGAGCGGAATGCTTCTCGCATCCTCCATCGACTCGATCGGCCGAAACGCATCGACGTCGGCAAAGCCGATCAATTGAAGCGCCGAGGATGGGGCGAGGGCGTCGAACAACATGCGTGTGGCCGGCTGCCGCAATGTGACAATCAAATGAACGTCAGTACATCGCCATCAATGGCGAAACATCGCGCTTCAGTAAACCGGATTCCGGGCCGTAGTATTGCGGACATCATCGCATGAAGCCCGGCAGATCGATGTCGTCGTCAACGGTCTCGAGTCATCGGCTGGCCGGAGGCGAGGTCGATGAAGTGCAGCCGCGTGCAGGCGGGACAGGTGAAGGAGGCAAAGCTCTGCGCCTCCTGTCTCTGTTGCTTCTCGAGATGGGTCTGCACATTCATGCCGGTCTGGGGACATCGAAAAACGATCAAATCGACCATCGTCGGAGAATGACGGCGTGGCGGATTTCGTCTTTGATCTAGATCAGTTTTGGAATGACTCCAGATCAACATCCTTGATCTCGCAAAAGCGAAGGGGCCCCGGAGAGCCCCCTTAAAATCACCAGCGGCGGTAGCGTGGTCCGTAATAGCGAGGACCACCATAAAAGCGCGGTGCATATCGGGGACCATAGTAGGGCCGCGGCCCGTAGTATCCATAGTAGTTCGGGCGCCAGAAACAGCGTCCCCAGGCGTCACAGACCATGCGGACCTGCTCGACGTCCGAGACCTGCGGCGTCGCAGGAGCAGGCGCGATGGGCATGGCGGACGCCGCCGATGATGCGACCAACGCACCCAACAGGGACGCGGCGACGAGGCCAATTCTAAGCTTCATGATGTCTTTCTCCGCTTACGCAATACAGGGATATCGAAGTTTGTTCTGATCAAATTGTGGCGGGACCGAAATGTAATGCTGATGAACAGGTCTTCAGCCAGCCCGCCGCAGGCCTGACCTTTGGCTCCGGGAAACTATCCCAGGTTCGAGCTCTTGACCAATGCTGCGCTTGCGTTTGCGTCCCCGCAGGACATTGCCGCCATCCTTGATCCCGCGCAATTCACCGGTGCGGCTTCGTCTCTAAGCTTGCCGCCGTGGTCAGCCTTGCGAGCAATCGAAGAGCAGGCTCGCGAGGTCGCTTTGGAGCTGTGCAAATGGACAAAATGAGAATCGACAAGGGTGACTGGCTGGTCGTGTGCGACGGGCGCAAGGCGCTCATTCTGGAAAACCTCGGCGACGAGATGTTTCCGAACCTCCACACCAGGGAGGTGCACGAGCAGCCCAATCCCTCGACCGGTGCGCAAGGGACCGACGCTCCGGGCAGGCTCCATGGCGCGGCCGGCAGCACGCGCAGCTCGGTGGAGCAGACTGATTGGCATGACGAGGCCGAGCGCGCCTTCCTGCGCGGCCTGGCCGGACGGCTCGATGTCGCCGTCAGCTCAGGCGAGACCTCGGCCTTGACCATGGTGGCCTCGCCGCGTGCGCTTGGGATGATCCGCGCCGACTATTCGGACGTGGTGCGCAAGGCACTCCAGGGCGAGGTCGGCAAGGACCTCGTCAAACTGCCGGTCTACGAGATCGAGAAGCAATTGCTGCTGTCGGGCGCCGTCAAATAGCGGCCCCCGCAGAGAATACGCCTGCGCCCCTCAGTAGCAGGGGTGGCGGCGGCGGTCCTGGCCGACATAGGCGGCTGCGCTCTGGTAGCAATGGTTGGTCGACGGGCCGTCGTAAAAGGCGAACGTCCCGGGCGTCATGCCGGGTCCGTAATTGTGCAGATAGCTGATCGGATAGGGCAACGGGTTCG
Organism: Bradyrhizobium sp. F1.13.3; assembly: GCF_040548265.1. Taxonomy (NCBI): domain Bacteria; kingdom Pseudomonadati; phylum Pseudomonadota; class Alphaproteobacteria; order Hyphomicrobiales; family Nitrobacteraceae; genus Bradyrhizobium; species Bradyrhizobium sp. F1.13.3. Next base: position 135,281 of record NZ_JBEPRI010000005.1, on the reverse strand, counting down.
TGTAATGGCGGTGGTACCGGTGATGTCCACGCGCCTCTGCGAGGCCAGGGGCAAGGATTGCGGCCGACAGGGCTGCAATCGCGGCTACAAGCTTCAACTTGCTCATCTCGAATCTCCGGAACCCGCACGAATAGGTCAGCTGTTTATAGCCAGTTCGGGCGGCCGGAACACCCGTCCGAAGCCCGGAAATCGTAGCCAATCCCGCAGATTCCCGGGTGGGTGTGACAGAATTGCCGGTTCTGTGGTCCAGACTTGCCCATTTTTGGCCTTTTCGAGATGCTTAACGAATTCCCCACACAAGTGTGACCAAAGAGAATTAGCATAAGATTCCTGTTGCCGGCTTTTTGGGGTCCATAGGCCGGTCCATTCCTGAAGGCTTTCGCCGTCACCTCACCATGCGCATCACGCTTCTAGGTCTGCTGTTGCTCTCGGTCGTCGCCGCCTCGCCGGCGCGGGCGGAGCTGCACATCACCCGCGACCACGGCGGCTATGTCGAGGAGTACAAGGCCAAGTACAAGCGCGTCCGCGAGAAGGGCGAGCGCGTCATCATCGACGGCATCTGCAACTCGGCCTGCACCCTGGTGCTCGGCATCGTGCCGATGAACAAGATCTGCGTGACGCCGCGTGCCAGCCTCGGCTTCCACCAAGCCTACTACGACAAGGCCTTCACCTTCGGCATCAAGGTCACCAGCGCGGAGGGGACGTCCGACCTGATGGCCTATTACCCCGACAAGGTGAAGGACTGGATCCGCCGCAATGGCGGGCTCACCACCGACATGAAAAAGATCAAGAACGGCGTCGAGCTCTGGAAGATCATCGATCCCTGTCCGGACGAATGGTGAGCGGCTGAGCCGTCGCTCCGTCGCAGCGCAACATCGCTCCGACAAAATTGGTCGAAATTCGCATTGCCGCATTGCCTCCCTGTGGGGCAATGAGGGCGGCAATGAACCATAATCAAGAAGCCCTGACCGCCCGCGCCGCGCCGATCCTGTTCGTCCTGCTCTGGAGCACCGGCTTCATCGGCACCAAATACGTCGTCAACAATGCCGATCCCTTGACCTACCTCGCCATACGCATGGCGTTCGTGGTCGGTCTGATGGCAATCATCGTCGCGATTGCGCGACCGAAATGGCCGGACCGTATCGGCATCGCGCACAGCGCGGTCGCCGGCATCCTCGTCCATGGCTTCTATCTCGGCGGCACCGCAATCGCGATCGCGCACTCGATTCCGGCCGGGCTCTCCGCGCTCATTCCGGGCCTTCAGCCGATTCTGACCTCGACCATCGCCAACCGCTGGCTCGGGGAGAAGGTGACACCGGTGCAATGGGCGGGGCTCGTGCTTGGCCTCGGCGGCGTGGTGCTGATCCTGCACGGCCGTCCCATGACCGGCGAAGCCGGGCTCGGCTGGCTTGCCTCCGTGGTCTCGCTGATCAGCATCACGCTCGGCACGCTCTATCAGCGCCGCTACTGCAACCAGATCGACTGGCGCGCCGGCAATCTCGTGCAGTACGTATCCGTCACGATCTTCTTCGCGATCGGCGCCTTTCTGTTCGAGGACCGCGTGGTGCACTGGACACGCGAGTTCATGCTCGCGCTGGCCTGGCTCGCCGTGGCGCTTTCGATCGGTTCGATCGGGCTGCTGTACTGGCTGATCCGCCATGCCGCCGCCACCTCTGTTGCAAGCCTGTTCTATCTGGTGCCCGCCGTGACGGCGCTGATGGCTTATCTGCTGTTCGGAGAGAAGCTCGATGCGCTGGCGATCGCGGGCATGGTGATGTGCGCGGCCGCGGTGTTCGTGGTCAACCGACGCTTCTAGGATCGGCGGGCCGGATCCCCGGAATACATCCCTGACGTGCGGGTGCGTTCGTGTTAGGTTTGGGGCATTTCAGCCTCCCTTTCACACGGTGATTTCCATGAAGAAGGCGCGTCGTGCACTGCTCGCCAGATCCCTGAAGCCGGTCCGGATTGCCTGCATCAATTACGCAGAGGAGATGATGAGCGAGCGGATGATGGCGCGGCTCACGGCCGCGCTGCAGAAATGCTATGACGAGCACTTCCTGCCGGTCTGGGGTTATCCCGTCGATCTCGACGTCACCCGCAAGCCGAAGCCCACCGACTGGCAGCTGGTCTATTTCGACGATGCGACCCACGAAAATTTCCTCGGGCGGCATGAATTGACGCATCGGGGACAGCCGATCTCGAAGATCTTCCTCAAGGCGCTGGCCGAGGACGACCCGGTCAGTCTGGCAGCCTCGCATGAGCTGTTCGAGATGGTGCTCGACCCCATGGCCAATCTGTGGGCCGACAAGACCCGGCACACCCAATATGCCTACGAGGTCTGCGATGCAGTCGAAGAGGACGCCTTCGTCGTCAACGGCTTCCCGATGTCGAACTTCGTCTATCCCTCCTGGTTCGAACCCTTCAAGCATCCCCGCGGCACGAAGTTCGACCACATGGGATCGCTCAAGGAGCCGTTCTCGATGACAGAGGGCGGCTACGTCATCAAGAAGGTGAACGGCAGGAGATTGATCAAGCAGTTCGGCTCACCCGAGAAGCGGCGGCGCTTCAACGCCGAGGACCGGCGCGGTCATCGCAGCGAATTCCGCGATCCGCAAGGCGAGCATCATCCGGGCCGGCGTGCAGCCAAACGGCGAGGGTAGGGTATCGCTGGAGCCGTCTCCGGGCGCGTCCGCACCCGGAGACTTGGGCTTTGCGATCAGCGCTTGGCCTTCTTGGCCTTCTTTTTCGACTTGGCAGCTTTCTTGGTGGCCTTCTTTGCCGTTTTCTTTGCAGTTTTCTTGGCCGCCTTCTTCGACGACTTCTTTGCAGCTTTCTTCGAAGTCTTCTTGGCCGCCTTCTTCGAGGTTTTCTTCGCAGCCTTCTTGGCTTTCTTCTTGGAAGCCTTCTTCGGCGCTACCTTCTTCGCGACCTTCTTGGCGGCTTTCTTCACCTGCTTGACGGCGCTGACAGCGGCGTCCTTGGTCGTCTCTACGGCGGCGGTGATCGTGTCCATCGCCTGTTCGGTGATCGGCTTGTCGTCGTCCATATCGTCCCCCACGGTTTGCATGGAGCGATGACGATAGCGGGTTTCATAATTGTGTCAAAGCAACGCTCAACCTTTGCGGATCTTTGCGTAGGCGGCGAGCGCGCGCTCTCGTCCCTTGGCATGATCGACAATCGGATGCGGATAGGTCTTGCCGAGCGTGACGCCGGCGCTTGCAAGCTCGATCGGCGTCGCCTGCCAGGGCTGGTGGATCAGCTTGGCGGGTACGTCTTTCAGCTCGGGCACCCAGCGCCGCACATAGGTTCCATCCGGGTCGAACTTCTGGCCCTGCAGCACCGGATTGAACACGCGGAAATAGGGCGCCGCGTCGGCGCCGCAGCCGGCGACCCACTGCCAGTTGGCGGGATTGCTGCCGGCATCCGCATCGACCAGCGTGTCCCAGAACCAGCTCTCGCCGTCGCGCCAGTCGATCAGGAGGTGCTTGACCAGGAATGAGGCGACGACCATTCGCACCCGGTTGTGCATCACGCCGGTATGCCAAAGCTCGCGCAGGCCGGCGTCGACGATGGGATAGCCGGTGCGGCCGCGCTGCCAGGCGGCGAGCGCCTTGGCGTCGGGCTTCCATGGGAAGCTGTCGAAGTTCGCTTGCAGGTTTTCGGTGGCAAGGTTGGGATGGTCGTGGAGCAGGTGGCGGCAGAACTCACGCCAGCCGAGCTCGCTCAGGAATTTTTCGACACCGGGTCCGGTGGCGGGATTTTCTGCCGCGGCGAACCGCGCGGCGTACCAGACCTGGCGTGGACTGAGCTCACCGAACCTCAAATGCGGTGACAGCTGTGAGGTGCCCTCCCGGTCCGGGCGGTCGCGATCGCCGACATAGCCGAATGCAGTGTGCTTGAGGAAGTCGCGCAGGCGGGCGCGGGCGGAGGCTTCGCCCGGGGTCCATGTCTTGCGCAGGCCGCCGGCCCAATCGGGCTTGCCCGGCTCGAGCTTCCAGGTCTCCAGCGCGTCGCTGGCGACCGTCGGCGCAGGATGCAGCTCCTTGGGTGCCGGAAGGGGCTTCGGCGGATCGCCGAGCGCCAGCACGCGCCGCCAGAATGGCGTGAACACGCGCAAGCCGCGGCCTTCCTTATTGCGGATTGCCGCCGGCGGCACGAGCAGGTCACCGGGGGAACTTTGCGAGTCCACGCCGATCTTCGCCAGCGCTGCTTCGAGCTGCCGCTCGACCGCCTGATGCGGCGCCTGTGCGATCCCATTCCAGTAGACAGTGTGGGCGCCGCTCTCGCGGACCACCTCTGCGATCACCCGCGCCGCCGGCCCCCTGCGCAGGATCAGCGATCCGCCGCGGGTGGCAATGTCGGCGCCAAGCGCCCGCAGCGACTGCGCCAGCCACCAACGTGCCGCCGCGCCCGGCGCTCGCCCGGCCGCGTCGTCGAGCACATAGAGGCAGATCACCGACGCGCCGCCCTTCGCGGCGGCCTTGGCGGCGGCGTGGAGCGCGGGATGGTCGGACAGGCGAAGGTCATCGCGAAACCAGACGATGATGGGCGGAGCGCTTGGCGTGGTCCTTAGCGTAGTTCTGGGCGTGGTCAGGGGTGTCCTCGTTAACGATTTGGAAAGCATGTCGCGACGGGAACCGCGTTAATGCGGCCGTAAGCCGATTGCATGAATATGCAGGAATTACAGGAGTCATTCCATTCATGTACGGACGAGCAACGGCGAAGTTTCTGCCGCAATTCAAACTTGGCACCAAGGCGCTCCTCTGCGCGGTGCTGCTGATCGCCATGAATACGGCGCTCGTGGTCGGGGCCGGCTATTGGTCGCTCAGCTCCGTGTTCAACGATCGTGCGCTGCGCGATATCGAGGTTAGCTTGCGCACGCTGGCGCTGGCCTTTGCCGAGACCAATCCCGACGCGAAGATCAGCATGAAGGATGGCGCGGTGGCGCGCGCCGAGATTCCCAAGATGCCGGACTTTAGGGATCACGCCATCGTCGATCGCGCGGTGTCCTATGTCGGCGGCAACGCGACCCTGTTCGTGTTCGACGATGCGAGCGGGCAGTTCGTGCGGCGCTCGACCAACGTAAAGAAGGAAAATGGCGACCGCGCCGTGGGGACCCAGCTTGCCGCCGATCATCCGGCGCAGGCGCTGCTGCGCCGCGGCGAAGCCTACAAGGGCCCGGCGACCCTGTTCGGCAAGACCTTCATGACCGCCTATTTCCCGATCGCCGACGCCAACGGCAAAGTCGCCGGCATCCTCTATGTCGGCATCCCGATGGCCCAGTTCGAGAGCATGCTGGCCCACACGATCGAAAGCATGGCGGTCGCCGCCGGGCTCGCCGCGCTGCTGGTGCTGGTCCTGACCTTGCTGGTCGTCCGCCGTATCACCAAGCCGCTCACCTCGGTCACGCGCTCGCTGACGGCGCTCGCCGAAGGTCAAAGCGACGTCGAGATCGATTGCGAGGATCGCGCCGACGAGATCGGCGAGATCGCCCGCACGGTCGCTGTGTTCAAGAGCAATTCGCAGGAGCGGGCGCGGATGCGCAGCGAGCAGGCGGCGGCTTCGGCTGCAGCCGCCGAGCAGCGCAAATCCGACTTGCGCAATTTCGTCGAAGAGTTCCGCGGCGGCGTCGGCGGCATTCTCGACAAGGTGCTGACATCGTCAGGTGAATTCGAGCGGGCGGCGCGGCAGCTCACCGATACCGCGCGCTCCACCGCCGATCTCTCGGCGCGGTCGGCTGGAGCTTCCGAAAACGCCTCCGAGCACGTGCGTTCGGCGGCATCGGCCTCGGACGAGCTGTCTCAATCGATCTCCGAAATCACCCGGCGGGTTCAGGAATCGAACGTCATTTCCGCTGAGGCGGTGCGGCAGGCCGAAGCGACCGATCAGCGCATCGCGCAGCTCTCCGAGGCGGGCGCGCGCATCGGCGATGTCGTCAAGCTGATCACCTCGATTGCCGAGCAGACCAACCTCCTGGCGCTGAACGCGACCATCGAGGCGGCGCGCGCGGGCGATGCCGGCCGCGGGTTTGCGGTGGTGGCCCAGGAGGTCAAGACGCTGGCCGGCCAGACCGCCAAGGCCACCGACGAGATCTCGAACCAGATCGCCAGCATGCAGCTTGCGACCGAGGAATCGGTCGCCGCCATCAAGGCGATCAGCCAGACCATCGAACGCATCAGCGGCATCGCCGGCTCGATCTCGGCTGCGGTCGAGCAGCAGAAGAGCGCGACTCACAACATCGTCGCCAGCGTTCGCGCGGCGGTATCGGGCACGGCCGACGTCGCCGTCAACGTCCGTCAGGCCGCCGAGGGTGCGAACGAGACGGGTGAGACGTCCAGCCGGATGTTTGCCTCCGCTCAGGCGTTGTCGGGCGAGAGCCTGCACCTGAAGGCCGAGGTCGAGGGCTTCCTCGAACGCGTGCGCGCGGCGTAAGAGCCAACATCGTCATCCCGGGTGATGCTGACGCATCGCCCGGAATGACAATTGGGTTATTTCGGCTGCGGCACGATCCGGATGTAAGGCTTCGGTTCCTTCCAGCCCTGCGGGTAGATCGTCTTGGCCTCGTCGTTGGAGACCGAGCCGGCGATGATGACGTCGTCACCCTGCGACCAGTCGGCCGGCGTTGCGACGCGATGCTTGGCGGTGAGCTGGAGCGAGTCGATGACGCGGAGGATCTCCTGGAAGTTTCGGCCCGTCGTCATCGGATAGACCAGCACCAGCTTGATCTTCTTGTCCGGCCCGATGATGAAGACGTTGCGGACGGTCTGGTTGTCAGCGGCGGTGCGGGTGAGGGGATCGCCCGAGATCGCGGCCGGCAGCATGCCGTAGAGCTTCGAGACGTTGTAATCGGTGTCGCCGATCATCGGATAGTTCGGGGCCGCGCCTTGCGTCTCCTTGATGTCCTCCGACCATTTGGCGTGGCGGTCGACCGGATCGACCGAGAGGCCCATCAGCTTGACGCCGCGCTTGTCGAATTCCGGCTTCAGCTTGGCGAGCGCGCCGAGCTCGGTCGTGCAAACCGGCGTGAAGTCCTTGGGGTGCGAGAACAGCAGCGCCCAGCTATTGCCGATCCAGTCGTGGAACTTGATCTTCCCTTCGGTGGTCTCGGCTTCGAAGTCGGGGGCGGTGGCGCCGATCGGAAGTGTCATGGTTCTACCTCATGCCATTGAATTTGCTTGCGAATTCATCTTTGATCGTCAGGACCAGTATAGGGACTCCACGATCCCAAGTGAACGCTAACTGAACCGCTTCAAGTAAAATGTGAATTCCTTCTTTGAATGCCTGATTTCCTAGCACCTTTTTGTTACAGCCGCGCCTGCGGCGAAACATCTCCACCGGGGCTATACGGGCGCGATTGCCCCGAGAAAGCCTTTTATGACTCTCATCACGCTCGCCCGTCGCTTCCCAGAACCGAAATGGTCCTGACAGCGACCAATTGGCAACCATCTAGAAAAGTCGCGATCCCCGTATCGAATCATTAACCACCCCTTTACGCCGACATGAAAATGCTGGCCGATCAGAAGAAATCTGGAAGTGAACTATGTCTGCCGCTGCGCATAAGTCTGTTGAGTCGCCGTCCCTCGAACCGTCCTGCCGCGATACCTCGGCCCATGCACTGACCATCGTGCGCGACGGCGTGATCACGGGCGAAGGCCCGACCACCAAGGGAAGGGTGCATTTCTCCCGCTCGCTCGATGCCGATGATACCGCCTGGTGCGCCCGCATTCTGACGGCCACGGCCGTCAACGACCAGCCGATCAGCCGCGCCGAGGCCGAAGTGCTGTTCGAGATCAACGAAGCCGCAACCGAGCGCACCGATGGTGGCCGTTTCGACGACCTGCTCGCCAAGGCGGTGGCCCATTATGCCGCCAGCGCCTCCGGCCTGAAGGTGCCGCCGCGCAGCGTGGCGCTGTCGGCCGAGTCCGACATCGAGAGCTGGGCGCCGTCCTATGCCTCCAAGGTCAACAGCGAAATGCTGGAGTGGATCGCCGGCCAGATGCGCGGCAAGCGCCAGAACAACCGTCGCCTGATGGCGATGGTGGCGACCTTCCTGGGCGCCACCGCGCTGCCTCTGGCGGGCCAATTGCCGAACGTGTTCGACATCGGCATGTAAGATTTTGGGCATGTAAAATTCTGCGCCTCTCACGAGGACGCATTTGAACGGCGGGGTTATTTTCCCGCCGTTTTTTGTTTGCCGGTCTCCAACTCGAGGCCGAGCGTGCGGCCCGGGAAACCGGCAGTGTCGAAATAGCGCTGGCTGCCGACGCGCTGGAAGTTCAGCACGGTCTGCAGGCCGTTCTCGGACTTTTTCGACTTCTCGACCCCCCTGTACGCCTTCGGCACGGTGCCGTTGGGCAGGGCCTCCGACATCACGCGGCCGACGAGGCCGCCGTTCTGCGAACTGCGCAGGCCGAGGAGCTCGGCGGCGGTCATGCCGACATCGGCATTGCTGACCGGAATCTCGCTGACATAGCCGGCTTTGAAGTCCGGACCGATCGCGGCCATGAAGTTCATGGTGTCTCCGCGGCTGAAGCTGCCATGCATTCCCTGGCCCTGGCGCAGCACGGTGTCGGCGACCTGCACCGAGCAGTTGGTCGGCGCCTCGCCGCAATCGCTGGCATAGGAGCGGAAGTTGACGACGATCGCCGGCGTCGGTGTCGCCGCCTTGCCGCGCAGGTTGATGCTCGACAGCGGCAGGGTGCCGGGGAAGCGGCCGAGCGAGTCGTCGACGAACAGGCCGGAGATGTAGTCCTGCTCGAGCAGCGTCTTGATGGTCCTGGCCGCCAGCTTCTTGTCCTTGTTCGGCAGATAGATCAGGTCGGAGCCGCCATTGGTGGCGACGACGAGATCGGGCTTTTCCGGATCCTTGCCGAGCACGCCGTTGCCGGCCTTCGGATGCTTGTTGCCCTCGATTTTCGCATTCTTGTCGTTGGGATCGAACAGCGGCAGCTCGAGCGCCTTGGCAAGGTCGAGCGCCAGAAAGCCCATCGGCAAAAAGTCCTTCGGCGTGTCGTCATAGCTGACCTTGGCCGAGGGGCTGGTCTTGCTTTCCTTGGAGATGGTCGAGAAGCCGTGGTCGGCCTGGACCATGATATTGGTGTTGGCGGCAAGGCCGAGCTCGTCCAGCGCCTTGCGGAGCTGGGCGAGGTTATTGTCGGCATTTTTGATGCCGGCCATCGAGGTCGGCCCGTTGATGCCGGGCATGATCTGGTTGAGGCTGTCGCCGGTGTTGTGCTGACTGCCGTCTGGGTCGCGCGACCAGAACACCAGCACGAACGGCTTGTTGCGGGCCTTGAACATCGGCAGCACGACCTTGGCCGCGACGTCGGCGAAGTAGGCCTGCTGCGCGATGTTGGCCGCCGTGGTGCCGGGCGTCTTGGCATCGCCCGCCTTGGAGTTGTCGCCGCGCGGCGGCGTTGCGAGGGGCAGGCCGGCCTTGGTGAGAGCGGCCTTGACCTCGTCCGACAGCGCCACGCCGTTCTTGCCGCCGGTCGCATCGTCGAACACGACCGAATGCAGGCCGGACTTTTCGGGCTTGTCGGTGTGGTCGAACTGATAGGTCGGGCCGTGCTTGCCGAGCGCGGCGGTGCTGTAGCCCTTGTCCCGGGCCAATTTCAGGATTGTGTCCTCGTTGAGATAATCGCCCTTGAAATGCTCGTCGATGTCGCCGAGCACGGCGTCATTCTCGATGAAGGGGACGACGGTGTCGCCGGCGGGCACCGAGGTGTAGTTGGTCCAGATCGTGTTGGAGAACACGCCGGTGTCGCCGAGATAATGGCCGGTCGACATCGCCGAGCCGTTGGCCATGGTGAAGGTCGGGAACAGCGAGTGCGAATTCTTGAAATTGACGCCCTTGTCGCGGATTTCGGCCATCGCCGGTGCAGTCTCCGGTGTGACCTTCAGCGCCCGCAGACCGTCCGGAATGAACAGGATCAGGTTGCGGGGCGTGTTGTTCTCGGCGGAGGCAGGTCCGGTCGAAAGTCCGGCGGACAGCACTGTCAGTCCGGCTGACAGCAACACCAGTGAACGGCGCATCAAAATCTCTCCCTGCGAAGACAGCTTGGCCGCCAACCGCGGCCCCCGGCTTCGTTTAGTTTCGCTGCATGACGGTTTTGTTACAAGAGCGGAGCGGCATGCAAAGAAGGGGAGGGACCCCGCTCTGCGCTGCGTCCGGGCACGAGATCGCGGTGTCGGCAGGGAACTGCTTCAGCATCGTTATTGCGAGCGCAGCGAAGCAATCCAGAATCTTTCCGCGGCAGACTGGATTGCTTCGCTGCGCTCGCAATGACGGAATCTGTGGGTGGCAGCGTCGCGCTTCCATTCGCATTCCGGATCGCAGACGCACCTTCGCATCCTCGCGGCGTGTTCGCCCGAGCTTTGCTTCGTCGTCTCACCCTCAAATGAAAGAGGGCGCAGGGAAGACCGGGTGCCGGCTGGCACCCGCGGTCCACTGTGCGAGATTGTGGTAACTAGATTGCACAGCGGCATACAGGTGAAGCCAAAACATCCGGCCTTCCCTGCGCAGTGGTTTTACGGCTTATGTCGCGCTCTCCCCGGGGAGCGATGCACTATTGCCCCCGTCGCCTTGCGGATGGCTGATACACGTGCCCGGTCGGGCCGCAATATCACCGCAACGCTTGGCGCACAGACCCCGGGCGCCAGGACCACACGATTTTGCCGTACGCCGATCACACCGATCGTGTGCGCGACGCCTTCGCTCACGGTTGCCCGCCCTCCGAAGCCCTTCGCGCCGATGTGACCTGCGTCCACCGCCGTCCGGCCCGCGTTCGTGACGATCGCGATACGCCCCTCTTCCTTGGGCCGGAGTGAGGAATTACTAACAAAAATCCGAATTCTAAATAAAGAGAAATATTTTGTCGCCGGTCCGTTGACCCCGGACTTGGGTGTTTCGTCTGAGATGACGCAAGGGATTGTGGCCGGAGCGGTCAATCCGGCGACGTCGGCACCGGCGTATTCTGCGCGACCGCCTTGGCAGGCGCGGGATTGGGGCCGCCATTGGCCAGGTGGCGGCGAAACGATGGCGGCGCCGCCTGCAGGGCAAAGATGATCGCAATCTGGGTTCGGTTCTGGAGACGGTATTTGCGCATGATGCTGCCGATATGCGCCCGGACCGTGTTCTCCGAGATCTTGAGCTCGTACGCGATGTTCTTGTTCTGCATTCCGCGTGCGATCAGCATCATCAGGTCCCGCTCGCGTGGCGTGGGTGTGATCGATTGTTTCGGATCCGGACTCATGAATGCTCCTCCGTGGCCTTTGGTCGATGCGAACACCCCAGCATGTTCTCACTCCGTCTTGAGTGCCTCGATCGGGCTGAGCTTGGATGCCTTGTGGGCGGGATAAAAACCGAAGATCAGGCCGGTCGCGATCGAGAAGGCGAGGGCAAGGCCGATCGCCTGGCCGTCGATCGAGGTGATCCATCCTGCCATGCGAGCCACCGTCATCGAGAGCGTGACGCCCGCACCGACGCCGATCGCGCCGCCGAGCAGGCAGAGCACGAGCGCCTCGCAGAGAAACTGAAGACGGATGTCCCGCATCCGCCCGCCAAGCGCGCGGCGGATTCCGATCTCCCGCGTGCGCTCGGTGACCGACACGATCATGACGTTCATGATGCTGATGCCGCCGACGAGCAGCGAGACCGAGGCGATGGCGACGAGCAGGAGCGCGACGGTCCGGATCGCTCCCTGCTGCGCTTCCATGGCGGCGGCCGGATCCTGGACCTTGAAGTCGTCCTCCTGGCCGGCGGGGATACGGTGGCGTTGCCGCAGCAGGTTTTCGATCTCCGTTCGCGCCCCCGCCATTTGTCCGTCCGCAGCCACCTTGGCGATGATGTAGGCGACCGAATCCCGGTTGATGTTGCTCGCGCTGCCGAGGAAGCGCAGCTTGGCCGTGGTGAGCGGCACGAAGGCGACGTCGTCCTGCGCCGGCCCCTTGCGATCGAGGACGCCGACCACTTCGAGCGGCACCTTCATGATCCTGATCTGTGCACCGATCGGATTCTCGCCGGGCGCGAACAGCTCCTGCGCCACCGTGCTGCCGAGGATCACGACCTTGCCGGCGCCTGCCTCCTCGGTGCCGGAAAAATAGCGGCCGGTCGCAAGCTGCCAGTCGCGCACCATGAAGTGCCCGGTCGTCGTCCCGTTGATCGTCGTATTCCAGTTCTTGCTCTCGTGAATGACCTGGGCCGTTCCTGCAATCGAGCCGGCCGCTGCCTGGATCTCGGGGATCTGCTCGAGGATCGCCTGCACGTCGCTCTCGGTCATGGTCAGCTTGCTGCCATCCTTGAGACGCACGCCGCCCTGGTAGACCGCGCCGGGGTTGATCATCAACACGTTGGCGCCGATCGAGCGGATCTGCTCCTGGAGACGAAGCTGGGCGCCGGACCCGATCGCAAACACCGTCACGATGGAGGCAACGCCGATCACGATGCCGAGCATGGTGAGGATGCTGCGCAACGGATTGAGCCGCAAGGCGTGCAACGCGATCTGAAAGCCCTGGAGCATCGTCATGGCGCAGCGCTCCGTTTCGGCAGGATCGGAGCGAGCGTTTCGTCAGCGACGAGCGCGCCGTCGTGCAAGCGGATCGTGCGCCGGCACTGGGTCGCGATCCCTGGATCATGCGTGATCATCACGATGGTCTGGCCGGTCCGGTTGAGCGCGGCGAACAGGGCCAGTATCTCGGCGCCGGTACGGCTGTCGAGCGCGCCGGTCGGCTCGTCGGCGAGCACGATCAGCGGGGAGGCGATCAGTGCGCGCGCGATCGCGACGCGCTGCTGCTCGCCGCCCGAGAGCTGCCGCGGGAAGTGGTGGGCCCGGTGCACCATGCCGACGGCCTCCAGGCTCTGCTCGGCGCGAGCCAGACGTTCCTTGCGGCTGATGCCGCAATAGACCAGCGGCAGTGCGACGTTCTCAATCGCATTGTGGCGAGCGAGCAGATTGTAGGACTGGAAGACGAAGCCGATGCTGCGGGCGCGCAGGGACGAGCGGCGGTCTTCCGAGAGATCGGCGACGTCCGATCCCTCAAGATAGAGCGCGCCCTCGCTCGGCAGGTCGAGCAGCCCGATCATGTTCATCAGCGTCGATTTTCCCGAGCCGGACGGTCCCATCACCGCGACGATCTCGCCTCGTTCGATGTCGAAGCTGACATTGCGCACCGCAGTCACCGCTACGCCGTCGGCGCGATAAGTCCTGGAGACCGACTGCAGGCTGATCAGGGGCGGGAGGGCCGTCATGATCCGAACCTGATTCCGAGAAACTCCATGCCGGCCGGCCGGATGGCCTGACCAACGGCGACCTGACTGCCCTCGACGAGGTCTCCGCTCCTGAGCGCGACCTGTTCGGTGCCGGCCGCGCCGACGGTCACGGGAATGCGCCGGAGTGAGCCGCTTGCGGTGCGCGCCCATACCCCGCTGCGCGCAGCGGCATCCGGCTGTGTGCCGGAGGGCTGGAAGCGCAACGCGGCAAGCGGCACTTTCAGCACGTCGTCCTGCCGCTCGATCACGATCTTCACCAGGGCGGTCATGCCGGGCAGCAACGCGCCGTCGAGATTGGAGGTCGCCAGGACGACGGTGTAGGTCACGACGTGCTGCTGGTTCTGCGGTGCCTTGCGCACCTGCCGCACCACCGCCTCGAAGCGGCGGTCCGGGTAAGCGTCCACCGTGAAATGGGCGCGCTGGTCGGGGGCGATGCGTCCGATATCGGCTTCGTCGACCTGCGCGTGAATTTCCATGTCCTCCAGTCGGTGCGCGACCACGAAGGTGGTGCGCGATTCCAGTCCGACCGCGAGGGTCTGGCCTTCGTTGACGAACCTGCCGACAACGACGCCATCGATCGGCGAGCGGATCACGGTGCGGTCGAGATCGGCCTGGGCGGCAGCGAGAACGGCCGCCTTCTCCGGTACGGCCATTCGTGTCTGCTGCAATTCCGCCTCGATCCGACGGACGTCGGCCTGCGCCCCATCCACCGCATAGGAGTTGAGGGACATCAGAACTTCGGCCTCGCGTTCCTGGGCCAGACGCGCGGTGAACTCTGTCTGCGCGTCATCAACCGCCGTCGTGGCCACCACGTTTTGCGACTGGAGGGCCTGCTTCCGCTGCAGGGTCTTTTGCGCCGAACTCTTGACGGCCTGAGCGCTGTCGAGCTTGGCGGCGAGCACGTCCCGGCTCCCCCTCGCGTTTTGCAGGTCGATCCTGGTGCGATCGAGCTTGGCCCGGGCGACGTCGACCAGGGAATTGGCAACGGCCAGAGAGGCCCTGGCCTCGTCGACCTTTGCCGCAAAGCTGCGCGGATCGATCAGGGCGAGCGGCTGATCCTTGCTGACGGTGTCGTTGAAATCGACATAGACCCGGGCGAGCTGCCCGGACAGCTGGGAACCCACCTCGATCGTCTTGACCGGCTGCAGGGCGCCGGTGACGGTGATGGTCTGCTCGATGCTGCCGCGCTGGATGGAGGCATAGCGGAACACGGGGGCATCCGATCCGAAGCTCCGTGCTTCCAGGCTGACGGGTTTGAGCAGCCGCTGGATCGATTCAAAGGCGCGGGCCGCCTTCTCCGCGGCGCTCCCGGCCGCGTCGGTGATGACGGCTGGCCCGGCGGCGTAGACCGCGGCGAGGCCACATGCAGTTCCGAGCAAGGCAATAACTGGCACAAATCGCATATCGAAAACCCGCCTCTTGAAATGGCATCGTTGGCGGCAAAGGCAAAGATCGCGCTATGGTTGCAAACTCGCTATGGTTGTAAATGGCCAAAAACGCAGTCGATCGTCAGTGTGTCGCCGCTGCCGGGGCGACGGTCGGGCGCGCTTGATGATCCAGAAGTAAAGCCTGCGGGTACTATTTTTCGTGACTTGCCGGAAATACATACGGAGCGTATCGATATGATGCGCGCGGTATCGAACTCGACAAGCTGACTGAACGTCCCGTCTGCTCTGGCCGAAGCGGCCAGCGCCTGGCGTTCAAGTCGGCACGTGGGTGGCGACGCCATGACGCAGTCGGCGAGACCGAAGTTCCGACGCCCGATCGTCGCATTTCCGATTGTCGCATTCCCGATCGTCGCATTGTCGATATCGCGCCTCGCCATGATGCCGCAGGTCGCGAGGGCAAATCCCCGCAATCACGAAAGCCGATATGTGAACACCTTCACTCGTCTTGAACGGGTGTTGGCCCTAAGACGTCGAAGCGGCGGATCGGCGCGACTCGCTCGATCCTCGCGAATTCATCCAAGCACCTTGATCTCGCTTGCAAGAAGAATGGATGGCTCGATGCTTGTTCATCGAGCCCCAAGCCGGGGAGCCCGTTGCCATGAGTTCAGGTCAAGCCACAGTTTATATCATTGACGACGAAATTCAGATTCGAACCGCGATAGGAAGTCTCTGCGAGGAGACCGGGCATCAGGTAAAATTGTTTGCATCGACGGACGAGTTCGTCGCGGGCAGTATTTCCGACGGGCCTTCATGCCTCGTGCTCGACGTCCGTTTTCCCGGCACGGCGCCGACCGGCCTCGAGCTTCAGCGCCGGCTCGCCGAGACGGGCGTGCTCATCCCGATCGTCTTCATCAGCGGCCATTCCGACGTCCGCGTCTCGGTCGAGGCCATGAAGCGTGGCGCGGTCGAGTTTCTTCCAAAACCCTTTCGCGAACAGGAGATCCTCGACGCGATCAGGCATGGCATCGAGCGCGACCGCAGGCGGCTCGAACGCGAAGATAGCGTGCGCGAAGCTCGCCAGCGTGTCGAAACGCTGACGGCGAGGGAGCGCGAGATCATGCTGTTGATGGCCGAAGGTCTCGTGGCCAAGCAGATCGCGGCGAGGCTTGGGGTGAGCGAAGTGACGGCGAAGGTCCATCGCACCCGGATGATGCGAAAGCTGGAGCTTCGCTCGCCGATCGAGGTGGTGCGGTTGGTCGACAGCATGGGACGCGAAGAAGAGACGACACGAACCGGCACGGGACAACCGTACAGCTAGTACCGCGGGCACCAAGACGCCGCGCAACGTCTAGTCCGTACCGATTAGCATGAACTGCAGTCTGTCGCACGCAGCACGATCGGTTCAAAGTCTGTCCTGCGATGTCGACCTCCTCCAAGACGGCATCCGAACCCAGTCAGAGATCTTAGCCAGAAAGGATATTCCATGCGCAAATTGTTTTTCGCTTCCGTTGCAGTGCTCGCCCTGTCCTCCGCCGCGCAGGCCGCCAACACCTCGACCACGGTGCAAGTGGGCGTCGTGAACGGTTCCAGCGTCTCGCAGCAGGGCCTCACCAACGACACCTCGTCGACCAGCCAGCTCGGCATCATCAACAGCGCGACCACGATGCAGGGCACCAGCGCGGCCTCGCTCAACAACGGCAGCACGGTGAACCAGATCGGCGTGCAGAACTCGGCAACGACCGGCCAGGTGGCGTTCGGCAACAACGGCAGCGCGATCACCCAGAACTCGTTCGGGCCTGCCCCGCTCCAGAACAACGCCGCCGCCGTCGGACAGCTCAGCGTGTTCGGCGTCAACGGCAGCACCGTCTCGCAGACCGCGCACTAAGCCAGCCCCGTTTGGCCGGACGCGTCAACTGCGGCGCGTCCGCGCCATTCTTGAAAGCACCGCCTCGGGCGGGACGACTCAGTGAGAGGTTGTCCGCCGACTTTGCGGAGGAAATGTCATGCATCAAAAATATCTCGTTGCCACGATCGTCGCGTTCAGCTTGTTGACCGCCGTCGATGCCCAGGCCGGCAACTCGGCCAGCGTGCTGCAATTCGGCACCACCAACAACTCCTTCATCTCGCAGAGTGGCGGCACCAACAACAGCGCCACCACGATGCAATTCGGCGCCACCAATACTGCGACCACGTTGCAGACGGGCTCGTTCCTTACCGTCAACACCTCGGTGATCGGGCAGGGCGGCACGACTGCGACGGCGTCCAACACCGCGTTACTCGGCCAGGTCGGCGGCTCCAATTCGAGTTTGATCGGCCAGATCGGCGCGAACAACGCGGCTGGCGTCGGACAGCTCGGAATCCTGAACGGCTCGACGATTTTGCAGCAGACTCCTTGATCGCAAATCAATTTTCAGTCGCGAGGCATGTCATGAGGCATTTTTCAGGCGCCGCCTGTGGCGCATTTCTCACCTTGTGTTGCGTGGGCGCCGGATCGGCCGGTGCCCAGACCGCCGACATCAAGACCATCGTGTCGCTCGGCGGCCCGCCGGTCGTGTTGAACCAAAGCAGCCAACTCAACATGGCCGGCGTGTTCATGATCGGCGGCAGCACCAGCGCGACCGTCACTCAAAACGGCACGAACAACGCGACCGGAATCCTGCAATTCGGCGGGACGACGTCGGCATCGGTCGGGCAGGCAGGCGTGAACAATGTCGCGTTTGTCGGCCAGGCCGGCCAGTCGACCAGCAGTTTCCTGTCGCAGTTCGGTGCGTTTAACTCGGCGACGGTTGTCCAGAATAGCCATTGAGCTGGGCGACCTCACCGCCATCAGAAATGTGATGGGGCAAGGCGATGAAACGCGGTAGACTTCTCCTGGCATTGGCGGCATTGCTCGCCGCTGTCAGCGTCGCGTCCGAGGCCTCCGCCGGATCCGTCCAGCGCGGCGTGACGAACCGGAACGTGAGCATCGAAACGGTCGTGCAGTTCGGCAACGATGTCCAGCCTGTTACGATCGAGGAGAACAGCCGCATCAATATCGCGCGTGTCATCCAGATCGGTGGCACGGGAACGGTCGATGCGACGATCATCCAGAACGGCACGCGAAATTATGTCAATGTGATCCAGGTGGGTGGCACCACCAACGTGGCGATCGGTCAGTCCGGCGTGAGCAACATTGCCGATATCACTCAGGTCGGTAGTTCCACCAACGCCCTCCTGCTCCAGATCGGAGATATGAACACCGGAACGGTGCGACAATTCGGGCGCTTCAACTGGCTGTCGATATTTCAGTTCAGCCGGTGATCGAGAAGGCGAGGTGCAACATGAGGTTCATCGTACTCGCAGCAGGAATGAGCATCATGATGGCAACGACAACCGGGCCGGCGGGAGCCGGCGAGTCAGGTGATGGCCACACCACAATAGTTCAGGACGAGAATGGCACGTCCGTCATTACCCAGAGCGGCGATCCGGCGCAGGCCGAGGTCAAGATCGAGAAGGAGCCTGGGCGCACCACGGTCTATCGCCGCAGCGGTGGCAACACCGCCATCGTGTCGCAAGGCACCGGAAATCCACAGGACATGCTGGACTGGCTGCGCAAGCAGCAGGGCCGCTGACGCACGAAGGCCCATCGTCCGTGATGGACGATGGGCCACATCGTGAGCGAGCGTTACCAGCTGCGATAGACGCCGGTCAGTGTGCCGTTGTTGTTGCCATCCGGGCCGACATCGCCCTGCGTCGAGCTCGGCGCTGGATGGTTGGTGCCGTTGAGCGCACCGTACGGTCCGGCGACATCCGGATAGTATGCGCGTGGCTGAACCGGCTCGTAAGCGGGAGCGGTGCGGTTCCATCCCGCGCGCGCTCCGTTCCAATCATAGCCCTGGGCCGAGGCGGCCGTCGTGCCCGCGACGAGTGAAGCCGTGATCAGGCAGAGGAGTTTTGACTTGTTTTGCATTGGAGATGCTCCTTGCTGGTGTCGGGAGCCAACGACCGCAGTGCGGGAGCGTTCCGGGTGTTGTCGGCCGAAGCGATCAACTCCGATCAACTGGTTATGAAGTCCGCTTTTCCCGGAACACGTGCGACATCAGCCGGAATCCCGGGCGTCTTGCCGCAGCTCGTTCCCTGTTAATCCCGTGCCTTAACCAATAATTAATTATACGTTTGCGGGTGGGCGACAGCCCGGCCTAGCGTGCGGTGGGGAGCCGCTATCCGCGAAGCCAAACGAGTTGGTGCGTATCATGATGTCCAGATCATTTGGGGCGTTGCTCGCCTCGCTCAGCGCAGCCGCGCTGCTCCTTGCCCCCAGCGACAGTTTTGCCAGGCCCGGCGGCACCGTCGCCCATGCCGCCACGCCGTCCGGTCCGGCGGCGCGTCCGCCGATTGCGCCAGGCGCCAGGTTCCGCGGCCGCAACACGCCCTGGGTCTACTGGCCGGGCGGCGGCGGGTTCTACTATGACAACGCAGGCTACGGCCAGCCTTTCGCCGAGACCGCACAACCCGTCTCCAGCGACGTGCGCTACACCTATACGTATGACGTTCCCTGGGATTGGACCCATCGCTTCCCGCCGAACGTGGTGCCGTCAGACCGGCCCTACGTGCCGAGCTGTCCGACGGAGCAGGTGACTGTGCCCGGCCGCGGCGGCGGCGAGCACACGGTCAACATCATGCGCTGCTACTGAGCCGCGCATTCGGCTCAGCTAGCCCAGCTCAAAACTGGTCACGCCGAAGACGCGGTCGATCCGCAGCGGCGCGATCGGTCCTGTGTACATCCGCGCCGTCTCGAACACCGGCTTCAGCCCGAGCTCTTCCGCGAGTGCAATCGCCTCGCGATTGACGGCGGGGACGTCGAGGAGGATTTCGCCGCCGTTTGCGCTCGCCAGCAAGGCCTGCACGATCGCGTCCGCCGCCGCGCGGTCGTGGGCGACGAGCGGGCCGATCTTGCGGCCGGTCCGGCACGGCCGGATCACGCCCCATGCAGCGAGCTTGCCGTCGCGCAGCAGCGCGCGACCGACATGTCCTGATGCGCCGATCCAGGCACGCAGGAAGGCGCCGCGCGGAGCCGGGAACACCGTTGCATCGTCGGCTTCAATGAGCGCGAACGGGATCGAGCCGAGCGCAACGACATCGGCGGGCGGCCTCGGTGGCGCGGCGATGAAGCCGCCATAGCGGAGATTGGCGTAAGCAAGCTGGAAGCCGGACTTTCTGTAATTGTCCTGCTGCGCGACGACGCCGTCGAGGCCGATCACGCGAGTGCCCGCATGCGCGATCGCCGCGTTCCAGATGCGGAGGCCATGGCCGGAGCCGCGAAAACCTTCGCGCACGATGTAGAAGCCGAGGAAGGCGAAGCGATCGTCGTAGTTGACGCAGGAGACAGTCGCGACCGGCTCGCCGTCGATCTCGCCAACGAAAAAGCCGTTTGGGTCGGGGATCGCGAAACAGACGGCATCGGAGAGGCCCGGATTCCAGCCCTCGGCCGCGGCCCAGTCGACGGCGATGGCGATCTCCTCGGGGCGCAAATTACGGATCTGCAAATCGCTCATCTTTCAGGTCGCTTTCGATGGTGGACCATCCGGCTGGTCCGGCGCTAGAAGGCCCATGACGGGCCGGGCTCGGCGGCTCGCCTCCACGATATCACAGAGGATGATCGGTCATGGCAGCACAGATGGCAGCAGAGAAGGTCGCACTCGTGACCGCCGGCGGCAGCGGCATGGGGGCAGGGGCTGCGCGTCGGCTCGCAGCCGACGGCTTTCGCGTTGCGATCCTGTCGTCCTCCGGCAAGGGCGAGGCCCTGGCAGCCGAGCTCGGCGGATTGGGGGTCACCGGTTCCAACAAGTCGAACGACGATCTGAAGCGGCTGGTCGATGGCGCGATGGCCAAATGGGGACGCATCGACGTGCTCGTCAACAGCGCGGGCCATGGGCCCCGGGCGGCGATCACGGAGATCACCGACGAGCAGTGGCACACCGGCCTCGACACCTATCTGCTCAACGTGATCCGTCCCACCCGGCTGGTGATGTCAATCATGCAGGCGCAGAAGGCCGGCGCCATTATCAACATCTCGACCGCCTGGGCATTCGAGCCGAGCGCGATGTTTCCGACCTCTGCGGTTTTCCGCGCCGGCCTTGCCGCCTTCACGAAGATCTTCACCGACACCCATGCCGCCGAGAACATCCGCATGAACAACGTGCTCCCGGGCTGGATCGACAGCCTGCCGCAGCTAGATGCGCGCCGCGACAGCGTGCCGATGAAGCGCTACGGCAAGGTCGAGGAGATCGCGGCGACCGTCTCGTTCCTGGCGTCCGACGGTGCTGCCTACATCACCGGCCAGAATATCCGCGTCGACGGCGGACTGACGCGTTCGGTCTGAGACGCGGGGCTCGAATCGCGTTTCGCGCGCTTGTCGTGATGCGACATTGGCGTGCGTAATGCGCCGCGGATGTGTGATCACGCGTGGCCCCTCGGTCACACCCGTGACGCGTTCGCGTGCCGCACGGCTCACACTACGTCACAGTCCCTATGAACTTCGCCGCAGCCCAAGACGGCGAGGGATCGGCAGCCTATGCCCGATCTGCGCCGGACAACTTCCGCCCGCGCATTCGAAACGCGAGATCGATCGCGTGAGGCAAGGAGACTGGAATGAAGAAGTTTTTGCTGGCAGTTGCCGCTGTCGTTTTGGGCTCCGCATCCGTGCAGGCGGCCGACCTCGCGGCGAACTATACCAAAGCGCCGATGATGGCGACGGCCTACAACTGGACCGGCTTCTATGTCGGCGGCAATGTCGGCGGACAGTGGGGGAGCGCCGATCCGACCACCTCGACCATCTGGACGCCAACCGGCTATTTCGACCCCAGCAGCGTTCCCGCCATCAACACGGTCGGCGCCCAGCGCGTCAACAGCTCCAGCGTGACCGGCGGCTTCACCGCGGGCTATAACTGGCAGGTCAACCACGCGGTGCTCGGCCTCGAGGGCGACATCAACTATTTCGGCTTCAAGGGCAGCGCGAGCGGCTCGGCGCTCTATCCCTGCTGCGCACCGACCGGCTTCACGGTGTCGTCGTCGGTCTCGGCCGACTGGCTCGCCACCATCCGCGGCCGCATCGGCTTCCTCGCGGCTCCGACCTGGCTGCTCTACGCCACGGGCGGTGCGGCGATCGCGGAGGTGAAGGGCAATTTCAACTTCACCGACACCTTCTCCGCGGCATCAGAATCGGCCGCCATCCGCGACACCCGCCTCGGCTGGACCGCGGGTGTGGGCACCGAATATGCGTTCGGCGGCGGCTGGTCGCTCAAGGCCGAATATCTCTACGTCGATCTCGGCCGCGCCAGCGCGACCAGCACCAATCTTACGAGTTTCGCAGGCGGCACGGCAAATCCGAGCAACGTCTACACCCACTCGGTCGACCTCAAATCGAACATCGTGCGGGTCGGCGTGAACTACAAGTTCGGCGGACCCGTCGTCGCCAGATACTGAGCTTCATCCCGTTTCCTGATCTGGCGTGGAAAGCCCCGGCCTGGCCGGGGCTTTCTGTTTGGACCTCAGCCTGCGTGCGACGTCACGAGATGCGCCAACGCCGGCAATATCCTGTAGCGTGCGATCTCGTGGGGATATTCGCCCCGATTGGCAAGCAGGGCGATGCCCAACCGCTGCGCCGGAACGAGTCCGATATAACCGGACGCGTTGTTGAGCCCGCCCGGCTTGTCGACGACGGTGACGCCTGGAAGACGCACCGTCTCCCAGGCCATTGCCTGTCCGAACTTGTCGTCGACGCGGAAGATCTCGTGCTGCGTCATCCCCAATGCCTCGCGCAAGTGAGGCTCGATCGTCCGCCCGTCGATGCAGGCAGCAACGAATCTCGCGAGATCCCGCGGGGAGGAAAACATCTGGCCCGTGCCGGGGAAATCAAAATAGCTCTGCTGGTTGCCGATGGGGCCGATCGCCATGCCCTGATCCGAATAGCCCTGGACCGCGCGCTGCATCCAGGCCTCGTCCATGATGGCACGGCCGTCCTCGCCACGTTCGGGCACGGAGGTCGCATTCATGCCGATCGGCTTGAAGATGCGTTGTTCGAACAGGGTCGAGATCGGAGCGCCGTAACAGCGCTCGAGCGCGAGCTGAAGCAGCACGTAGCCGGCGTGGCTGTAGACGCGCTGCTCGCCGGGCACTTCGCCGGCTTGCGGTCGCCAGCTGTTGAACATCTCGACGAACTGCGCGCGGGAAAAAGTTTCGCTCGGCCACGGCGGATGATCGGTCGGCAGCAGCATGCCCGAGGTGTGCGTGACGAGTTCGCCGACGGTGACGCGGCGGATATAGTCGCCGGTGAGCTCGGGGAGATATTTCGCCAGGCGATCGCCGAGCTGCAGCTCGCCGCGGAGGGTGCCGAGCGCAACCAGCGTCGCCTCGAACGGCTTGCGCAGGGAGCCGAGGTTGAACAGCGTGTCCGGCGTGACCGGCCTTCGCGTGGCCTCGTCGGCAAAGCCGTAGTTGAAGAATTCGACATGGCCGCCGGCATAAAGCGCGACGGCAAGGCCGCCCGGTTGGTCCGGCGTCACGGTCGGCGCCAGCTCGTTCGCGACGATGTCGCGCATCTGCGCGATCATATCGGAGTCCGCGGCGGCCTCGCGCGGCAAGGCAAGCGCGAGCGGAACGAGCGCAGCCCGGGCGAGCGCCCGTCGGGTAAGATATGATGAGGTGACAACAGGCGGCACGGCTCTGAAGCAGAATGCGATGCGCCCCCACGTCTCTTGTAGCGGGAAGGGCCGTGTCTCCCTATTCACGATTGCGCGTGGTGGGTTCCGCGCGAGTGGTCCGTAGCCCGGATGGAGCGAAGCGCAATCCGGGAAAGTGCCGCAGCCAAGTGAGCGCCCCGGATTACGCTTCGCTTCATCCAGGCTGCGGTCGGCGAAATTTAACTTAGCTAGTTGGCTAACAATTGTTGACTGCGGTTGGCGGCAATCCTATAGTTAGCCCCATGGCTAACCAAATATCCCGACTCGATCAGGTTTTCGCGGCCCTTGCCGATCCCACCCGGCGGGCGATCGTGATGCGGCTCTGCGCCGGCGAGGCGTCGGTCGGCGAGCTTGCCGATCCCTTCGAGATGGCGCTGCCGAGCTTCATGAAGCACATCCACGTGCTGGAGACGAGCGGCCTCGTCCTGTCGGAGAAGTCCGGCCGCGTGCGCACCTGCCGCCTCAGTCCCGACGCGCTTGTCGGCGCGGAGGACTGGTTCCAGCAGCAGCGCGCGATCTGGGAGGCGCGGCTCGATCGGTTCGAGGCCTACGTCATGCAACTGAAGAAGGAAAGGGCGGCCGCCAAGCGCCCGTCCAAGACAGCTAAGAAGACAACCAAACGGAAAGGTTCCTGACGATGACGAATTCTGCCAATCCCGCCCTGTCGCAATGGTCGCTCGACCGCGAGATCGTGATGTCGCGCGTGATCGACGCGCCGCGCGATCTGGTGTTCGAAGCGTGGTCCGACCCGAAGCATCTGCCGCAATGGTTCGGGCCGAAGGGTTTCAAGCTCGAGACCTTCGAGATCGACGTGCGGGTTGGCGGCGTCTGGCGCTTCAACATGATCGGCCCGGACGGCACGGTCTATCCGAACCGCATGCGCTTTCGCCGCATCGAGCGGCCGTCCTTGATGGAGATGGATCACGGCGTCGACCAGGACGAGGATCCCGGCATGTTCCGTTTCACCGTCGCCTTCGCCGAACAGAGCAACGGCAAGACGGTTCTGATGATGCGGCAGCTGGCCTCGAGCACGGCGCAGCGCGACGGCATGATCAACTTCGGTGCGGTCGAGTACGGCTACCAGACGCTCGACAAGCTGGCGGCTTATGTGGGCGGGATGAAGAGGTAGGGCGAGCAGCCACTTCCCCCTTCATGCGAGGCGGCCAAGGAGCGGCCGCCTCGGAGCACGAGGACCATCGGCGAGGCCTCATCCTTCACGGGGCGCGCCCCTCAGGATGAGGGGCGCGTCATTCCTTCGCCTCGTCCGTGACGATGTCGCCGAGTTTCTGCCATCGCTGGCCGTCGAACTGCACCATCTGAAACTGCTTGTTGACGCGGTAGTCGGTCGGCGTCGTCGTCACCGAGATGCCCGGCAGCGTCAGGTCGAGTGTGATGTTGTACAGGCTCGCGGCCTGGCGCATCACGTTCTCGCGCGTGAGATCGTCGCCACATTGCTTCAGCACCTGCACCAGCAGCTGCGCGGTGATATAGCCGTAGACGTTCAGGTTCGAATCCTTGTCGCCCTCCGGGTAGTACTTGGCCATGAAGGCGAGATATCGCTTCATGCCGGGATCGTCCTTCCATTCGGGATCGGCTGAATCCTTGACATAACCGACGCTGACGACGCCGTTGGCGTTGTCGAGTCCGGCGGGCTTCAGCACCGCGCTCACCGAGGAGGCGTTGATGTCGATGATGTGCAGTGGCTTCCAGCCGATCTCGGCGACCTTCTTGATGGCCTGCGCGGCCTGTTTCGGCGTCGTGGCGCTGAACAGCGTGTCAGCGCCTGCGTCCTTTAACCGCAGGATCTGCGAGTCGATGGTCGGCTCGGTGATCTCGTAGGACGTCTCGGCGACGATCATCTTCGCCTTGTCGCCGAGACCTGCCTTGAAGCCCGCGAGATAATCCTTGCCGAGATCGTCGTTCTGGTAGAGCACGCCGATCCTGGCGTTCGGATAGTTCTTCAAAAGATATTGCGCGTAGATCCGGCCCTCGACGAGGTAGGACGGGTTGAAGCCCATGGTCCAGGGGAAGTTCTTCGGATCGGTGAAACGCGCCGCGCCCGTTGCCGCGAAGAGCTGCGGGACCTTCTTGGCGTTGAGATATTTTTGCACGGCGACATTCGGCGCGGTGCCAATGATCTGGAAGGTCAGCAGCACCTCGTCGTTTTCCACCAGCTTGCGGGTCTGCTCAACCGTCTTCGGAGGCGAATAGGCGTCGTCATACTGGATCAGATTGACCTTGCGGCCGTTGACGCCGCCCTGGTCGTTGATCATCTTCATGTAGGCGGCCTGGGTCTTGCCGATGACGGCATAGGCCGAGGCCGGCCCACTGAGCGGGACGGTCTGGCCGACCTTGATCTCGGTGTCGGAAGCGCCTGGATCGTATTTCTTCTGCGCCTGTGCCGCCGGGATCGATAGCGCGAGAACGATCGCAGGTGCCGCGATGCGTTTGAGAAGTAGGTTTTTCATTTCCATTCCCTATTCCGACTGTCACTCGCCCTTGAGGCCGGCCTCGCGGATTAGCCCGGTCCACTCTTTTGTTTCGTTGTCGATGAACTGGCCGAACTCGGCCGCGGTACCGGCGCGCACTTCGAGGCCCTGGGCGGTCAGCTTGTCCTTGATCGCCGGCTCGGCCAGCGCGCGCAACACTTCGGCCTGCAGCTTGTCGACGATGGCGCGCGGCGTCGTCGAAGGCGCCATGAAGCCGTACCAGCCGGCGGCGGCCACGTTGGGAAAACCCTGCTCGCGCAGGGTCGGCGCTTGCGGATAGAGCGCGCTGCGTTCGGCGGAAGCGACGCCGAGCACAATGAACTTGCCGCTCTGGATGTAGGGCAGTGCGGTCGGCAGCGCCGTCAGCGTGGCATCGACGCGGCCGGCGAGCAGCTCGGTGTAGGACGCCGCATCGCCACGGAAGGGAATGTTGAGCCCCTTGACGCCGGCATCCCTGAACAGGAGTTCGCCGGCAAGATGCGGCTGCGAGCCGGCGCCGGGCGAGGCGAAGGTCAGGCCATCCGGCTTCGATTTGCCGTAGGCGATCAATTCGGGGAGCGTCTTGAACGGCGCGTCCGCGCTGATGATCAGGAACAGCGGCGCGATCACCGTCATCGCGACCGGCTGCAGATCCTTGCGTTCGTAAGTCAGCTTGCCGAACAGCGCTTCGGCGGTGGCGTAGGGGGCCGCGACATAGAGGAGGGTATAGCCGTCGCCCGGCGCATGCGCGACCGTGTCGTTGGCGATGCGGGTGCCGGCGCCCGGCTTGTTCTCGACGATGAATTGCTGGTGCAGGTTGCGGCCGAACTCTTCGGCCAGCAGCCGCAACGAGATGTCGTTGGAGCCGCCGGGCCCATAAGGCGAGATCAGGCGCACCATGCGCGACGGCCAGGCGTCCTCAGCGTGTGCGGAGAATGGAAGTCCCGATAGCAAAAGGGCGAGGGTGCCCAAGAATGTTCGCCGTGTGACGGTCATGGTGGCCTCCCGGTGGCGGAGCGCCGATTGTCTTGTTCATCGTCTGGCGCTCTTCTTGTTTTGCTTTTGTGTTTCGGTCGTCGGCGCCGCACCAACCATGGTGCGGATGCTGTCGGCAAGGGCGGCAATGCGCGGGCCGATCTCGCCCTCCAGCTGGCCGGGCTGGAGCCGGAACGCGGGAATGCCGCAATTGATCGAAAAGGCCTGCTTCGCCTCACGCGCATGAAACAGCGGCGCGGCGACGGCATGGATCGAGGCGATGTACTCGCCGAAGCAAGTGCAGAAGCCGCGGCTGGCGCATTGTGTGAGGCCGGCGCGATATGTCTCGCGGAAGGACGACCACAGTTCGGTGTCCTCGCTTGCAATGCGGTCTTCGAGCAGCGCGGCATCGGCCTGCGGCAAGGTCGCCGCCGCGGCACGGCCCATCGCGGTCATCACCACGGAAATGGGCATGCCGATGTCGGGGACGTGCGGGCCGACGTCGCCGGAGCGCGCGGTCTCGACATAGATCATGGAGGTCGCATCGAGCAGGCCGATCGAGACCGTGCCCCGCACGCTTAGCGCCAGCTCCTGCATCATGGGACGCGCGACCTGGCGGAACTGCATGTCGGCGAGCAGCGGATGCGCCATGCGGAGTGCGCGCGCACCGACGCGATATTTGGCGCGTTCGGCGTCGTAGCGGAGGTAGCCGAGCTCCGCGAGCGTGTGCGTCAGCCGCGCCACCGTCGGGCGCGGAATCCCGGTCAGCGTCGACAGCTCCATGTTGCCGAGCTGGGCCGCCCCCGCCTTGAACGCTTCGAGCACTACGAGACCTTTCGCCAGCGTCGTCGCGAACGCGGCGTCATCGATGCTGTCCGCCAGCACGGCGGCAGCGGACGAGGAGGCGCGGATCGGTTTGGAGGCGGTTCTGGCCATGCAGGCTTTAATGAACCCGGTCCCGCCGGATGTCCAATAGATTCATAAAATGTAGCGTTATGTCCATTATCCGGACATGCGGCGGCTGTGCCGGCAGGGCAAGAATGTGCGCGAAGAGCCCCGCCGCACACAGATTTTCGTCGCGATTGCGTGGCTTGTTGTGACAGGATTATTACGACTGAATGTCATATCGATTACATCGGAGCGATTCATGTTGCAGTGGCAGGCGCGGACAAATCCCCTCGCGTGGTGGTGGGGGTCCCTGACGCTGGTCAGTGCTGCCAACATTCTCGTCTGGTTCATGCTGTACCGCGAGTTCTACCCGACGCCCGCCGGCAGCATCAGCGGCGGCTCCGACATCGGGCTGATGTTCCTGCTCTGCGCCGGTTACGTCTTCGGCTGCGCCTTCCGCTCGTTCCTGCCGCGCGCCGACGTGCAGCGCATCTGCCTGTTCGACACCTGGCTCTCCAGCGTCTTCGTCGGCCGCACGGTCGCGACCGTGGCCGAACTGTGCTTCGCCGCGCAATGGGCGGTCATCCTGCATCAGCTCGGGACCATGACGGGCGCCGAGACGGTGGTGAACATCGCGTGGGTGATCGTGCCCATCATCATCATCGCGGAGTGCTTCTCCTGGTATGCGGTGGTGACGACCAACTTCCTCTTCAACGCGATCGAGAACTCGCTGTGGGCGGTGACATTCTTCCTCGCGGGCATCGCGCTGTGCCGGCTGATGCCGGAATTCCAGGGACCGGTGCGCTGGGCCCTGATTGCCGGCATCGTCGGCATCGCCTGCTTCCTGGCCTTCCTCGTCACCGTCGACGTGCCGATGTATCTCAGCCGCTGGCGGGCAGGGCATGAAGAGGGCAACAGGTTGCTCGGCTTTCTCGAAGGCCTGCATGACGTCTCGACCCGCTGGGTCGTGACCCACGACATCGCGCACTGGAAGGGCGAGCTGACCTGGATGTTCCTGTATTTCACCGCCGCCGTGTGGTCGAGCCTCGCGCTCTGTGCGCTCTACGCGATGGACGGCTATCTCACGCGCTATCTGGTTTGACAGATTATTTGCCGACCAGGCCGCACTTGCTGCGTTCAAGCGGGCGGAAGGCCTGGTCGGGCGGGATGGTCGCGACCAGCTTGACGAAATCCCAGGGCCCTTTGGATTCCTCAGGCGTCTTGACCTGCACCAGATACAGATCATGCACCATGCGCTGGTCCTCGCGGATGCGGCCGTTGGGCGTGTAAGCGTCGGAGACGGGCGTCGCCTTCATCTTGGCCATTACAGCCGTGCTGTCGTCTGAGTCGGTATCCTTCATCGCCTGGAGATAGTGGCGCACGGCGGAATAGACGCCCGCCTGGATTTGCGACGGCATCGCTTTGCGGCGGGCGAAGAACGCATCGGAGAATTTCCGGGCCGTCGGCGAGACGTCCTCGAAGAACGAGGTGACGATGAGATCGCCGCGCGTCGCCTTCAACCCGACGGCCTCGATATCGACATTCTGGAATGACATCGGCACGATCTTGATGCCCTGGTCGGCAAGGCCGAATTCTTCCGCCTGCTTGATTGCGGTGGCGTTGTCGCCGGCCACGTTGATTGCCAGGATTTTTGCACCCGAGGACTGCGCCTGAAGCAGGAACGAGCTGTAGTCGGGCGTGCCGAGCTGCGCCTTGACGCTGCCGGCGACCTTGCCGCCGAGCTCGATGATGCGGGCGCGCGCGGTTGTCTCGATCGAATGGCCGAAGGCGTAGTCGCCGGTGATGAAGAACCACGGCTCCTTGCTGGTCTGCATGATGCCGGAGACCACCGCGGTCGCGGTCGAATAGGCATCCTGGGTCCACTGCACGCTGCCCGCGGCACAGGCTTCATCGGTGAGCTGGTTGGCGCCTGCGCCGGAGATGAGGAAGATCTTTCCGTTGCCGCGCACCAGTTCCTGCACCGCGAGCGCGGCACCGGAACTGCCGCCGTCCGCGATCGCCTGCACGCCGTCGCTGAACCATTTGCGGGCGAGCGAGGCCGCAAGGTCCGGCTTGTTCTGGTGGTCGGCCTGCAGGATCTCGATCTGCTTGCCGTTGATCTTACCGCCGAACTCTTCCGCCGCCATGCGCGCCGCCTCGACCGAGCCCGGGCCCATCGCGGTCGCAAAGATGCCGTTCATATCTGTGAGGACGCCGATGCGGACGGCCTCGCCCTTGATCTCGGCACGCGCGGGAGTACCTGCGAGCGCCAGCGTGATCAACAGAGTGGCGGCGGATGTCGTGCGGAGGATGGCCATGGCGTTTCCTGATGTTGTTATGTTTGATTGATTGGCGTCGGCAGTCAGGCCGGCTCGGCGACGACCTTATTGCGCAGGATGCCGATGCCGGAGATTTCGACCTCGACAGTGTCGCCGGGGCGCATCCACAGGGGCGGCTTGCGCTTGGCGCCGACGCCGCCGGGCGTGCCTGTCACGATGACGTCACCGGGGACGAGCGGGCAGATCGTCGAGATGTAGGCGATCAGTTCGGGGATTGCGGTGATCAGGAGATCGGTGGTGGTGTCTTGCACGACGGTCCCGTTCAGCCGTGTCTGCAAGTTGAGCTTTGACGGATCGGGGATCTCGTCCGCCGTCACCAGCCACGGGCCAAAGCTGCCGCTCTCGGCAAAGGTCTTGCCGGAGAGGAATTGGCTGGTGTGGCGCTGCCAGTCGCGAATGCTGCCTTCGTTGTAGCAAGAATAGCCGGCGATGTGGTCGCGTGCGCGGCTCGCGGAGATGTGGCGGCCTGCCTTGCCGATGACGAGCGCAAGCTCGCCTTCATAATCGAAATCGTCACTCACCTTTGGCTTCACAATCGGCTGGAGATGGCCGACCTGGCTGCAGGGGAAGCGCACGAACAGCGCAGGCTTCTCGGTGACGGTGCGCCCCGTTTCGGCGACGTGGTCGCGATAGTTGAGGCCGACGCAAATGATCTTGCCGGGATCGGGGATGACCGGGGCAAAGGTGATCTCGTCGAGTGCATGATCTGGCGCAGCGGATGCGGCGTGCTTTGCCGCCTCGGCAACGCGCCCAGCTTCGAGCAACTGCCGCAACGTGGTGCAGCCCGCGATGCGTGTGCCGAGATCGACGACCCCATTGTCCTTGACAGCCCCGAAAGAGGCATGGCCGTCGGTGATGAAAGAGAGCAGCTTCATGAGATATCCTTGGGAGAAGTCGGTTCAGGCCGCGGACGGCACGTGGGTTGGAGGTGTGACGGCGGCAATCAGCCGGTCGAGCTCGGTGTCGTTGCTGGCGCTGCCGCGGACGTAGCGATCGGGGCGAACGAGCGCGGCGATGATGCCGTGCTCGCGCAGCCATGACCCGACGCCTTCGGCATCGTCGCTGGTCAGGATTTCGGTTCCAGATTGCGAAAGAGCAAGACGCGATGAGATCGTCGCGGCGCTCTCGACGAGGAGCACGTGGCTGTAGCCAACCCGGTCGTCGCCGCGGCGGCCGTCCTTCAATTCGAATTGCGGCGCAAGATGTCCGGCGAGCGGGAGATCGCCAAGCGCGAGGCCTGGGCCGAGCAGGGGCTTTTTGACCTCGAGCCTGACCGGCGCATTCGCGCGCGCCTCGCCGGCCGCAAGGCCCGCTTCGATCGCCTTGGTGTTGATGACGCCGCCGAGGCGGATCGCGAGCTCAATGAACTCGCGCACGTGCGGCTGGCGCTCGCTCTGATAGGTGTCGAGCAGGCTTGGATCCGCCAGTCCGCGCAGGACTGCAGCGAGCTTCCAGGCAAGGTTGGCGGCATCTCGGATGCCGGCGCACATGCCCTGGCCGAGGAAGGGCGGGGTCTGGTGTGCGGAGTCGCCGGCGAGCAGCAGACGACCGCTCCGCCATTGCTGCGCGATGATGGAATGAAAGGTGTAGACCGCGGCGCGCTCGAGTTCGGCATCCTCGGGCGTGATCCAGCGCGACAGCAGCTCCCAGACCTTCGCTGGCTGCGCGACCACCTGGGAGTCTTCGTCGGGCAGAACTGTGATCTCCCAGCGTCGCCGCGTGCCGGTGCCGCGGACATAGGTCGCCGGCCGGCGTGGATCGCAATGCTGGATACTGTAGTCGCCGAGATCGTCGCGGTTGCGCTTGAGCAGCACGTCGATCACCAGCCAGCGCTCGTGGAAGCCGAGATCGTCCATGCCGGAGCCGATGAAGCGGCGCACCAGAGAGCGAGCACCGTCGCAACCGATGACGTAGCCGGCACGGACTTCGCTCAGCCTCCCGTTGGAGAGGTCCTCGTAACGGACGCGTACGCCGATCTCGTCCTGATCCAGCGCGAACACGTCGCAGCGGTTGCGCAAGGCGATGTGTGGCCAGCGCGCGAGGCCAGCGATCAGCGCGTCCTCCAGGTCAGGCTGATGGAAGCGATAGCTGAGATTCCATCCCATCGGCGTCAATGTCTGCGGCCGCGACCAATCCAGCAGCATCCGGCCGTCGGCGTCGAGAAAGAGCATGCCGGGGCTGAGGATGACATGCGGCAGGATCGCGTCGGCGAGGCCGAGGGTTTGGAACACCCGCATGCATTCGTCGTCGAAATGGACCGCCCGCGGCAGATGATAGGTCCGCGCCTCGCGCTCCAGCACCAGCGTCCGCACGCCGCACAGGCCAAGCAGGTTGGCCAGCGTGGCTCCGACCGGGCCGCGGCCGACGATCACGACGTCAAACTCTTCAGGGGCGGATTTATCTTGCATGGGGACTATCTCTTCCCCAAGGGATGCAGTCGTATCAACGCCGCCGCGCCAAGTGTCCGCCCAGCGGACGGCTCGCCTAGATCTCGACGGGAATGGCCGACGCCGTCTCCTGGAGCTGCGCCGCAAACTGCACCACCGCCTCTTCGATTCCGAGGGCCGAGCGGATCCAGATGATGGAGATGCAGCCAAATACCGCGCCGTTCCGCACGATGGGTACGGCGATCGAGGCAGTCTTGGGATTGTATTCGCCCTCGCTGCGGATCGCGTATCCGCGCGCCTGCGTCTCGGCGATCATTCGGCCGAGGCGGCCTTCGTCGAGGAAGGGGCGGTCGTCGGCCTCGTCGATCCGGCGCAGATGATTGACAATCAGGTCGCGTTCGCGCGCGGGGCTGGCGGCGAGATAGGCCCGCCCCGCGGAGGTGCGCAGCATCGGCAGGCGCTTGCCGATCATGCCGCGGTCGATCGAGAGCGGGCTGCGCGAATGCGTGGTCTCCTGCACCACCATCGCGGCGTTTTCGTAGGTCGAGAGATCGACCGGCCAGACCAGGCCCTTGCTCAGCTCGGCGAGGAAAGGTGCTGCCGCCTGGCAGATCACGACGCCGGGATCGTAGCCATCGCCAAGACTGAGCGCCCGCCGGGTCACACGAAAGCGGTCGTCGCTGGCGCTGCGCGCGACATAGCCGAGCTCTTCCAAGGTCTCGAGCAGGCGGTAGACGGTCGGGCGAGGCAGGTCGAGCGCGCGGGCCACGTCACCGGCGCGAATGCCGCCGGAGCGATTGACTTCGTGCAGCACGTCCAGCCCACGCTTGAAGGCGCGGACGCCTTCAGGCTGCCGCGGCTGACCGTTCGTCCGCTCCTTGGACACTTCGCATTTCCTCCCTTGTGGCCTGCGGCCTCGCGATTATCGTCTTTGCGAACGCGAAGCGATTGCGGATGCCACCGTAGGATCGCGCGCGGCCGGTATCAAGTTCACCGCAGTGCGGCGGACGCGATGCCCTCGGGAGGAATTCGATGGAAATCACCGCGCTCGGCTATATCGGGATCAATTCATCCCAGCTCGACCAGTGGGGCCGGATGGCGACCGGGCTGCTCGGCATGCAGCAGGTGGATCGCGGCGGCAAGATGCGCGCTTTCCGCATGGACGACCACAAGCAGCGCCTGGTGGTCGACGGCAGCAGTGATGCCGGGCTCGCGGTGATGGGATGGGAGGTTCCCTCGACCGCGGACCTCGACCGTCTCGCCGGCCGTCTGGAAAGCCACGGCGTGAAGGTGACCCGCGGCTCCCGCGCGCTGGCCGACGAGCGGCATGTGGCCGAGCTGATCGTATTCAGCGATCTCGCCGGCAACCGGCTCGAAGCCTTCTACAAACCGGAGCTGGCGACCGAGCCGTTCAAGCCCGGACGGCCAATCTCGGGCTTCCGCACCGGCGCGCTCGGCATGGGGCATGTCGTGCTCAACGTCGAGGAAGTCGAACCGTTGGTGCCGTTCTATCGCGACGTGCTCGGCTTTCAAGTTTCCGATTTCGGCCTCAAGCCCTACGGGCTCTATTTCTTCCACGTCAACGGCCGTCACCACTCCTTTGCAATGGTTGGCTCAGGACGGAAAGCGCTGCACCATTTCATGGTCGAACTTGGCAGCCTCGATGATGTCGGGCAGGGCTACGATCTCGCGCAGATGGACGACGGCCGCGTCGCCTACACGCTAGGACGGCATACCAACGACCACATGACGTCGTTCTACGTGAACACGCCATCCGGCTTCTTCATCGAATATGGCTGGGGCGGTCGTGTGATCGATCCCGAGACCTGGAAGCCACACGAGACCTTTGACGGCCCGTCGCTATGGGGCC
Source organism: Bradyrhizobium sp. F1.13.3 (assembly GCF_040548265.1). NCBI lineage: Bacteria > Pseudomonadati > Pseudomonadota > Alphaproteobacteria > Hyphomicrobiales > Nitrobacteraceae > Bradyrhizobium > Bradyrhizobium sp. F1.13.3. The sequence continues at coordinate 100,976 of NZ_JBEPRI010000005.1, read as the reverse complement.
ACGAGCGGCTCTACATGCCCGAGGAGCAGCGCAAGCGCCTTCGCGACATGAGACTGGATGCAGCGTCGCGCGGCGTTCGTGTGGCCGACCCCCGCGTGCCGCCACTGAATTGCGCGTGGCTGGATTCGGTGGTCGCGCGGGAGTAATCCGGGGCGGATACGATCAGGCCTCGCCGAGATCGACCTCCGTCAAGATGCCCTGGCGCAGTGCCAGCCTGACCAGCTCGATGTCGGATCCGACGCCGAGCTTGTCCTTGATCAGGGAATGCAGGTTCGCCACCGTCTTCGGGCTGACATGGAGCGTCTCGGCGATCTCCTCTGTCGTATTCTCGGCGAGCAGGAGCCGCAGCACTTCGAATTCGCGCGGCGTGAGGACGTCGGCGGCAGAGCTTTCCCCGGCGAGCCGGCTCAGCGCGAGCTCATGGTCGATGTCGGGGCTGATCGCGATCTTGCCGGCAAGCACGTCCATCACGGCGCGCACCAGCGTCTCCGGCGGACTGGTCTTGGTGACGTAGCCCCTGGCACCGGCGCGAATCGCCTGCACGGCAAAGCCGGCATTCTCGTGCATGGTGAAGACGAGAATCCTCGCGCCCTTGTCCCACTGCCGGATGCGCCTGACCGCCTCAATGCCGCCGATGCCGGGCATGCTCAGGTCGATGATGACGAGGTCGGGCGCCTCCGATTTGTAGAGACGGTAGGCCTCGGCGCCGTCGGCGGCTTCGGCGATGACGCGAAGTCCCGGCTGCTTCTGAAGCACGGAGCGATAGCCCTCGCGGACCACGGAATGGTCGTCGACCAGCAGAATGGTCGCGTCCGCCGCGCTCATGCGGCATGCTCCAGCGACGGCCGATCGGTGGCTGCGAGCGGAATGACCACGCGCAGTGCGGAGCCGCCGTTCGGTGCGGCCTCGAAGCTCAATTGGCCGCGCAAGGCGGCGACGCGCTCGCGCATGCCGAGCAGGCCCATTCCGGATTTCGCGACGGGATCGCTCGCGCGTCCGTCATCGTCGATCGCAAGCGCGATCTCGCTGGCCCCCATCGTCAATTCCAGGCTGACCCGCGTGGCGACGGCATGCTTGGCGGCATTGGTGAGCGCCTCCTGCACGATCCGGTAGAGGCTGGCGCTGATCGTGGCCGGCAGGGTCTCGAATGCGCCGTCGAACCGGATCGAGAAGCGCGTCTCGCCGCGGCTGCGCCCGTTCCAGCCCGCGACGAGGCCTTCGAGGCTGGCGACGAGCCCGAGCTCCTCCACATCGGGCGGCCGCAGCCGGAACAATGTGCCGCGCAACGTCTCCATCATGCCGGTTGCGGTCCGCGCGATGCCGTCGCATTCGCCAAGCAGGGAGGGACACTCTTGCGCGGCGGTCTGGCGGGCGGAGGAGGCGAGCGCGCGGATGGCGGCAAGCGACTGGCCGAACTCGTCATGCAGCTCGCGCGCGAGATGGCGACGCTCCTCGTCCTGCAGCGCGATCAGCTTCCGCGTCAGCTCGCTGCGTTCGGCAAGCGCGGTCTCGAGGCTTTCGGCGAGATGGTTGAAGCCGTCGCGGATCGCGGAGAGCTCGGCAAGATCGAACGGCGGCAGCCGCGTGGTGAGATCGTTGGCGGCAATCCGCTCGAGGCCGGTGCGGATCATGCGGGTGGGGCGCAGCGCGCGCGCCAGTGCGGCGTAGACCAGCCCGCAGAGTAGCGGCAGCGCGATCGCGAGCGCGAGCATCAGGCGGCCGGCCTCGTGCCAAGCCTCCGCGGTCTGCACGCCCGGCTCGACCGAGACCACGGCCTCCCCGAGCTTCGTCCCGCGCACGATCACGGGCCGTGCCGCTTCTCGGCCGGGGTCGAACAAGCCGCGATAGAACGCCGTGAAGGCTTGCGGCGGCGGGTTCGCCGGGACAGGCGCGCCGCTACAGAAGCGCTGGAGGACGTCGCCGCTCGTGCCGCGGAACGCCAGGCACAGACCGGGCGTCATCACATAAGCCGAAACGGGGTCGAGGTTGGGAAAGTCCGAGCGCGGGCTCGCGACCCACTGGATCTTGCCCTGCTGCAGCTCCAGCGTCTTGGCCACGATGGCGGCGATATCGTCGAGGCGCGCATGCGCCTCGCGGTCGGACGTAATCAGGAAATAGGCGGAGATCGCCGCGAAGCAGGCGGCCGATATCGCGGCCACGCGCAACGTCAGACGGACTTTGAGATCGAATCTCGGTCGGTTCCACATCGGCGGGCACCTTGGTGCGAACGGATTTGTCGCGCTCGCATTAAACGGCAGAACGCATCCGGCGCAAAGCCGCCAGGCGCCAGTGCGGTGCACCGTCGTGAAATTTTCCCGGCCATCGCCGGGACCGGCGCTGCTGCATGGCCTGATTGCGCCGTCCAGATTGGCGCGCCGCTCCGTCACACGAGGCACATTTATGCACCTGCGCCGGTTGATCCTCTCAGTCTGTCTCCTTGTCGTCCTTCCGGCGGCTTATGCGTCGGCCGGTGCCGAAACGGCCATCGGCGTCGCCATGGACGACTTCAGTTATACCGATACGTCGGCTGAACCCGCCAACCAGACCGCCGCCCATGAGCGACGGCTGTCGGCCTTCATGGCCGCGCTCCGGCGGGACATTGGAGGCGACCGGCGCTACCGGCTCGTACCGTCGGCCCAGGACGGCGCGGCGTTCAAGGTGATCGGCGGCATCCAGAAGACGAGCACCTTGGTGCAATGGGCCAAGGTCGCCGTGATCGACGTCGGCGCCAAAAAGGTCGTGATGGACAAGCTCTACACCTTCCGCGGCGACAATGATGAATCGTGGGAGCGCGCCGAGATCTTCGTGTCGCGCGAGATCGTAGCCGCGCTCGGCACGCCTGCTCCGATCGCACTGGCGGTGTTCGAATTCGAGCTCGACGACAACACCGCGGCGCCGGCCGCCGGCCTCGCGGCCGCGGACGCATCCTATCTGGCCGAAGTGACTGGCAGCGTCCGCGACGCCCTCGGCCGATCCGGCCGCTACCGTCTCGTCGATGTCGGCAGCGCCAACGAGGCGGCGTTGAATGCGCGCGCTTTACGCGACTGCGGCGGCTGCGAGGCGGCGATTGCGCAAGGGCTGGGTGCGGATCAGTCGCTGATCGGGGTGGTGCGGCGGGTCAGCCGCACCGAGTACACGCTCGGCTTTCAGGTGCGCGATGCCAGGACCGGCGTGGTGCTGGCACGCGGCGACAGCGGCCTGCGCCTGGGCGCGGACTATTCGTGGAAACGGGGCGCCGTGCGGCTGGTCAGCGATCGCATGATCGAGAACCAGCCGCAGCAATAGGCCTCAGAACGTCAGCTGCACCTTCATCGACTGCGAGCGGTCGCTGGCGAGCTCGAAGGCGGCGACCGCGTTCTCGAACGGCATGGTTGCCGTGATCAGCGGCTTGACGTCGATCAGGCCTTCGCCCATCAGCCGCACCGCCAGCTCGAACTCGGGGTCGAAGCGGAAGGTGCCGCGCAGCTGCAATTCCTTGGCGACGATGGAGTTGATCGGCAGCGTCACCTCGCCGCCGAGGCCGAGCTGCACCAGCGTGGCGCCGGGCCTGAGCACGTCGAGCGCGGTGCGCAGCGCGGCCTGGTTGCCCGAGGCTTCGAACAGCGTGTCGAACACGCCTTTGCCGGTGCGCCAGGGATCGAGCGCCGTGGCATCGGCGGCGACATTGATGGCGTGAGTGGCACCGAGTTGCCTTGCGACGGCAAGCGGCGCCTCTGCGACATCGGTGACCACGATCTCGGCCGCGCCGCCGAAGCGCGAGACCAAAATCATCAGCGCGCCGATCGGGCCGCAGCCGGTGATCAGCACGCGCTTGCCGAGCAGGGCCCCGGCCTGCTTGCCGGCGTGCAGGCACACCGCGAGCGGCTCGGCGACCGCGGCTTCCGCCAGCGACAGCTTGTCGGTGATCGGAACGGCCTGCGCGGCATCGACCGTGATGAATTCGCGAAAGCCGCCCTGCACATGGGGAAAGCGCATCGCGCTGCCGAGGAAGCGCATGTCGAGGCACTGGTTGCGCATGCCTTCCTGGCAATGCAGACACTGGCCGCACGGCTTGCTCGGATTGACCGCGACGCGGGTGCCCGGCTTCACATTCGTGACGCCGTCACCGACGGCTGCGACCACGCCGGCGATCTCGTGCCCCAGCGCCATCGGTTGCTGGATCCGCACGACGCCGAAGCCGCCGTGATGATAGTAGTGCAGATCGGAGCCGCAGATGCCGCCATTCGCGATCTTGACGCGGACTTCACCCGGACCGGGCGCTGCATCCGGATAGCTATCGATCCGCAGATCTTTCGGTGCGTGAATGACGACGGCGCGCATGCTTGGCTCCCTCAGGGTTTCGCGGCTTCACATAGCGGCGATCATGCCGCCATCGACATAGATGATCTGGCCGTTGACATAGGTCGATGCATCCGAGGCCAGGAAGATCGCAGCGCCCACCAGCTCGTCCGGCCGGCCCCAGCGCTTGGAGGGAACGCGGCCCATCAGCCAGTTGTTGAAGTCGGTGTTGTTGACCAGCGCCTCGTTCATGTCGGTCAGCATGTAGCCGGGGCCGATCGCGTTGGCCTGAATGCCGTGCTGGGCCCATTCCACCGCCATCGAGCGGGTCAGGTTCTTGATGCCGCCCTTGGCGGCGGTGTAGGGCGCAATCGTGGGACGCGCGAGCTCGCTGCCGAGTGAGCCGATGTTGATGATCTTGCCGTGCTTGCGCGGGATCATGCGCTTGGCCGCCTCGCGGCCGATCACGAAGGCGCTGGTGAGGTTGGTCTCGATCACCTTGCGCCACTCGTCGGTGGTGAACTCCACCAGCGGCTTGCGGTGCTGGATGCCGGCATTGTTGACGAGGATGTCGACCGCGATGCCCTTGTTGTCGAAGTGGTTGAAGGCGGCGACGATTGCAGGCTCGTCGGTGACGTTGAACGCGGCGCCCTCGGCCAGGTAGCCGGCGGCGCGAAACTCGGCGACAACCTGCTCGACGCGGTTGGGATCGAAGCCGTTGACGATGATCCTGGCGCCGGCCTTGGCCATGCCCTCGGCAATGGCGCGGCCGAGACCGCGGGAGGAGCCGGTCACCAGCGCGGTGCGGCCGGAAAGGTCGAAGAGGGCGGTGCTCATCTCAAAAATATCCTCAAGAGTTGGAACGGCGCACGGTCAGATCGGAGCGGTCGAATACGGCGGGCAGAAGGTCGACGCCGAGGCCGGGGCCTTCCATCGGATAGACAAAACCGTCCTTGATCGTGGGCATGGTGGTCACGAGCTCATTGTACCAGCCCTTGTAGAAGGCGCGCACCGATTCCTGGATCAGCGTGTTGGGCTGGCTGAACGACATGTGGATGGCGGCGATGAAGCCGATCGGGCCGATGCAGTCGTGCGGTGCGAAGGGCCGGTGATAGGTCTCGGCCATCGCCGCGATCTTGCGGCCCTCGGTGAGGCCGCCGGTCCAGCACAGATCCGCCATCACCACATGCATGGCGTCGCGGTCGAGCATGTCCTTGTAGGGGAAGCGCGAGCCCAGCGTCTCGCTGGCGCAGACCCAGACGTCGGTGCAGCGGGCGTATTCGGCCAGCGCCTGCGGCGAGTTCATCCGGATCGGGTCTTCGTACCAGGTCGGCTTGTAGGGCTCGAGCGCGCGGGCGATTTGTTTTGCGGTCGGCAGGTTCCAGAGCGAATGGAGCTCGACCATGATCTCCATCTTGTCGCCGACGGCCTTGCGGATTTTTTCAAACGGCTCGATCGCGTGCTTCATCTGGGCGGCGGTGATGTACAGGCCCTTGTTCTCCTGCGCCGCCGGATCGAACGGCCAGATCTTCATCGCCGAGATGCCGCTCTCCAGCAGATTTTCGGCAAGCGCATCGGCGTGGTGCATGAAGCCATCGAGATCCTCATAGGGACCCTTGGCAGCGCCGAGATTCCAGTTCGCGACCGGGCTGATATTGGTCGAGCGGACATATTGGGTGCCGGCGCAGGTGTTGTAGATGCGCTGCTTGTCGCGGCAGAGGCCGCCAAGCATCTGGTGCACCGGCTGATTGCAGACCTTGCCGAACAGGTCCCATAGCGCGATGTCGATGGCCGAAGCCGCGCGATATTCGACGCCGGTGGAGGACTGCGCCATCGGCAGATTCAGCATGTCGCGATGGATCGCCTCGATGTGCAGCGGATTGCGGCCGAGCAGGCGGCCGGCAAAGGTATCGTGGATCTGCGCCTCGACGGCGCCGGCGCCGTAGAAGGTTTCGCCAAGACCGATCATGCCCGTGTCGGTGTGGACGCGCACCCAGATGACGTTGGAGAATTCTTCGGTGCGCAGCGTCTCGATCGACGTGATCTTCACGGCAATACTCCTCCCATCGCAGGCGCGCGCAGCGCCGTCTTGTTGTCATTCCGCACCGCAACATGGTGCGGGCGCATGCCGAGTCTTACGCTCGCTTGTAATATATCACAACATGTTTTAGGGATATCACCAACAAGGCGCCGCCCTGCAAACGACGGCGCGGGCTGAGGGAGAGACGACATGGCAACACGCAAGCGCGCGCTCGAAGTGGTGAGGAACGACGACGCCGAGGGCAAGCCCTCCCGGCGCAACCGTCTCAACTTTTTCGAGCTCGCCTATCAGAGGATCGAAGAGCTGCTCGTCCATTGCGAGCTCAAGCCCGGCCAGTTCATGACGATGCTGGAATTGCAGCACATCACCGGCTTCGGCCGCACGCCGGTTCATCACGCCGTCAATCGTCTCTCCGCCGATACATTGATCATCATCCGTCCGCGCCACGGTCTGCGCATTGCGCCGATCGATCTGGCACGCGAGCGCATGCTGCTGGCCTTGCGCCGCGACATGGAGCGCTTCGTGATCCGGCTCGCGGCCGATCGCGCCAGTCTCTCGCACCGCAATCAGGCGCTGCATATCGAGCGCCTTCTGCGCGAGCGCCGCGCCAATCTGACCCTCGACGAGTTCAATCATATCGACCGCCGCATCGACGCGCTGGTGCTGGAGGCGGCAGGCGAACCGTTTCTGGTGCACACGCTGCGGCCGTTGCACACGCTGTACCGGCGTATCGGCTACATCCACCACCGTTTCATGCCGGGACAGGCCGAGCTGTCAGGAACAATCGATCATCATCTGGCTATTCTTAATGCGGTTGCCAATCGTCGTGTCGAGGACGCGGTGAAGGCGAGCGATGCACTGATCGACTACATGGGCGAGATGTTCACCGGCATGGAGGTCGGGATCGACCCGCGCCTGCTCGATTGCAGCATCGAGCCGCTACTTGGCACGTAAGAGAGTTTAAGAGAGGACCAAAGATGTCGACGATGGCGATGCCACAACCGACCGCGAGCGAAGCCGCGGTCCGCTACCTCATCACGAACTACAGTCCCAAGGGCAACAAGGTCGGCTGGCTGATGATGGCCTCGATCCTGGTCGAAGCCTGGGATCTCTATTCGATCGCCTTCGTGCTGATCTTCATCAAGGAGCAGTTCAATCCCGATCCGCTGATGCTGGGCCTGGCCGCGGCCGGTACGCAAGGCGGCGCCATGATCGGCGCACTGCTCGGCGGCTGGCTTTCCGACAAGATCGGCCGCCGCGTCATGTTTCTGGTGACGATGGTGCTGTTCATCGTGCTGGCGCTGGCGCAGGCCTTCGTGCCCAGCGTCGGCTGGCTCGTCGTGATCCGCTTCCTGCTCGGCATACCGCTCGGTTCGGACATCTCGACCGGCTACACCTACATCATGGAATCCATGGCCAAGGGCGAGCGCGAGGTCATGGGCAACCGCTGGCAGTTCATGTTCGCGGTCGGTGAGGTCCTCACCATCGGCGTCATCGTGATCTTCCTGCTGATCGACATGCAGCACGAGATGCTGTGGCGGGTGACGCTCGGCCTCGGCGCGCTGCCGGCGCTGATCATCCTGGTGATGCGCCACGACGTGCCTGAGACGGCGGTGTGGCTGGTGCAGAAGGGACGCTACCGCGAGGCCAAGCAGGTCGCGCGCGAGATGTTCAACGACGATCTGGCCATGCTGCCGGACCATGACGTCGAAGTGCCGAAGGTCTCCACCCGCGCGTTTCTCGCCGACCTCAAGAAGGATCCGATCCGCTGGCGCGCCACGATCTACGGCTGGATCGCCTGCTTCGCGCAGGCCAGCGAGTTTTCGACCTTCGCGTTCTACCTGCCGGTGCTCTTTGTGATGGTCGGCGTGTCGAGCGTGCTCGGCATCAATCTGGTGACGATGGCGCTGTTCTCCTTCGCCGCCTTGTCGGGCTGGGTCGGTCCGCTGCTGACGCCGAAGATCGGCCATCGCGGCATCTCGATCGCGGGCTTCTCGATCGTGCTGGCCTCGCTGCTGGTCGCGGCCTTCGCTCTCTACACCGACAACAAGATCCTGCTGCCGTTCGCGGCTGCCGCGATGCTGTGGGGCCATTATTGGGATGCGTCGAACTGCATGACGATCCCGACCATGGTCGCCAAGCCGAAATATCGCGGCACCGCCAGCGGCTTCGCCTACATGTTCGTGAAGCTGCCGTCGTTCCTGGCGATCTTCCTGTTCCCGACGGTGTTCGCCGCGATCGGGCAGGCGAACGCCACGCTGATGGTCGCGATCTTCCCGCTGATCGGATTGCTTGCCGCAATCTTCATCCTGCCGGAAGTCTACGGCTACGAGAACGATTGACGATGCGTGACCCGGTCGCGGCCGCGACGGCCGCGATCGGGCTTTGTCCTGCTACGGGCTCAGGAAGACGGGATCGATCCCGATCCCATGGCTGAGCAGGCCGATGGCCTGAAGCTGGGCGGAGTGCAGGTCGATTTCCACGATGGCGAACAGAGTCAGCAGCGCCACGACCGAGAGGACGAGCAGGGGATGGGACGTCTCGCCCCGGCCGCCAGCGGGCGCGATGTAGCTCTGGATTTCGCGACGCAGGGAAAAGCTCTGCGGTAGCGCCTTCGATTGAATCTGCATGATGAACCTTCCTTGTCGCGGCATGTCTCAATCACGCGACAAGAGAACTGTAGCCGCGGTCAGACCGTCGGCATTGATGCACCGCAAACAACTGAACGTAATCGGCCGCGCTAACGGATCGCGGCCGCAAGCGCTGCGATCAAGGCGGGCGGCGTCACCAGCAGTCCGAGCTTCAGGAACGGCCAGGCGCCGACTTCGATCTTCTCCCGCCGCAGCGCCACCAGCCACAGGATGGTGGCGAGCGAACCGGTCACCGACAGGTTGGGCCCGAGATCGACGCCGATCAGGATGGCGCTCACGACCGGCGCGGGCAAATGATCGCTGGCGGCGACCGAGCCAGCAACGAGGCCGATGGGAAGATTGTTGGCGATGTTGTCGGCGATCGCGGTGGCGAGGCCGACGCTCCATGCCGCCTTCGTCACGGATTGCCCGACGGCTTCATGCAGCAGCGCGCTGAGCCGTCCGATCACGCCGGTCTTGATCAGCGCTTCCACCATCACGAACAGCCCGCCGACCAGCGGCAGCACGCTCCAGGAGACGCCGCGCAGCACGGGGAGCGGCGATTGCCGGCTGAGCAGCAGCACGATTGCGGCTGTCACCACGCCGCAAACGAAGGTCGGCAGGCCCAATTGCTTGTCCAGCGCGGAGGCCGTGACCAGCACGATTCCGATCGCCACGATGCCGATGGCGGTCAGCTTGCCACCGCGGCCGAGCTTCGGATGCGGCACGCTGCGAGCGATCGTTTCTTCCTTCAGGGCGCGGTGCTGGGTCAGGCGCAGCACGACATAGGTCAGCAGGATCGAGGCCGCCGAGGGCAAGGCGAACAGGCGCAGCCATTCGGTGAGCTCAGGCATGTGCGCCCCGAACACGACCAGATTGGCCGGGTTGGAGATCGGCAGCACGAAGCTTGCGGCGTTGGCGATGAAGGCGCAGACGAAGAGATAAGGCAGCGGCTTGGCGCCGGCTGCGCGCGTCGCGGCATAGACGGCGGGCGTCAGCACGATCGCGGTGGCGTCGTTCGAGAGCAGGACGGTGACGAGCGTGCCCACGATGTAGATCAGCAGGAACAGCCGCTGCGGCCAGCCGCCTGCATATTCCACGGCGAGCGCTGCGAGGTAGTCGAACAGGCCTTCGAGCCGCGCCAGCTCGGCGATCAGCATCATGCCGATCAGGAAGAGATAGACATCGACACCCTTCCCGATGCCTGTCAACGCATCCCGCCACGGCAGCAAGCCGAACAGCACGAGCGCACTGGCGCCGATGGCGGCCCAAATCGCCTCCGGCAGGCGAAAGGGCCGGATGATGACGCCTGCGGTCGCAGCGACGATGATGCTCCAGGCCAGGATGGCGTCAGACGGCACGTTCGGTCCTCGAAGTGGGAAGGCTCATTCGGCAGCGATAGCGGAAGCCGCCGGCGCTGTCTTCCCCTGCGGGCCGCGGACCGCCACCTGTGATTTGCCGCGTCTCGGCCTGAGCTTCAGTCCTCAATTTCGTTCAAAAGTATGTTAGGTTGGAACGGCACGCGCCGTCATTGCGAGGAGCGCAGCGACGAAGCAATCCAGACTGTTCCTGCGGGAAGATTCTGGATTGCTTCGCTGCGCTCGCAATGACGGAGTTTTTGTCAGCTTCGTGCAATCACAACACTCACCGCGTGATCGACGGCTTTGCCGTGATCGCCTTGCGCAAGATGCGCGAGAGCAATTCCACCGAATACGGCTTCTGGATCAGTTCGAAACCGCGATCGGCGTTCTCGGCGAGGACGTTGCTGTAACCAGAGGTGAGCACGACGGGCAGGCCCGGATAGCGTTCGCGGATGATGCCGGCGAGCTCGACGCCGTTCATGCCGGGCATGATGACGTCGGAGAAGACGAGGTCGACGGCGAACTCGTTCTCGCCGAGGATGGCGAGCGCCGCATTGGCGTTGGCGACGCGGCGGACGACATAGCCGAGGTCTTCCAGCAGCTCAGTGGAGAAGCGGCCGACCTCGTCGTCGTCTTCCACCACGAGCACGCGATAGCCGCGCCCGGTGGCGGCGGCCTCATAGGTCAGCGCCGCGGCTTCCTGATCCGTCGCGGGGCTATGCGCCCGCGGCAGATAAATGGTGAAAGTCGCGCCTTCACCATGCGTGCTCGTCACGGCGATGTCGCCCTCGGACTGCTTTGCGAAGCCGAAGGCCTGGCTCAGCCCGAGGCCGGTACCCTTGCCGACCTCCTTGGTGGTGAAGAACGGCTCGAAGATGGCCTCGATGTTGTCGGGCGCGATACCGCTGCCGGTGTCGGCGACCGAGATCGCGACATAGTCGCCGCCGCGCGCCGACTGCGCCCGCAGGTTAGGGATGCCCTGAACTTTCCGGACGGCTATCGTGAGGCGGCCTTCGCCGTCCATGGCGTCGCGGGCGTTGACGGCGAGGTTGATCAGCGCGGTCTCGAATTGCGCGACATCGGCGATCGTGAAGCAGTCGCCATCGTGAACCTCCACCGCGATTTCGATGCGGCCACCGACCAGCGGCCGGACCAGCTGCGCGACGCCTTCGACCTGGCTGCCGACGTTGAAGATCTGCGGTTTCAGCGGCTGCCGGCGTGCAAACGCCAGCAGCTGGGCGGTCAGCTTGGAGGCCCGCTCGACGGTGTCGGAGATGGCATCGACATAGCGGCGGCGGCGCTCCTCCGGCAGCTCGCGGCGGCGCAGGAAATCGGTTGCCGAGCGGATGATGGTGAGCAGATTGTTGAAATCGTGCGCGACGCCGCCGGTGAGCTGGCCGATCGCCTCCATCTTCTGCGATTGCCGCAGCGCTTCCTCGCCGCGGCGGCGCTCGGTGATGTCCACCGCCTCGGGTACCGCGCCGGTGATGTTGCCGTGGCGGTCGAGCACCGGGCGCATGCCGAACTCGAAATCGCGCTCGCCGATGGGAAGGCGCAGCCGCATCTCCAGCCGCACGGCTTCGCCCTTGAGCACGGTGTCGAAGGCCTCGCGCACCCGCGCGCTCATGCCGTCTGTCGTGCTGAACCAGGGCGTCTGCCATAACGGCTTTCCGATCACGTCCGCAGGGCTCGCCTTGATGGCGTCGAGCACGGTCGTGTTGGCGTAAAGCAGCTCGCCCCTGAGATTGACGAGGCCCTGGTACTGGTTGCTGGTCTCCAGGATCGCGCGCAGCCGCGCCTCGTTGGATTCGAGCTCGGCAGTGCGCTCGACGATACGTTCTTCCAGCGTCTCGTTGAGCTGCCGGAGCTCGATCTCGGCCTGCTTGGCCACCGTGATGTCATGGGCAACGCCGATGAAGCCGATATGCCTGCCGGTCGGGTCCCAGCGCGGCTGCGATTCCGAACGCAGCCAGCGCCATTCGCCGGCGGCGTTCTTGTAGCGGGCTTCCAGCACGAACGGTTTGAGCGATGCTTCACCCTGGACGGACTGCTGCAGCACATGCGGCAGATCGTCCGGATGCAGCACCTTGCGCCAGTCGAAGGAGATGGCCTGGTCGTAGGGCAGGCCGACGAAATCGACATAGGCTTGATTGGCGAAGGATCGTGTGCGGTCCAGTTTGGTGACCCAGATCGGCACCGGCGCGCTGTCGGCGATCAGCCGGAAGCGCTCCTCGCTCTCGCGCAGGGTCTCGCGCACCAGCATCTGGTCGGTGACGTCGATATGGGCGCCGACGAGGCGGACGGCGCGGCCGCCACCGTCGCGCTCGATCTTGGCCACGACGCGGATCCAGCGGGTCTCGCCGTCGCTGGGGCGGATGATGCGGTATTCGGCGGTGTAGTCCTCGCTGGTGCCGGACAGCGAATCGATGAAGTGCTTCACCGTTGCGTCGCGGTCGTCGGGATGAATGCGATTGATCCAGTCCTCGTGCGACTCGTCGGCCGCTTCCGGCGGCAGGCCGTGGAGCATCAGATATTCAGGCGAACGGCGGTTCTTGAAGCCTTCGCGGAAGTCGACTTCGAGACCGCCGACCTTGCCGATGCGCTGGATGCGCGCAAGCTCGGCTTCGCGTTCCTGGAGCGCGCGATAGGCGCTGTCGCGCTCGCGCGCGACATCTTCCAGGTGCTGGCGCAGCCTTTCGGCGGCGATGGTCTCGGGCGAAGGATCGTTCAAGGCGATGGCCGTTGTGATGCGGGAGCGCACGTGGCCGACCGATATTCACACAGACGACGCGTGATGGCCATTGCTCAAAAGAAATATGGAAAGAAAGGCGCCGCCGAATGCAGCGTGCTGGGTATGAACGAACGCCGGGTCTGGCTATTTGTTCCGAACCTTGGAACGATGAGCCCTCCGCGCGCGTATCTCCGAGCGGCCGCAACCTTCATTACCAAACACTCGCTTTCCGAAGAGGCTAAATCTTGAAGCTTTTTGTCTGCCAGGCCTGCGGCAACGTCCTCTATTTCGAGAACCGCGCCTGCGAACGCTGCGGCCATCGCGTCGCGTTCCTGCCGGAGAAGGAGACGATGTCGGCGATCGAGCCCGACGGCGAGGCTCAAGGTGGGGCTTGGCGGACGCTGGCCACCAAGGGCGAAAGTCGCATGCTGTGCAGCAATGCCGAGCACGATGCGTGCAACTGGCTGACGGATGCAGGTGATACCACAGGCTATTGCCGCGCCTGCCGCCATAACGGCGTCGTGCCGGACCTGTCGGATCAGGCGCAACTCGCCGGCTGGCGCGAGCTGGAGATGGCGAAGCACCGGCTGTTCTATTCCCTGATCCGCTGGAAGCTGCCGCTCCAGACCCGGCAGGACAATCCCGAACATGGCCTAATCTTCAATTTCCTCGCCGACGATCCGCAGAGCGGGCAGAAGGTCCTGACCGGTCACGACAACGGCCTGATCACGATCGCGCTGACCGAGGCCGACGACATCGAGCGCGAGCGGCGCAGGCTGGAGATGGGCGAGCCCTACCGGACGCTGCTCGGGCATTTCCGCCACGAGGTCGGGCACTATTTCTGGGACGTGCTGGTACGCGACGGCGGCAAGCTGGACGAATGCCGCGCCGTGTTCGGCGACGATTCCGCCGATTATGGCCAGGCCTTGCAGCGCCACTATGCCGAAGGCGCCCCGCCGGACTGGCAGCAGAATTATGTTTCGGCCTACGCGACCACGCACCCCTGGGAAGATTTCGCCGAGACCTGGGCGCACTATCTCCACATCGTCGACACCCTGGAGATGGCTAGCGAGTTCGGCATGGAGGTGCGGCCCAAGGTCGACCGCGACGGGGAGTTGACGACGCGCATCCGCTTCAACCCCTACGAGGCGAGAGACGTCGAGGCGATCGTCAACGCATGGCTGCCCTTCACCTTCGCCATGAACAGCGTCAACCGCGCCATGGGCATGCGCGACCTCTATCCATTCATCCTCTCGCCGGTCGTCGTCGACAAGCTCCGCTTCATTCACGGCCTGGTCCGGGACGTGGGCAAGGCCGGGAAGCCGTAGGCCGTCCGGGGCTTGCCAGGCCCGTTTCGGTCTTGCTTCGGTCTTGCGCTGGTACGCCAGAGCGGCCGGATTTTGACCGTTGCCTCCGGCCTATTTTGATGTACCACGGGAGCCACACGGCCCGTCCTATAGGCCCCAACGGCCAGGGAAGGGTCCCGCCCAAGGTCGAGACTCAAGAAAAGCATGTTCAAACGCATTCTGATCGCTAATCGCGGCGAAATCGCCTGCCGGGTCATCAAGACCGCTCGCCGCATGGGAGTTCAAACGGTCGCGGTCTATTCCGAGGCCGACCGCGACGCGCTCCATGTCGAGATGGCCGACGAGGCCGTGCTGATCGGCCCGCCGGCTGCGGCCGAGAGCTATCTGGTGATCGAGAAGATCGTGGAGGCCTGCCGCAAGACCGGCGCCGAAGCCGTGCATCCCGGTTACGGCTTCCTGTCCGAGCGCGAGGCGTTCCCGCGCGCGCTGGAGGCGGCGGGCATCGTCTTCATCGGCCCCAACCCGGGCGCGATCGCGGCGATGGGCGACAAGATTGAATCCAAGAGGGCTGCGGCGAAGGCAAAAGTCTCGACCGTGCCCGGCTATCTCGGCGTCATCGAGGACGCCACGCACGCGGTCAAGATCGCCGACGAGATCGGCTATCCCGTGATGATCAAGGCCTCCGCCGGCGGCGGCGGCAAGGGCATGCGCATCGCGCATTCGACCTCCGAGGTCGCAGAGGGATTCAACCTCGCCAAGGCCGAGGCCAAGGCCTCGTTCGGCGACGACCGCGTCTTCATCGAGAAGTTCATCGTCGACCCCCGCCACATCGAGATCCAGCTGCTGGGCGACAAGCACGGCAACGTGATCTATCTCGGCGAGCGCGAATGCTCGATCCAGCGCCGCAACCAGAAGGTCATCGAGGAAGCGCCTTCGCCGCTGCTCGACGAAGCCACCCGCCGCAAGATGGGCGAGCAGGCCGTCGCACTCGCCAAGGCCGTGAATTACGACTCCGCCGGCACCGTTGAATTCGTCGCGGGGCAGGACAAGAGCTTCTACTTCCTGGAGATGAACACGCGCCTCCAGGTCGAGCACCCCGTCACCGAGCTCGTCACCGGCGTCGACCTCGTCGAGCAGATGCTCCGCGTCGCCGCCGGCGAGAAGCTCGCAATCACGCAGAAGGACGTCACGCTGACGGGCTGGGCCGTGGAATCGCGTCTCTATGCCGAGGACCCGTTCCGCAACTTTCTGCCCTCGATCGGTCGCCTGGTGAAATACCGTCCGCCGGCGGAAGCGAGCCAGGATGGCATCACGGTGCGCAACGACACCGGCGTGCAGGAGGGCGGCGAGATCTCGATCCATTACGATCCGATGATCGCCAAGCTCGTCACCCACGCGCCATCCCGCGCGGCCGCGATCGAGGCGCAGGCCACCGCGCTGGACTCGTTCTACGTGGACGGTATCCGCCACAACATCCCGTTCCTGTCGGCGCTGATGCATCATCCGCGTTGGCGTGAAGGCCGGCTCTCCACGGGCTTCATCGCGGAGGAATTCCCCAAGGGGTTTGCCGTTCGTGTGCCGGAAGGCGAGGTCGCACGGCGGCTTGCCGCGGTCGGCGCCGCCATCGATCACGTGCTCGGCGAGCGCAAGCGGCAGATCTCGGGTCAGATGGGCGGCCGCATCGTGCAGCGCGAGCGTCGCCGTGCGGTCTGGCTCGACCGTCAGGAGATCCTGCTGGAGATCGCGCGCGAGGGCGAGGCGGTCGCGGTGCGTTTCCTCGATGCCGACGGCAAGGCTGGCAAATCGCATCTGTTGCAGTCGCCGTGGAAGCCGGGCGATCCGGTCTGGCAGGGCACCATCGACGGGCACATCGTCGCGGTGCAGGTGCGCCCGATCGCGAACGGCATTCGCCTCGCGCATCAGGGTGTCGAGGTGCCGGTCTATGTCTGGACCGAAGCGGAAGCAGCCTCGGCGCGGCTGATGCCGGTGACCACGGCTGCCGACACCGGCAAGAAGCTGCTTTGTCCAATGCCCGGCCTCGTAGTCTCGATCGCGGTGACCGAAGGGCAGGAGGTCAAGGCGGGCGAGACGCTCGCGGTGATCGAAGCCATGAAGATGCAGAACGTGCTGCGCGCCGAGCAGGACGGCACGGTGAAGAAGATCCACGCCAGCGCCGGTTCGACGCTCGCGGTGGATGCGCTGATTTTGGAGTTTGCGTAAGGGGCCTCAATGTCGTCCTGGCGAAAGCCAGGACGACGGCGGGACGCAATTCGCACTAACCGAGACATCACCATGGCCTTTCGTTCCCGCCGCGAAAAACTGCGATCGATCCTGTCCGGCGGGACTTGCGTCCATCCCGGCTCGGTCTACGACGCCATCTCGATCCGCATCGCCGAGGATCTCGGTTTCCCGCTCGGCATGTTCGGCGGCTCGGTGGCTTCGCTCGCGGTGCTCGGCGATCCCGACATCAC
The DNA here is from genome assembly GCF_040548265.1 of Bradyrhizobium sp. F1.13.3. Classification (NCBI taxonomy): domain Bacteria; kingdom Pseudomonadati; phylum Pseudomonadota; class Alphaproteobacteria; order Hyphomicrobiales; family Nitrobacteraceae; genus Bradyrhizobium; species Bradyrhizobium sp. F1.13.3. The sequence goes on along the minus strand of NZ_JBEPRI010000005.1, from coordinate 84,157 downwards.
GCTGATCACGCTCACCGAGCTTGCCGAGCAGATGCGGCGGATGTCGCGTGCGGCAGCACTTCCGGTGCTGGTCGATGCCGATCACGGCTATGGCAACGCGCTCAACGTGCGCCGCACGGTGCAGGAGCTGGAGACGGCGGGCGCCGCCGGCCTCACCATCGAGGACACGCTGCTGCCGGCTGGCTTCGGCGCAGCGAAGACGCAGCTGATCTCGCTGGAGGAGGGCGTCGGCAAGATGAAGGCGGCACTCGACGGCCGCGGCGATCCGTCGCTCGTCATCATGGGGCGCACCGGTGCGGCCTCGATCACCTCGATCGAGGATGCGATCCGCCGCGCCAGGGCCTATGAAGCCGCCGGCGTCGACGCGCTGTTCTTCACCGGCATCAAGTCGCGTGCCGAGCTCAAGGCCATCGCATCTTCAACGCGCCTGCCGATCGTGCTCGGCGGCGCGCCGGAGGAGTTGAACGTGCTCGATGATCTCGCTGGCTGGCGCGTTCGCATCGCGCTTCAGGGCCATGCGCCGATCGCGGCCGCAACGCAGGCCGTCTACGAGACGCAGAAGGCGCTGCGCGACGGCACTGCGCCGAAGAATCTCAAAGGCCTTCCGTCATCGGACTTGATCAGCCGCGTCACGCGGGAGGCCGACGTCAAGGCGCGCAGCGCCGATGTCCTCGGACTGAAACAATGAGCCGGGCGATCCTCCAGGTGATGATCCGCGGGCGCGTGCAGGGCGTCGGCTATCGGGCCTGGCTCGAGCATCAGGCGACGACGTGCGGTCTCGAGGGCTGGGTCCGCAACCGCCGCGACGGCAGCGTCGAAGCGCTGTTCGCAGGGCCGCCGAACCACGTCGCCGACATGGTTGCGCTGTGCCGCCACGGCCCGCCGTCCTCGCGCGTCGACAGCGTCACCAGCGAGACGGCCGACGTCGATGAGCTGAACTTGCGCCGGGCAGGTGAGGCGTTTTCGGTGTTGCCGACGGTGTAGCTAAAGAATCACCGTGGCAGCTTGGCGATCGCTTCGCTCAATTCGTGGATCTCGTAGGGCTTGCGCAGGATCGGGAAATCGCCGCGCACGCCTGCGGCGACTTCGCTGTAGCCGGTGGCGAGCAGGATCGGCAGGCCGGGGCGGATCTGGCGGAGGTGATGGGCGAGGCTGAGCCCGTCCATCTTGCCGGGCATGACGATATCCGAGAACACGAAGTCGACGCCGTTCTTCTCGATCTCGCTTAAGGCGGCTTCGGCGTCCGCGACCCGGCGCACGTGATAGCCGAGCTGCTCCAGAAGACCGATGCTGACGGCGGCGACGTCCGGATTGTCCTCGACCAGCAGCACCGTGCCGCTGCCTTGGAACGCCGGTTCTCCCGCCGCCTCGCGCGATGGCTCGTCTTCTCCGCGCGGCAGGAGGATGGTGAAGGTCGTGCCCTTGCCAAGCGCGCTCGCGACCCGGACCGTGCCGCCGGCCTGATGGGCGAAGCCGTGCACCTGGGAGAGGCCGAGGCCGGTGCCTTTTCCGATCGGCTTGGTCGTGAAGAACGGCTCGAAGATCTTGTCGAGAACGTCGGAGGGAATGCCGAGGCCGGTATCGCTGACGTCGATCGCGATGAATTCGCCCACGAGGGGGTCCTCGTCGAGCACGAGATTGCGCGCTGCGATCGTCACCGTGCCTCCGTCGGGCATCGCGTCGCGGGCATTGATGACGAGGTTGAGCAGCGCGGTCTCGAGCTCGGAGACGTCGGTCCTGATCGGCCAGACGTCGCTGCTGACGTCGAAAGCCAGGCGCACGGAGCTGCCGACGCCGGCGTCGAGCACCTCGCGGATCGCCGCGATGCGGTCGGCGAAGTCGATCGCCTGCGGATTGACGCTCTGCCGCCGTGCGAAGGTGAGGAGCTGATTGGTCAGCGCCGCGCCGCGCCTGGCGGCGGTCTCGATCGCCGAGATCGCGCGCTGAAGCTTGGCTTCGTCGTCGGCCCCGCGTTTCAGCGTGTGGAGGCTGCCGCTGATGATCATCAGGAGATTGTTGAAGTCGTGGGCCACCCCGCCGGTGAGCTGGCCGAGCGCATCGAATTTCTGGGATTCGGCGAGCTGCTTCTGCATCGCCTCGAGCTTGATCTGGGTATTGCGGCGCTCGGTGATGTCGCGCGTGATCTTGGCGAAGCCGACCAGCTTGCCGTCCTCGTAGATCGGATCGATCACGACGCTCGCCCAGAAGAAGGTGCCGTCCTTGCGGACGCGCCAGCCTTCCTCCTCGTAACGGCCCTTGTCCCGCGCGATCCCGAGCGCACGGGCGGGCTTACCGTTGGCGCGGTCGGTCTCGGTGTAGAAACGGGAAAAGTGCTGGCCGAGGATCTCCCCGGGCGAATAGCCCTTGATGCGCTCGCCGCCGATGTTCCAGCTGGTGATGATCCCGGTGGGGTCGAGCATGTAGAGCGCGTAGTCCGCGACCCCTTCAACCAACAGGCGGAAACTGCGTTCACTCTCGAACAAGTCTCTCTGCTGACTGAACTTCTCGACCATTCCCGGACCCTGCCTTAACGGGGGCAAACGCCGCAGGTGGCGGATTGTTCCCCGAGCTTGGAACCTTTTTAGGCAATATTGCGAGCCCGTATGCAGGGCGCAAGCCAGGGGATGCTCTTGACAGCCGATCCTATTCGTCAGATATTTCTGTTATGACAGAAATAACAGGAAGAAAGAAACTCCCAGCCGCCGTCGAGCGCTTCATCCTGCATTGGGGTGACATGGGGGACCAGTGGGGGGTCAATCGCTCGGTCAGCCAGATCCACGGGCTGCTCTATCTGGCCGAGGCGCCGATGACGGCCGAGGACATCGCCGACACCCTCGGCATGGCCCGCTCCAACGTCTCCAACTCGCTCAAGGAGCTGCTCGCCTGGAACCTGATCCGGCGCGTCCCGATTCTCGGCGATCGCCGTGACCATTACGAGGCCGAGACCGACATCTGGGAGGTCGCTGCCAGGATCGCGGCGCGGCGCAAGGAGCGGGAGCTTGATCCGGCGATCACAGCGCTCAGGGCCTGCGTGTCCGATGCCGCCGACGATCCGACCATCAATCCGGTCGCGAGCAAACGGCTGAAGGAGATGCTCGCCTTCACCGAGCTCGCCGACCACTGGTTCATGCAAATGCTGAAGGTGCCGCGGCCGCGGCTGGTCGCCTTGATGCGGCTTGGCGAGAAGATCGCCAATCTGCTGCCGCTGGGCAAGACCAAATAGGTTTGAGGAGGGTGCGATGACGTCGGCAAGATTATCAGGCTCCAACGCATCGACCTTCGCTCACACGAAACTGCTCGACGATCGCCGCTTCCGCGCGCTGCTGTCGGACGAGGATTGGGGCCGGCTGCCGCTGGCGACCTGGCGACGCTTTTCGAAACGCGTCGCCGACGGCGACAGCGTCGTCTATGTCGGTGTGGTCGATGAGATCGGCTTCAGCGGCATCGGCTGGTGGTTCGCCCAAGCCGCGCGCCTGATCGGCGGTCCGTTGCCGACCGGCCGCGACACCGGCGTCCCCATCGTCGTCACGGTAACCGAAGACGCCGGGGGCGGCGGCCAGACTTGGACCCGCATCTGCGCGCGCAAGCGCGGCTTTCCGCAAGTGATCCATTCCGCCAAACGCTTTGCCGGCCCGACCGGGCTCGAGGAATATGTCGGCTTCGGCGTCTCGATGGCGCTCCGCATCGCAGTCGAGGACCAGGCGCTGACGTTTCGCAGCGCCGGTTATGGGCTCCAGTTTGGACGTCTGTGGATTCCGCTGCCGCGATGGCTGACGCCGGGCGAACTCACGGTGACGCACAGCGATCTCGGCGAGGGCGCCTTCCGCTTCACCCTCGATGTCGTTCATCCGCGTTACGGCGCGCTGATCCACCAGTCCGCCATGTTCAAGGAGGCCGTGTCATGACACAGCTCATGTGGACGCTCATCGCCATCCAGATCGTGATGGGCGTGTTCGACACCTTCTATCACCACGAATTCACCGAGCGCCTGGCCTGGCGTCCGTCGCAGCGCTTTGAGCTGAAGCTGCACGGCATCCGCAACATGCTTTATGCGCTGCTGTTCCTCGTGCTCGGCTGGCTCGAAGTTTATGGTGTGCTAGCGCTGCTGGTCGTCGCGGTGCTGGTTGCCGAGATCGTCATCACGCTGATGGATTTCGTCGAGGAGGATCTGAGCCGGAAGCTGCCGCCGAGCGAGCGGATCAATCACACGCTGCTCGCGATCAATTACGGCGCCATCCTGGTGCTGCTGCTGCCGGTGCTGATCGACTGGGCCATGCAGCCCGTCGGCGTGACGGTCGTGTATCAGGGCCTGCTCAGCATTGCCGCGATGGCCTGTGCGGTTGGTGCGGCGCTCTGCGGGCTCAGGGATTTCGCGGCGATGCGCCGGCTCGGCCGCATGCGAAGCGTTCCCGCACATGGGCTCGTCGAAAAGCTCTCCGGCCGCAAGACCGTGCTGATATCAGGCGCCACCGGCTTCATCGGCAGCCGCCTCGCAGCGAGCCTCAGCGGAGCAGGGCATCAGGTCATTGCGCTGATCCGCAATCCCGCGAAGGCCGATATTCTGCCGCCGCCGGTCACGCTGATCACCAGCCTCGATCAGCTCGCCTCGGACACGCCTATCGATGCCATCGTCAATCTCGCCGGCGAGCCGATCGGCAACGGCCTGTGGACCGAGGCGAAGCGCGCGAAGATCCTCGGGTCGCGCATCGACATGACAGGCGAGATCGTAAGATTGATCGCGCGGCTGGAGCGCAAGCCCGAGGTGCTCGTCAGCGGCTCTGCGATCGGCTGGTATGGCCTGTGGGCCGACCAGGTGCTGACGGAATCGGCGAAGTCGCACGCCTGCTTCAGCCACGAGCTGTGCGCGGCCTGGGAGGCGGCGGCGCGACCGGCGGAGGAACTCGGCGTCCGCGTGGTCAATTTGCGCATCGGCCTCGTGCTCGGCACCGAAGGCGGCTTCGTCACGCGCATGCTGACGCCGTTCGAGTTCGGGCTCGGCGGTCCCATCGGCACCGGGCGGCAGTGGATGTCCTGGATCGAGCGCGACGATCTGATCCGGCTGATCGCCTATGTGATGGCGACGCCTGATCTGACGGGTCCCGTCAATGCCACCGCGCCGATCCCCGTCACCAACGCAAAGTTCAGCGAGGAGCTAGGCCGCCGTCTGCATCGACCCGCCGTGTTTCGCATTCCCGGCGGCCTGCTGCGCCGGATCGGCGGCGGCTTCGCCGACGAACTCCTGCTCGGCGGCCAGCGCGTGCTGCCGAACAAGGCGTTAAGCCGCGGTTTTGTGTTTCGCCACGAGACGCTGCGAAGCGCGTTCGAGGCGATCTTGTAAGGCCGTGCGGCGTCAGACCGCCGCCACGCTCCGAAACGTCGTCGCCACCGCGCGCAATGCCGCCAGCTTGGCGGGATCGCTGACCTTCGAATGCAACATCACCTTCGAGCTGCCGAGTTTCGGCAGCTTGTGCGTCGGCCCAATGTCGACCAGCCCGGGAGGCGCGATCCGTCGCGCCAGCGGCGCGACTGCAAGTCCGGCGAGCGCGGCTGCCACCACGGCAGTGACGCCGCCGCCGACGAAGCGCTCACGCCATTTGAGGCCGGCCTTGTCGAGCGCGCGCACGGCGATGGCGCGAACGCCGCAGGGTGGGGCGAGCGTCGCGAGCGGCAACTGTTCGCCCTTCGGCACGGCAAAGCGTCGTGATGCGAACCAGCCGAACTCGTCCTCGGCCAGCGTCTCGCCGCCGCGGCGGCTGCCTTCCTGGCGCACGATCACCGCATCCAGTTGGCCCGAATCATAGGCCTCCTGCATCTCGCGCGAGAAACCGATGGTGACGGCGAGCGTGAGGTTCGACGACATCGCATGCAGGCGTTCGAGCAGGGGTACCAGTTCGGGGCCTGCGGCGTGATCGGAGATGCCAAGCGAGAGCGACTGCGCGACTGACGCCTCGCCCGACAGCGCGCGATCATGCGCCGCGATCAGGGCGCGGGCGCGCTCGAGGAAGGTCGCGCCGTCTGCCGTGAGCCGGACTGCGCGCGGCGAGCGCTCGACGAGGCGCTTGCCGAGCAGCGTTTCCAGCCGTTGCAGCTTCAGACTAACCGCTGCCTGCGTCGTGCCGAGCGCTTCGGCGGTCCGCGTAAAGCTCTGGAGGTCGGCGACCAGCAGGAAGGCTTGGACCGTGGCGATGTCGAGCGTTGCTGTCATTATGATATCTTATCACTGGTATCAACAGAGATAAGATACCAAAATGTGGAGGGCGGGTCTAGCTTCTCCCCAACGCCGCGCAACACTTGCGCGACATCCGAGGAGAACGACCATGCCGCTGATCACCGTGTCCTACACCACCTCCCGCCAGTCGCCTTCGCTGAAAGCCGACATCGCGAGCGCCGTGTCCGAGCTTACCGCAAAAATCCTGCACAAGGATCCGGAGGTCACCGCCATCATCGTGAAGTCAGTGGAGGCGGGCGACTGGTTCGCCGGCGGCAAGTCGCTCGCGGAGCAAAAGCTGGCGAGCTACTGGATCGACATCCACATCAGCGAAGGCACCAACACCAAGGACGAGAAGGCCACCTACCTCGCCGCGATGTTCCAGCGCATGGCCGGGATCCTGGGCCCGCTGCATCACGAGACCTATCTGCATGTCGACGAGGTCAAGGGCGACGCCTATGGCTTTGGCGGCCTGACCCAGGAACGGCGCTACATCGCCGGCAAGCTCGAGGTTTCGCCGGAGAAGGCATGAGGAGCGAGGCCGCGGGTGAACGACCGCACCCGCGGCCTGAACCGGTTGGGCCTCCTGATCGTCAGCTCGCTATGCGAAACTGAACTTCGTCCTTGTTCAGGAAACAGGTCTTGTCGAACAGCTTCAGGTCGAGCGGGTTTGGCAGCCTGACATCGTCCAGGTCAGGGCAGGGCTTGAGCGAGGGATCATAGGAGCGGTCGATCTGCGAGATAAAGACGACGATCAATCCCTTGTCGCGCGCGAATGATTTCAACGCGCGCACCTGAACGGTGAGGTCGGGATTTTCCCGCCGCTGGTCGAGCAGTTGCAGATAGTCTATCACCACGACCGTGCCACGCGGTGCTGCGGCCATCTGCTTGACGACGTAGTCGGCACTGATGGCGTCGGAGCAGTCGACCTCGAAGAGTTTGTCGAGTTGCGCGAGGTCCACGCGGATCGCCCGAAAGCGATCGAAGACGTCTTTCTCGGTGTATTCGAGCGAGAAGAACGCCGCGCGGTGGCCCGACCGCATCGCCTCCACGGCAAGCTCGAGGCTCATCAGCGTCTTGCCCTGGCCGGGGCGCGCGCCGACCAGCACCAGGTCGCCCGGTCGGAATTGCGGGAAGAGCCTGTTGGCCGGCGTCGCTGCGGCCGCTTTCGCCGCGAGCATGCTCCAGGCGGAAAAGCCTTCCGTCGCGGCGATGCGGTCGAGCGCATCGTGCAGCGGGATGCCTTCCTCGCGGGACAGGCGCTTCGCTCTTCGCTTCAGATGATAGATGGGTGCAGACAGTCTCATCGCAAAAACCTCCCATTGCGAGCTGAAACGCAACCCCTCCTTATGCCTGGCGCTCGAACAGTCGGTCCGATGGTTTAGTCGCCCGGCATGACATCTGCTTTCCCGGCGGAGGGGGGAGGCGTGGGCGACACCGGAATCGACCGTAGCTGATTCCGGCTTTGCGGAGAATGAGAGAGACCGGAAGTTAGACCGCCGCTTCCGGCATCAGCATCCGGGTCGGCCCGAACAGCTCCTCGAAGGCCTGCCGGAGCGCGACGTCGACATCGGCCATCGTCACGAGCTGGCCGAGATCGACCAGCGAGGTGACGCCGTAGCGCGGATCGGCGACGCCGCAGGGCACGATGCCGGCGAAATGCGAAAGCTCCGGCTCGACATTGATGGCGATGCCGTGGAACGAGACCCAGCGCTTCAGCCGGACGCCGATCGCCGCGATCTTGTCCTCGTGCTCGGGTCCCTTGTCGGGCCGCTTGACCCAGACGCCGACCCGGTCCTCGCGCCGTTCGCCACGGATGTTGAAGGCAGCGAGTGTCCGCAGAATCAGCTCTTCAAGGCTCGCGACATAGGCCCGGACATCCGGCCGGCGGCGCTTGAGGTCGAGCATGACATAGGCCACGCGCTGGCCGGGCCCGTGATAGGTGAGCTGGCCGCCGCGCCCGGTGGCAAAGGTCGGGAATCGGGCATCGAGCAGGTCGGATTCCTTGCCGGAGGTGCCGGACGTGTAGAGCGGGGGGTGCTCCAGCAGCCAGACCAGCTCCAGGGCTTCACCGGCGGCGATCGCCGCGACGCGCGCTTCCATTTCGGCCACGGCCTCCGGATAGGGCACGGGCGCGTCCGAAATCCGCCACTCCACCGGCTCGCCGGAGGAGGCGGAAAACGACGTCAAATCGAGCTCTTGGCGGGGGTTTTGGGGTGAATTAACCATTGGCTAACCATAACCGGGTGATGATCGCAGGCGCAAATACCAAGTCCCTAGTCCTAGTCCCAAGTTGCGGTGGTGCTGAAGTGCCTACTCTCGACAAAGTCACCGTGGATCTCATGGTCGTCCTCGGGACGACCACCATGCCGATCCACCAGGTATTACGTCTTTCCCGCGGCGCCATCATCGAGCTGGACGCAACCGAGGCCGACGAGGTCAAGGTTTTGGCCAATAATTTGCCGGTCGCCTCCGGCGTCGTGCTGGTCGACCGCAACCGGATCGCGGTCGAGGTCAAGCAGATGCTGCCACGCATCCCGGGCACGCGGTAGCGGCCTGGGCACGCGGTAGCGGCCCGGGCACGCGCAGCCGCCTGGGCAGGCGGAAAAGGCCGATCCCGGCGCGAAGAGCCGGAACTTTCCTGCCAAGCTTGTGGAATTCAGGGCCTTTGGAGGCTTGTACCCCTCTGATGGATTTGTTAGATCGGCGCCGTTGATCCGGTTGGCCTTCAAGCCTCAAGCCGGCATCCCCAAAAGCGCTCGTGGCGGAATTGGTAGACGCGCTGCCTTGAGGTGGCAGTGAGTAAAATCGTGGGGGTTCGAGTCCCTCCGAGCGCACCAAGCAAACAGACACGCGAAGGATCTTTTCGCGATCTTCAATGCCCGCCGGGTTCGCGCTGCGGACCCTGGAATGGGGCCTCCAGAAGTCTCCGATTTTTGATCTCCCGGCCGAGGGTTCGCTCCGTCGGCGCGGTCCTCGTTCGCGACCCCTAATCACTGCGGCAAGGCCAGCAGCAGCCACGCGCCGGCGGCCACACAGGCAATGCCGGCAGCGCGCGCGATCCAGCGTCCCAAGGGCGTGACTTTCTCCAAAAGTACAAGCAACGACAGAAGCGCGATCCAGAGCACGTTCATCACGCCACCCACGAACAACAGCGCCATCAAAACCCAGCAGCAGCCGACACAGTAGCCTCCATGCCGAAAGCCCAGCAGCACGCAGCCTCGCAGGTCGCTGCGAAAGCCGCCGTGGCGCATCAGGAATAGAAAGGGCGACTGACATTGGGCGAGGCAGACGTCTTTCAGCCGTGTCCATTGATAGACGCCCGCCGCGATCAGCACGATGGCGCCGAGCAGGTTGCTCGCGATCGCCATCCGGGAATCCAGCAGGGCAGCCCGCTCGATCGCCCATTGGAGCAAGGTGGTTGCCAGCGAAAAGCCGCACCAGGCGAAAAGATAACCGGCAGCAAACCAGCCGGTCGCGGCGAATGGCTTGCCTTGCGCTTTGCCCTGTCGGCCTACGCGGGCGTACATCAGGATCATGGGCGCGGCAGAGGGAGCCATCATTCCAACCATCATCACCGCCCACATCAGGAACACATAGGCGAACTCGATCGTTCGCCACGGCTCGTTGGCCGGCAGCATGATTCCGGTCCCGGCCGGGATCATGCGGAACTCGGTCATGTCCATGCCGCCCATGTCCATGTCGTTGGCAAGCCAGAGCACATAGCTCCATGCCAGCGCGACAATGAGGACGATCGCACCGCCGACGATCCAGCGATCGCGCCGCAGCACGGCTTCCAGGGGGCTGTCCGTCATTTGCGATCGATATTGTGCGATCGATGTTGCCAGCGCCGATACAGCCGGTATCGGGAGTTTACCATCACGCCTGGTTCGACCAGCGGATCGGTGCATACAGGCCGTTCCTGCCGGAATTATCCCAGCGCATGCCATGATCGCTAAAGGTATTGCCGGCGGCGCCGACGGCCATCACCATGGCGTCGGGGCTGACCGGATGGCCGATGTTTGTCCACATCTCGCCGCTCGGATGCATGGTCGGTAGCGGATCGACCGACATGTGCAGGATGCCGGGTATTTCCGCGGAGCGCGTCTTCCCGTCGATCCGGAACGTGATCGGGACCTTGCGCACCCCAAGGTTCTTGCTGATCAGCGGCGCGAACGCGGCCATGGGACCGCCGGCACCGCCGGTGAAGATTGCAGCCAGGGCCTCGGTCTGGTCATCGTTGGCGCGCTGATCGATATAGGCGGCCACCGACCAGTCTCCGTCTGCCATGACCCCAGGTGCGTGGAGGATGACGAGCACATTGAGCTCATCGAGCGCGATATCGCCATAGCGGCCGGTCTCGATGTGGAAGATCAGTGGTACGTTGCAGAAGCCCTCGGTCGGTCGCGCGGTCAACGGGGGCGCCGCCGACACCAGGCAGGGACACACGATGCTGCAACTGCAATTCTCGAAATAGTCACCGGAAAGGTGCCATGGGACATCCGCCATTGCTGTCTCCCGCTTGGCCGAACCCGATAGATGCTTTCGAATGAGCTACGTAGAGTTGAAAATTACGCTTGGTTGGGAAGCTGCGCAAGCCGATTCCACCGATGCCGGGCTTCTCTTGATTGGTCTGCGTCGGCAAGCACTTCCTCCGGCGCGGATGACCGTGGAACGATGGCCGTCGGAATCGCATTGCAGTCGGTGAGGTCGCTGCGGAAATGCCGGCTCCGGCGCATGGCCATGTTCCTGATGGTGGAGAACGATGAAAGACAGCGCGTCGGAAGTGACCGACATCAGCGACGCCGTTCACTTGTGCATCGACATGCAGAACATCTTCGCTCCTGGCGGTCTCTGGGAGACGCCATGGATGGCGAGGGTCTTGCCGACGATCGCCTCGATCGTTTCTCGACATCAGGTCAGAACGATTTTCACGCGATTCATCACGCCGGAAGATCCGGAAGATCGGCCCGGACAATGGCAGAGCTATTTTCGTCGCTGGCGCGAAGCGACCCGCAAACATCTTCCGCCGTCGGGCCTTGAACTCGTGCCCGCCCTGAGCCGCTTCGTTCCGCCGGCTACCGTCGTCGACAAGCCGGCCTATTCGGCGTTCAGCAATCCCGGCCTCGCGAGCTTGCTGATCGAGAAGAATGTCGGCACGGTCGTCATCACCGGGGCGGAGACGGACGTCTGCGTACTCTCGACGGTCCTGAGCGCCGTCGATCTCGGCTTCAGGGTCGTCATCGTCGAGGATGCGCTGTGCAGCTCGTCCGACGTCGGACATGATGCACTGATGACGATGTACCGCACCCGCTTTCACGGTCAGGTCGATCTGATGACCGCCGAGGAATTGGCGGAGTTCTGGCGGGAGTAGGGGACGATCCGGTCAATTGAAATTGTCGCCGAGCATGTTGTGGAAGGCGGTGGCGACGGCGGCAATGCCGCTGGCGCCGTGCATCAGCGCGATCTCGCCCTGCTGCTCGTGGCGAATGGCGTGGGCCATCACACGCAGGCGCAGATCGCCGCCGCTATGCCACATCTGGTCAGCCATCCTGACGGCGCCGGCGTGATGCTTGGTCATTGTTTCGACGAACAGCGTGTCGAATTGATCCGCCGGCGCGGCCTTGACCTGTCGCATCTCGGCCTGTGTCAGGAAGCCCGGCATGGCGGCACGTTCGTCTGAGCTGCAATCGGGCATCTCGGTGTCGAACCAGCTCAACCACCACGTCTCAAAAATCCGGTTCTCGCCGGTCTGGCTCGCGACCATCAGCATCGCCAGCTTTCGCAGATGCGGGTCCTGCGCGCGCTCCGTTGCGGTCCGGGCCAGCTCGATGCCCTGGGCATGATGCGCGGTCATATGACGGATGTAACTCTGGTCCGCGTCCCTGTCGCGGCCCATCCATGGCGGCTCGTACCCATGGCTGCCGAACAACGCGGTCGCGCCGAGCAGCGCGATCAGAGCCAGCGCGCCGGTGATCCAGGCATTGGTGAAGCGAGCATCGCGCGCGGGTGCCGCGCCTCGCCTCCAGCGCAACCGGGCGAACAGGGGATACATCACGGCCGAGGAGGCGTGAACGAGCAGGCCGATCCAGTAGGGCTGCTGCAGCGTGAACAGCGGCTGCCAGAACGGAAACAGCGGCACCAGCACGAACCATTCCATGCTCGACGAGAACACGGCCCAGGGCAGTGCGAGCAGCAGGATCGTGAGCGGCCGCAACTCGGCGGTCCAGCGCCCGAGCACGCCGAAGAAGACCACCGCCCAGGAGAAGTCCGCCCATTGATGGAAGGCGATCCCGGCAAGCACCGCGCTCCACGACGGCTCTGCGCTGATCGCCCAATCGCGCGCGGGAATGGCGGCGACCGTCATCCAGTCGACGGCGGCATCGCGTCCGAGGCGCGCGGCGAAGAGCTGGCTGACGATGGTCGAGAAGGTGCTGCTGATCAGGCCGAGTTCGGCAGCGGCGACCCAGCGCGAGCGCCGCCGTGAGGCGCCTTCATCAGCGGGGCGAATTGAACTGGAAATGGCTGACGGCGCGGCGGCGTTCACGTCAGCTGATTGAGTTTCTTCAACGGATTGAGCTCGCTCGGCTTGCTCTGTTCGTCCCGGCCGCGCTCCGCCTGCTCCTTGCCTTCCTCATGGAGATCCTGATCGCCGACGATCTCGCCGACGGCCTGTTTCGCCTTGCCAGCGATCCGCTGACCGAGGCCCTTGGTCTTGCTCATGGTCTGCCTCTAGGCTCACGCCGTGACCCCGGCGCTTGAAGGGGGATGAGCGCCGGGGCCGCAGTTTCGTCTATTCAGCCTCCGGCAGGGGGGACGTCGGAAGCGTTGAATGAGACTCGCTGACGCGCGGATGGTTCCTCGGCCGTCATCTTGGCTCGAGTTCGATGATCACGCCTTCATTGCCGCGGAGCAGGATTGAGGCGCCCGGCAACGGCTCGGACGGCAGGTCGAGATGCGTCGACATCAGCAGGCGGCCGCGACCTTGCCAATGCCATTTCCGCGGCTCGGCGGCGATGTTGAGCACGACCAGAATTTCCTTGCCGCCATCCGTCCGCCTGTAGGCAAGAACGTCGTTCTGCGATCGTAGCGGCTCGTAGCCGCCGCGGCGCAGGCAGGCATGCTCACGCCGCAGCGTCATCAGCGCCCGAAACAGCGCCAGGATCGAACGCGCGTCGCGCTGCTGCGCGGCCACGTTGGCTGCGCCGTCGGGCGGCTCCAGCGGCAGCCATGGATCGCCGGTGGTAAAGCCGCCGTTGCTGCTGTCATCCCATCGCATCGGCGCGCGTTCAGGATCGCGGCAAAGGCCATACCCCGGAACGAGCTTCTCGAAGGGATCGTGGACGCGGTCGGGCGGAATGGGAACGCGCTTGCGGCCGATCTCGTCGCCCATGAAGAAGAACGGCGTTCCCCGCAACGTCATCAGCAGCATCGCCAGCACCCGCATCTGCGGCTCGCCAATCTTGCTCGCGATCCGCTGCTTGTCATGGCCACCGATCACCCAGACCGGCCAAGCATGATCCGGGATGGCGTTGTAATACGCGTCGATCGTTGCTTGCAGGGACAGCGCATCCCATTGCGAGTCCAGCAGCGCGAAATTGAGCGGCAGATGCAGGCGCGGTCGGTCGTTGCCGTAGAAGTGGCCGATGCGGTCGGTCTTGCCCTGGACTTCGCCGCATAACATTCGTCCCGGATAACCGTCGATCACTTCGCGGATGAATTCGATGCAATCCATCGTCTCTGGCCGATCGTCGGTAAAGACGGGCGTCTGGCGCTGCGGCGGCGGCTTGCATCCCGCTTGCGGGTTATGCGGATTGTCACGCAGCAGCGCGTCCTTGATCAGGACGGCGCTGGCATCGACCCGAAAGCCGTCGACGCCGCGATCGAGCCAGAAGCGCATGACATCGGCAATCGCGGCGCGCAACTGCGGGTTTCTCCAGTTCAGATCGGGCTGCTCGACCAGGAAGGAATGATAGTAATATTGCCGGCGCGCCTCGCACCACTCCCAGCCGCTGCCGCCAAAGCGGCTCAGCCAGTTGTTGGGCGGACCGCCATTCTCGGCCGCGTCGGCCCAGATGTACCAATCGGCCTTCGCGCTGTTCCGTGAGCTGCTGCTCTCGACGAACCAGGCGTGATCGTTCGCAGTATGATTGGGCACGAGATCGAGGATCAGGCGGATCCCCGCCGTGTGCAGGGCCTTGAGCAGGCGGTCGAACGCGTCGAGGTTGCCGAACGCAGGGTCAATGGAGCAGTAGTCGGAGATGTCGTAGCCGAGGTCGCGGAACGGGCTCTTGTGGATCGGCGTCAGCCACACCGCGTCGACGCCGAGCCATTTCAGATAGTCGATCCGCGAGGTCAGGCCGGCGAGGTCGCCCTTGCCGTCGCCGTCCGAGTCCTGGAACGAGATCAGTGCGATTTCGTAGATGACGGCGGATTTCCACCACGCACCTTCGTTACGGGACGCCTCGCTCATTGCCTTGCATCACCTCGTCTTGCATCACCTCGTCGTGTGGCCTTCAGGTACGTCCCGTCGTAGCGTTCGCTGCGATCTGCTTGGCCGCGGTTCGGGCGCTCTCGATGCCCTTGGGATAGCCGCTACGGTTCGGATACAGCTTGCGCCGTGCGTCGCGCGGCGGCCGCTGCGGCTTGGTATCCTGCGCGGCGCGGTAGTCGAGCATCGCGATGCCGCCGACCATCAGCAGCGCCAGCGCGATATTGCCCTTTTTGGGATTGTCCGCGGTCAGCCCCGAGAGCAGCGCGGCGGCATCGAGGCCGTCGCCGCCGACGCGGGCCCACAGGCCGGCGTTCTTCTCGACCGAGAGCGTCATGATCCCGGCCAGAATCTCGCGCACGCCGAAGGTGCGAACCAACGTCTCATGGCCTTCCATGCCCAGCGTCTCCGTGACGCGCCGCGGGGCGAAGAATTCCACGACGCCGAGACCGATGCTGAACCAGCCGAGCGCACGGGCGAGCTGGTCTTCGGGCCGCTTCAGGCTCGGGCCGCCCTCGACGATTTTCGGGTCGCCCTTGGTGCGAACGATGTTGGAAAAATGAAACATGGACTTACTCCTCAGGGCTTCAGCACGACCTTGACGCAGGAATCGCGCTTGTCGCGAAACACCTGATACATCTCGGGGCCTTGGCTAAGCGGGACGGTGTGGGTGATGACGAAGGACGGATCGATCTCGCCTTCCTCGATGCGGCGGAGCAGGTCGTCGGTCCAGCGGTTGACGTGGGTCTGGCCGGTGCGCATCTGCAGGCCCTTGTTCATGAAGGCGCCCATCGGAAGCATGTCGGAGAATCCACTGTACACGCCGGGCACCGAGATGATGCCGCCGGGACGGCAAACATAGATCATCTCGCGCAGCACGTGCGGCCGGTCGCTCTCCACCATCACCATCTGCTTGGCGCGATCGAGCAGCGTGTCGGGCAGGGAGGCCATCACATGCGACTCCATCCCGACGCAATCGATACATTTCTCGGGGCCTCTGCCGTCGGTGAGCTCCTCGAGCCGCTCCAGGACGCTTTCGTTTTCGAAATTAATGGTGGTGGCGCCGCCGGCTTCGGCCATGCTGAGCCGTTCGGGAAGGCAGTCGATCGCGATCACCTGGTTGGCGCCGAGCAGGATGGCGCTGCGGATCGCCATCTGCCCCACGGGCCCGCAGCCCCAGATCGCGACCGTATCGGTCGGCTCAATGTCGCATTGCGCGGCGGCCTGCCAACCGGTCGGGAAGATGTCGCTGAGAAACAGCAGCTTCTCGTCGGGAATGCCGTCGGGCACCTTGATGTGGGTGGCGTCGGCGAACGGCACGCGCAGATACTCGGCCTGGCCGCCGGGATAGCCGCCGGTCAAATGCGTATAGCCGAACAGGCCGGCCGTCGTGTGTCCGAATGCCTTGTCTGCCAGATGGCGTTTGCGATTGGTGGTTTCGCAGACCGAGTAATTGCCGCGCTTGCACTGGTCGCATTCGCCGCAAATGATCGTGAAGGGCACGACGACGCGGTCGCCCTTCTTCAGCTTGCCGTCGACGCCGGAGCCGACCTCGACCACTTCGCCCATGGTCTCGTGGCCCATGATGTCGCCGGGCAGCATGCCCGGAATGTAATTGTGAAAGAGGTGGAGGTCCGAGCCGCAGATGGCGCAGCTCGTGACTTTAATGATCGCGTCGCGTTGATCCTGAATCTCAGGATCGGTGACGGTGTCGCACCGAATGTCTTCCTTGCCGTGCCAAACCAGCGCCTTCATCTCTGTTCTCCCGCGAGCTACGAGGCATCCAAGTCGAACAACGAACGATGGTTGCTATCGTCCAGTGCAAAATCTTCGCGCCGCACCAGCCTGTGTCCCGATAGGAACGAGCGGCCATTGCGGTGATTGGAGCGTCATCAATCCCACTCAAGGACAAGCGAAGGATACGCTCATGGCCGCCAATCAACTCGCCGTCGTCACCGGCGCCTCCACCGGCATCGGCCTGGAACTCGCCAGATGTTGTGCCAAAGGAGGCTTCAACCTTGTCATCGCGGCGGACGAGCCCGAGATCGAGAGGGTGGCCGTCGATCTTCGCAGGCTCGGCGCCAGCGTCGAGGCGGTCGAGGCCGATCTCGCCACCACTGAAGGCGTCGACAAGCTCTGCGCCGCGGTCGGCGACCGGCCGATCGACGCCCTGCTGGCCAACGCCGGCGTCGGCCTCGGCAAGGCCTTCCTCGATCAGGATTTTGCCAGGATCAAGCACCTCGTCGATACCAACATCACCGGCACGCTGTATCTGATCCATCGCGCCGGCAACGAGATGCTTCGCCGCAATTCGGGCCGCATCCTGATCACCGGCTCGATCGCCGGATTCACGCCGGGCAGTTTTCAGGCGGTCTACAACGCCAGCAAGGCCTTCCTCGATTCATTCTCATTTGCACTGCGCGAGGAGCTGCGCGACAGCGGCGTCACCGTCACCTGTCTGATGCCGGGCGCCACGGAAACCGAGTTCTTCCGCCGAGCCGACATGATGGACACCAAGGTCGGCACCGAGCAGAAGGATAGTGCCTACGACGTCGCGAAGGCCGGCTTCGACGCCATGTTGCGGGGCGAGTCCGACATCGTAACCGGCATGAAGAACAAGCTTCAGACCACAATCGCCAACGTCACGCCGAACGAGATGTTGGCAAAACAGCATCGCAAGATGGCGGAGCCGGGCACGGCGAAGTCGTAGAATAGTGCCATCGCAATCTGTGCTGGGTGGTGCGGCAGATCCCGCGGACCAACAAAGGAGCACGCCGATTCACATAGCCTAATGCGTAAAACTCCCCGAGCCTTCAGACTGGTTCGGCTGGGAAAAGGGGGCTGTGATGCCGATGGATCGCGTCGAACAGGCCTTTGTCGCAACGGCGATCACGGGCTTTCTGGTGATGATGGCGGCGATCGTCTGGATGATGATGGGCTGACGGCCGGGAGGGCTGCTGATTGCGGATCGCGTTGCCCTATGCTGCGGTGCTCCTGTGCCTGGCGGTGACCGCCTGGCTCGCTTTCGCGCATCTATTCTGATCGCTATCAGGCTCAACCGTGCGGATCGGCGATTAGCGCGGCCAGCCTCTGAGCCATCGCCGGCAGATCGATCGGTTTCTCCAGGATCGGCACGTCGTGGAATTCCGGACTGATCGTGACCTTGTCGTAGCCGGTCGTGAAGAGGAACGGTATGTTCCGTGCCTTAAGTTCGCGTGCGACAGGAAAGATCATCTCGCTTCGGATGTTCACGTCGAGCACGGCGGCATCCAGGATGCCGCCATCTCGCAGGATCCTGAGCGCGTCGTCGAGATCACCGGCCGGCCCCGCGACCTCTGCACCGAGCGCCTGACATGCCTTGCCAATGTCATCGGCGAGAAAATATTCGTCCTCGACAATGAAGATCCGCCGCCCCGTGAGCGGCGAGAGTGGATCTGACGGTGCAGGCGAAATCGCCATGGCGCTTCCGTGGCTTCCTTCCGGCGGGTAGGAACATTGGGCGGTGGCCCGCCTTGGTACAACGTTACAACCGAAAGTGGGTTCCATGAGCAACCGCGACATCATCGTCATAGGTGGCTCTGCCGGCGCGACCGCACCGCTGAAGCAGATCCTGGGCCGGCTGCCGCCGGATCTGCCCGCGGCGGTGTTCATCGTCCTGCACATCCCGGCGCAGGGCATCGGCATTCTATCGACAGTTGCCAGCAGTGCCGGCCCGCTGCCGGTCCGGCAGGCCGAAAACGGCATGAGGATCGAGCCCGGCCAGGTTTATCTGGCCGCACCTGACCATCATCTGCTGCTGTCCGAAGATCGCGTGTTCCTCGGGCGCGGTCCGCGCGAGAACATGGTCCGGCCGGCCATCGACGCCTTGTTCCGCTCGGCCGCCATCAATTACGGCCCGCGCGTCATCGGTGTGCTCCTGAGCGGCCTATTGTCGGACGGTGCGGCCGGTCTCAACGCCATCAAGCGTTGCGGCGGAATTTCGGTGGTACAGGACCCCTCGGACGCCATCGCCGATGAAATGCCAAGGAGCGCCCTGGAGGCGACCATCATTGATCTTTGCGTCCCCGGCGCCGGAATGGGCGATGTCCTGTCCGATCTCGCCAGGGAGGCTGCCGGCGCCGCGCTGCCGATCCCGCCGGAGATCCGGCTCGAGGTCGAGATCGCGGCCGGCGAACGGATCGGCAGTGACCGTCTCGTCTCGATGGCCGATCCGGTTGCGCTGACCTGTCCGGCCTGCGGGGGCGTGCTGTCCGAGGTGAAAGAATCGCACCCGATGCGCTTCCGGTGCCAGGTGGGCCACGCCTTTGCCGCCGACGTCCTCGCAAAAGAGCAGGAGGGGCAAGTGGATGAAGCCCTGCGGATCGCACTGCGCATCATCGAGGAGCGGGCTGAGCTGGTGCAGCGTATGGCCGCCGACGGCCGGCGCAACGGCCGGCCTGCGGTTGCCGACATGTACCAGGCGCGGGCTGCCGAATATCGCGAATATGCCGACATGATCCGACGCGTCGTGCTAAAGTCGCTCGATCCTCCGGTTCGCAAGCGGGAGGCTTGAGGTCGCCATGACCATTTCCCTCGCCGAATGGACCGAGCAGCTCGATACCGAGCGCCGCCATCTGATCAAGGCCGATCAGGATATCGAGGAGGGTTGCCAGCGCATCCGCGATCAGGAGGAGCGGATCCGTGAACTCAGTGCCGGTGGCCACGACGCAGGCCAGGCGGAGCGGCTGGTCGAGGTGCTGAAGCAGACCCTGACGGAATGGCTCCGCCACCGCATCCTGATCGAGCAGCGGATTAGCTATCTCCGGCAGCAAGTCGGTCCGGAGTGATCCAGGGGGCGTTGGCAGGCCGCCTGGCTCCATGCCGGGCGCGTACATCTCTGGTCGGCAATTGACACCGATGTTCGCCGTATGGAACGCAGCGCGACGTTTCCGCCTTCCACCTGTTGGGATAACATCATTTCTGATATTGCCGCGAGCGGGCGTCCCGCTTCACGCCAATGAATGAGAGCTACCGAGACCATGCATGAAATCGGCGACCAATCGGTCGAAACAGAGCGCCAGACCAGGTCCCCGCTGGTCATCGGGGTGGGCGCCGCGCCGACAGCACTGGATAGCGTCGAGCGGTTCTTTTCCAAGCTGACCGTGGGCGCCGATCAGGCCGTCGTGCTGGCGCTGCAACATCACGAGGCGCTCGACGAGCCGCGGCTGCGCCGGATCGTGCAAAACTCCAACGGCGGCAAGATCGCCGACATCAGCGACGGGCAAACCATCGAGGGCGGCACGATCTATCTGTGCCCGCCGGCGCAGATCACGACGATCCAGGGCGGTCGCTTCGCCGTCCGCGCGGCCGAGCAGGCGCCCGGCGAGCGGGCAACAATCGACAGCTTCCTGGTCTCGCTGGCGGAAGAACGCGCCGAGCAATCGATCGGCGTGATCCTGTCCGGCATCGGTGGCCACGGCACGCTGGGCACCGCGACGCTGAAGGATCATGGTGGTCTCGCTATCGCCGAAAAGGGCGCGAGCGACGAGGCTGAGCATCTCGAGGACTCCAACACGCCGGCGGCGATCGCCGATTATGTGCTCTCTCCGGAAGAGATCGCCGAGCACATCCAGGTCTATGCCCGTCATCTGCGGCGGCTGGAAGAGAAGCAGGGGTTCGACGAGGTGCTGGCCGCTGCCGCGACCTCGCTGTCGCGCATCGCCGACATCCTGCGCAGCAAGACCGGCAATGATTTCCACGGCTACAAGCAAAACACCTTCCTGCGTCGCGTGCAGCGGCGGATGCAGGTGGTTCAGATCGCCGAGATTTCCGCCTATGTCGATTTCCTACGCAACGACGACGATGAGGCCCAGCACCTTTTCAACGACCTCTTGATCGGCGTCACCGAATTCTTCCGCGATAAGCGCGAATTCGAGGTGCTGGAGAGCCAGATCGTCCCGAAGATGTTCGAAGGCAAGAGCGCGGGCCAGCAGGTTCGCGTCTGGGTGCTCGGCTGCGCCACCGGAGAGGAGGCCTATTCGATCGGTATCCTCCTGCGCGAGCACATGGCCAAAATGGACTCCGTGCCGCAGGTTCAGATCTTCGCGACCGACATCGACGGACGGGCGCTGGCGGCCGCGCGCGTCGGCCGCTATCGCACCAAGATCGAGACGGACATGACCAGCGAGCGCCTGGCGCGCTGGTTCGTGCGCGAGGGCGATACCTATTGCGTGGTCAAGGAGCTGCGCGAGATGTGCATCTTCTCGCAGCACAACGTGACCAAGGACGCACCGTTCTCGAAGCTCGATCTCGTCTCCTGCCGCAATCTGCTGATCTACCTCAATGCCGAATTGCAGAACCGGGTGATCCCGCTCTTCCACTTCGCGCTTCTGCCGGATCGTTACCTGTTCCTCGGCAATTCCGAGAACGTGACGCGGCATCCAAAACTGTTTGCGCCGATCGATCGCCGCGCCCGCATCTTCAAGAAGCTCGAGACCGGAACGCGGCTGCCGCCGGAATTTCCGATCACGACCGTCGCGGGCAGGGCGCCCGCCGAGGTGCCGCCGTTGCGCTCGTTCCGCCCCGACGTCGGGCTGGAGCGCCGCGCGCAACGGGTCGCGGAGCGCTACGCGCCCGCTTATGTCATCACTGACGGCAACTTTCAGGTCCTGCACTTCTCCGGGCGCACCGGCCGCTACATCGAGCCGACGGCAGGCGCCGCCACGCTCGATCTGCTTCAACTCGTCCACCGCGATCTCCGCCTGGACCTGCGTACGGTGCTCAGCCGCGCAGCGGAGACCAACGAGCCCGCCCATACCGAGCAGGTGCAGCTCGGCGCCAACGGCCATCGTGTTCTCGTCGACATCATGGTTGAGCCGATCCAGGATGGCGGCAGCGACCACCGCAATTTCGTCGTTCTGTTCAAGGATGGGCCGGTGCGCAACACCGATGCCGGCGAGAGCAGGCCCAGCGCGCTGGTGCAGACCGAGCATGTCGAACGTATCGAAGGCGAGCTGCGGGCGACGCGGGAGCGCCTTCAGGCAACCATCGAAGAGCTCGAAAGCACCAACGAGGAGCTGAAGTCCTCCAACGAGGAATACCAGTCGCTCAATGAAGAGCTTCAGTCGGCAAACGAGGAGCTCGAAACTTCACGCGAGGAATTGCAGTCAGTCAATGAGGAACTGACCACCGTGAACGGCGAGCTGGCCCACCGCGTCCAGGAATTGACGCGCGCCACCAGCGACCTCGAGAATTTCCTGGAGAGCACCCAAATCGCGACCGTGTTCCTCGATAACGATTTGCGCGTGATGAACTTCACGCCGGCGATCACGCAGGTTCTGCATCTCGTCGAGACCGACACGGGGCGTCCCATCGCGCACATCAAGGCGCGCATCCCGATCGAGGAGCTCTATGACGACATTCGCGGCGTGCTGCGGACGCTTGCCATCGCCGAGCGCGAGCTCAGGGATCCAGACAGCGGCACGCGCTACATCGTCCGCATCCTGCCTTATCGCAGCATCGACAATTTCATCGCCGGGGTTGTGATCACGTTCGTTGACGTCACCGCGATTACCCGCGCCGAGGAGCGGCAGCGCCTGCTGCTGGCCGAGCTCCAGCATCGGGTCCGCAACACGCTGGGCGTGGTGCGCTCGATCGCCCGTCGCACGGCCGATAGCAGTTCGACGGTCGAGGAGTTTGCTTCCCATCTCGATGGCCGGCTCAACGCATTCGCCCGAACCCAGGCGCTGGTGACCCGCGATCCCGAGGGCGGCGTAGACCTCGAATACCTCGCCGTCGAGGAGCTGCTGGCCTATAATGCCAGGGAAGGAGAGCAGGTACGTGTCAGCGGCCCCACCGTGCGTTTTCAGTCGAAGGCCGCGGAAACCTTTGCCCTTGCCATTCACGAACTCGCAACCAACGCGCTGAAATACGGCGCCTTGAGCCGGCCGACAGGTCGCATCGAGATTTCCTGGCGCCTCGAGCAGGGCACCAACCCGGCGGAGCTGGTGTTCGAGTGGCGGGAGCGCGGTGGGCCGCCGGTTGCGCCGCCGCCGCATAAAGGATTTGGGACCGAGCTTCTTGAGCGCACACTCGCGTTCGAGTTCAAGGGGCAGACCACGATGGCGTTCAATCCCAAGGGATTGGAATGCACGATCGCCATTCCTCTCAGCAAGCGGGCGTTCCATACACCGGCGGTGGCCAACTGATGCCCTTGTCGACGATAGATCGCAGCCAGGTGGACCCGGTCATTCGCCGGCTGAACGCGCTGAGAACCTTGTCGACGGAGGCCCGCACCTCGCTCGAATACGCAATGCTCGAGGGAATCCAGCGCGCAGGGGCGGGCGAGGATCTGATCTCGGAGGGCGATCCGGTCGACAGCATCCGCCTCGTGCTGTCGGGCTGGCTCTGCCGCTACAAGACGCTGGAGGACGGCCGGCGGCAGATCGTCAATTTTCTTTTTCCTGGCGAGAGTTGCGATGCGCACGCCTTCCTGCTGCCCGTGATGGATCATTCCATCGCGGCGATGACGCCGGTCGCCTACACCGAAATCAAGCGCGCGCGGTTCGAGAGTCTGGTGGCTGCCGATCGCTCGCTGGCGGAAGCGTTCTTGTGCGAGACTCTCGTCAACAGTGCCATCCAGCGCGAATGGGCTATCAATCTCGGCCGCCGGGTGGCCTTCGAGCGCGTGGCCCATTTGTTTTGCGAAATCATCGAGCGGCTACGTCCCGTCGGCATGGTCGAAGGCAATTCTTGCGTGATGCCGGTGACGCAAATGGATCTTGCGGACGCCACCGGCCTGTCGGTGGTCCATCTCAACCGCACGGTTCAGGAGTTGCGTGCCTCCGGCCTGATCGTGCTGCGCGATCGCACGCTGACCATCACCGATCTCGATGCGCTCAAGGACGCGGCGCTGTTCTCGCCAAGCTATTTGCAACTCTATCGACGCGGCTAAGCGTTTCTCTGGTGTTCCGGGAGACTTGATCCAGGTTAGCGTTCGCGAATGTTTTTTGAGCCGATGGCTGGTTTTGAGTAATTGACGTAACTTACGTAAAGGCGGTTTCGTCCCGAATGTCCTATCGTCGTTCCATGAACGACGTCCTGCTTGCCCGCGCTGAGCGCGCGATCGAAGCAAGCCGCGCCCTCCGGGCGCAGCGCAGAGCGGTCGCGGATCAGCTTGATGACGCCACGCGCGAGGTGCGCCGTGTGGTGATGGAAAGCGCGATGCTGCGCTCGGAGCTCAAGGCCCTCCGCGACAACCGGGAAGAGCAGGATCTCCGACACCGCGTGCCGCCGGAATAGGAGCCGACGACACCAAACGCGCAGCATGCGCCGGGATGGGCGCCCCACTCAACGCCGCTTCGCTGCTTTGGATCGCCTGTTGTAAGGCGAGCGGTTGGCGGGCTTCAGCGAAATGCCTTCGCGCTGCGCCTTGCTGCGAATGGCCGCGACCGGGCGCTGCAGCATTTCGGTTCCGGCGCAGTCGAAGCGGCGTGGGCGCGCGAAGGGAATGCGCGCATCCGTCGCTGCTCGGCCGTTTTGTTTCGCACCGGCAAAATCACGCACCGTTAACTTATTGAAATGCCGGAACCTGCGGTTGCGGCCGAAGCTGCCAACACTGCCGGGCTGGGCCGCCCCAACCGGCACGAAACTCTGGCCCCGGCGCCGACCTCCCGCCGGGGCCAATTCCTCCCATCCCAATTCCTTCCATCTGAAGGGCTTTGTGAAGGTACAATGACCGCGAAACGCAACCGCAGGAAACAGACCCAATCGCTCCAGGAGCGGTTGGCAGCATTTGCCCAAACCGCTCGCGAGCGCGCGCGCAGCCTGCCGCCCGGCAAGGAGCGCGACATGCTGCTTCAGCGCGCCAAGCAGAACGAGGTGACCTCGAACCTGACGGACTGGCTGAGCGAACCCGTGTACCCGAGACGGGGAGGATGACGATGCGGAGCATCAAGCACTACCGCGCGTTCCAGATCGATCCGGACGGGCATGTGTTTGGATGCATCAACCTGGTCTGCGACAATGATGAGCAGGCCAAGCGCGAGGCCGCCTCGCTCGTGCTGGTGCACCGCATCGAACTGTGGCGGCTGGACCAGCGCATTGCGCAATTCGATGTGCCGCCGGACGTTGTTCGCCAGTAGAGCCACGAGAGGAGAGCGAGGAGGAACCGCGCGCTGCGCCCCGGGTTGGTCGGACTGTACCGACCTTGCGAGGAGCCAGCATGACGGAAGCCGACGTTCGCAAGGGGATGCCGCCCGTCAAGCTCTCGCGCGAGGCCTTCGAGCACCGCTACAGGAGCCGGTTCGTCGATTCCGCCTTTGCACCGCTCCAGCGCGAGCTCGATGCCATCGTTGGTGCTGCCTGGGATGCCTACAGCAATTCACGCAAGGCCCCGCTGACGCGAAAGGCGGGCGCCGGATTCGCCGATCCCGATTACGGCATCGCCATCGACTGGCTCGATGCGCGTGCAAAGATCCTGGCGGCGCAGCGGCGCCATGACGATGCGGACGAGACGCCGCGCATCCTCATCATCAACGGCTCGGCGCGCAGCGAGCACACCTGTCCCGGCGAGATGTCCAAGACCTGGCGTCTGGTCGAGCTCGCCGAGCCGGTCTTTGCCGAGCTTGGGTTTGCCGTTGACATCCTCGATCTCTCGCGCCTGGCTTCGGAGTTCGGCAAGACGATCCATCCCTGCAAATCCTGCGTCGGAACCGCGATGCCGCTCTGCCACTGGCCGTGCAGCTGTTATCCGAACTATTCGCTGGGGCAGACCGACGACTGGATGAACGATATCTATCCGCTGTGGGTCGCGGCCCACGGCATCCTGATCGTGACGCCGGTGAATTGGTATCACGTGCCCGCCGGACTCAAGTCGATGATGGATCGCATGGTCTGCGCCGACGGCGGCAATCCCGATCCGACCTCGACCCATGGCAAGAAGGCTGCCGAGGCGAAGGCGCTGGAGCTGAAGGGCTGGTCTTATCCGCGCCATCTCGCCGGCCGTCATTTCGGCCTTGTCGTTCACGGCGATGCGGTCGGTGCCGAGGGCGTGCGCCGGGCCCTGTCGGATTGGTTGACCGACATGCAGCTGATCTCGGCGGGCCGCTTCGCCGAACTCGATGGCTATGTCGGCTACATGGAGCCCTACGCCACCTCGCACCGCGACCTCGATGACGACAGGGTATTCCAGACAGAGGTGCAGAACGCCGCGCGCGCGCTGGGCAATGCAGTCAGGCTGGCCCGGAGCGGAAAGCTTCGCGAGCCCGGTGCGGGCCTGTCCGATCCAAATCCCAAATGACGGCGGATGATGAACCCCATGATTGCCTGATCGTCGGCGGCGGCCCCGCCGGGCTGATGGCTGCGATCTACCTCGCGCGGTTTCGGCGCCGCGTCTGTGTCGTGGACGCAGGCGCGAGCCGGGCGGCGCTGATCCCGCGCAGTCACAATGTGCCGGGCTTCGTCCACGGCCTGTCCGGTACCGACCTGCTTGCGCGCATGTCCGCGCAACTCGGCGAACTCGCGGTCACGCGGGTGGCCGCCGAAGTCACCGCCTTGCGGCGACACGAGCGAGGGTTTCTGGCAATCTGGAACGGCGGCGCGCATACCGCCGCCACCGTCATCCTTGCCTGCGGCATCGTCGATACCCATCCGCCATTCGACGAATGGCGCGAGGCAGTCGCGGACGGGCTGTTGCGCTACTGTCCCATCTGCGACGCCTTCGAGGCGATCGGCCGTCGCATCGGCATCGTCGGTCCGCTTCACCGTGCCGCCGGCAAGGCGCTGTTCATGCGCGGCTACTCGCGCGACGTGACGCTGCTCGCAACAGGCGAGGAGGACCGGAAGGCCGCGGCACCGGAGCTGATTGAAGCGGGTGTCGAGATCGTCGTCGCGCCCGGGCTGCGCCTGAGGCGGGGAGACGACGGCGTTGAAGCCGTTTTCGCCGATGGCCGGACGGCGCAATTCGAGATGGTCTACCCGGTGATGGGTGCGGAAGTGCGCTCGCATCTCGCGATGACGCTTGGGGCCGAACACACCGCAGACGGCCATCTGAAAGTCGACGACCATCAGCGCAGCTCGGTCGACGGGCTCTACGGCATCGGCGACATCGTCACCGACCTGCACCAGATCTCGGTCGCGTTCGGCCACGCCGCGCTCGCCGCCTGCACGATCCACAACAGCCTGCCGCGGCGGCTGGCATGAGGAACGGGGTATCGGACATTGGTAACAGAATCATCCTCGAAGACCGCGGTCTATGCGGCGCTCTTCGGCAATGTCCTGGTCGCGGTCACGAAGATCGGCGCCGCTGCGTGGACGGGAAGTTCGGCCATGACGAGCGAAGCGGTGCATTCGCTCGTCGACACGACCGACGAGATCCTGCTGCTCTACGGCTACCGGCGCGCGAGCCGTTCGCCCGACGAATCCCATCCGCTCGGCTACGGGCGCGAGCTGTATTTCTGGAGCTTCATCGTTGCGCTGCTGATCTTCGCGCTGGGCGCCGGTGTCTCGCTGTATCAGGGCATTCTGCATGTCGCCGCACCCGAGCCGATCGAAAGTCCGATCGTCAGCTTCGTGGTGCTCGGGCTGTCATTCCTGTTTGAAGGCGGCTCCTGGCTGGTTGCCCTGCGGCGCTTCAGCTCCGACGGCCAGCGGTTCGGATATTATCAGGCTTTCGTTCGCAGCAAGGATCCTCCGGCATTCATGGTGCTGCTCGAGGACAGCGCGGCGCTGGTCGGCATCGCCATTGCCGCGGCGGCCACTGCGGCCGCCGTATGGCTGAGCCAGCCGGTCTGGGATGGGATCGGTTCGATCCTGATCGGGATATTGCTGGCGATCGTGTCGATCGGTCTCGCGCGCGAGAGCAAGAGCCTGCTGATCGGCGAGCCCGCCGATCCGGAGCTTGCGCGATCGATCCTCGACATCGCAAGGCGCTCGCCCGGCGTGCTCAGGGCCAACGGCCTTCTGACGGTGCAGCTGTCGCCGGTCGAGGTCGTTGCGGCCCTCAGCATCGAATTTGCGGATGACAAGCGCGCCGACGACATCGAGCGATGTGTCATTTCGATCGAGACGGAGATACGCAAACGCCATCCAAGCGTGGCGGCGCTATTCATCAAGCCGCAGACCGATGCCCGCTACCGCGCGGTGCGCGCGAGGCGTTACGGCTAGCTTTGCGAGGTTCCCTGGACGTCACAATCGGCACGACGGCAGGAACGATCACAACATCCCCTTGGTTGACCCGTGCAGGGGGCGAGCATTGGAGAAAACGGATGGCTCAATCCGAAGACATGACGCGCTGCATCGCGCTCTGCATGAGCTGCTACCAGACCTGCCTCGGCACGGCGATGAACCATTGCCTCGAGACGGGCGGCAAGCACGTCGAGCCCAAGCATTTCCGCTTGATGATGGCGTGCGCCGAAATGTGCCGGACGGCGGCGCATTTCATGCTGATCAACACGCCGCATCACCGGCATACCTGCGGCGAATGCGCCGAAATCTGCAGCGAATGCGCCGAGGATTGCGAGCGGATCGGCGGCATGGACGAGTGCGTCGCCATGTGCCGCTCCTGCGCACAATCCTGCCGTGCGATGGCGGCCTGAGGACAAGCCCATGCTGGAAGAGAAACTCACGGACGCCATCGTCGAGGAGCTGAAGCGGCAGGCGGCCAACCGGCCGCAATTGCTGAAGGTCGAACGCGCGGACGATGCGAAAGCCTCGCAGGAGCTGATCGTCAACGGCAAGATCGACTTGGCCGCGCTGGTCATGGTGATCGCCGGATCGGTCGCCGGCGGACCTTGAGTCCGGCCGGTCACCGGCGCCCTCAGCCATATTCCTCGCCAATGCCGTATTCCCGGTAGATCTCCAGTGGATCGAGGTCGGGAAACAGCCGGCATTTGGCCTGGGCGAGGTGCAGGCTCACCGCCGCCGGCTCCTTGCCGTTCGAGAGCATCTTGCGGATGTCGTCCATATGCGCGTTCGGCTGGTGCTTGGTGTCGAGCTGCTCCAGCGCGACCAGCGCAGTCGCCAGCGCCTCGGTCAGAACCCAGTCGTCGTGGCCGGTAATTCCCTTCTTCGGCATCGGCAGACCCCACAGTGGTAACCCAGTCTATCGGGACTTCCGCCAAATCTCCAAGGAGCCGTTGCACTCAGCAGGCGCGGAAGGGACCGGCGGCCCTGCTCCGGCTTGCATTATGGCCGGGCGTGGCTAAAAGGCGGCATTGCCGGGGCAATAGTATCTTTGTCGAAACAAAATTGGCGTAGACCGGCCTGCAGTGCATTCAGGCCGGCTGTTCCGGTCTGGCCCCTGATCCCCGCATTCGCAACACGGTCCGGTTGCACCACCCTTTAAGGCTTGAGCCCGCATGGTCTTTCTAAGCTTCGTCTATCGCTTCGTGACCAATTTCGCATTCATGGCGATGGTCTATTTCAGCCTGAATTTCATGGAGAAGTACCAGAACCGGGCGATCATCGCGATCCTCGTGCTGATCTATAGCGGCATGCGCGCAGCCTCGACGCTGCGGGCGTTTTACTTCTACCAGAAGATCGAGCGGCTGGAGGCCGAGACGAAGCGGCTACAAGGCCCGATCAATGACGGCGCGGGCGGAACGAACACGCGCAGGCAGGTCGTGGTCGACGTCGCGCGGCTGCGGCGCGACGGCGAGGTCAAGTCCTATATGGACCTGTTCTTCCTGGCGTTGATCGTGTTGCTCTGCGTCGCCAACATCATGCGACAGTAGGCTCTACTGCGCGCGCTTCTTCAGGCTCGCCACACGGGTCGGGCGCGGCGCGGTGCTCTTGGGCGCGGCGCTCTTAGGGGCAGTGCTCTTGGGGCCAGTGCTCTTGGGGGCAGTGCCCTCGGCCTCTGCGGCATGCTTCGGTGTGCCATGAACAGCATGTGCGGTGCGGGCAGCGCGCGGCTTGCCGGCTTTGCCCTTGGCCGCACGGGGCGTCTCGGCCGCCATGGCCAGGCGCGTCGCGGCGCGCCGCAACAAGGTCGTCGACAGCAGCACCTCGACCGAGCCCTCGGGGATCGCAAAGAGATCGCGGCCGGGCACGGGCAGGGTGGCCGCGACGTTGGCGAGCGCCATGGTCTTGCGCGGCAGCAGCGGCTGATGCGCGGTCTGCGCGTTGAGGTCGGCCAGCGAGGGCACCGGAAGGGTCTTGGTCTGCGCGAACACGAAGTTCGGCACGGCCGGCCAGCGCGCGATCGGTGTGGTCTCGGTCGGCGGATGCAGCAGCCATTCCACCGGCGTTGTCGGCGTCGCCGGCTGCTCGGCGGTCGCGGGCACCACGTGCACGATGCGATAGCCGCGCGCCTTGAGGTCACGGATGATCTTCGGCAGCGCCGCCACCGTGCGGGCCTGGATATCGTGCAGCAGCAGGATGCCTTTGCCCTTGGCCTCGAGCCGCTGGATCGCGAGCTGATAGACGCGATCGGACGACACATGGCGCCAGTCGTCGGCCGGGAAATCGGCGCTCCAGACCTGGATGCCGCGCGAGATCAGAAGGTTCTCGACACCTTCGGCGCGCATCAGGCCGGGAATGCGGAAGAACGGCGCCAGCTTGGACGGATCGGTCATCGCGGCCGATGTCCACTCGATGCCGCCATTGATTTGCGCCTCGGCCTTGTCGAGCGGCATCCGGTCCATTGTGAGCGGATGGTTCATGCTGTGCGTGCCGACGGTGTGGCCCGCCGCGACCAGCTTGCGCACGCCTTCCGGATTCGCCTTGGCCTGCTCGCCGATGATGAAGAAGGTCGCCTTGATGCACTCGTCGGCGAGGATCTGCAGCACCTGGTTGGAATATTTCGGCAACGGGCCGTCGTCGAAGGTCAGGACGACTTCATGGTCCTTCAGCGGCAGCGTCTCGCGGTATTGCATGGTGCCGATGAGGGGATGCGCGTGCGGATCGACCACGAGCGTGCGGGAGGTCCCGAGCGCGTCCGGATGGCCGGGGCAGTCGGCCGCAATGGCCGCCGGCGAGCCGATGGTCAGGACACCAAGAAATCCGCCAAAGCAAAGGACGATCCACGATCGCGTCCGAGCAACAACGCTACTTCCGATCATGAACCCCGTCTGCCCTCTTGCGCGATTGCCGCCATAGTAGGTCGGAGACATCGGCAAACGGTTCAGGCGCAAGAACCCCGACCCCGAACCGTGCCGCGACAAGTCCCCTTGATACTTGCATGGCGTAGCATGAACAGACTGTTAATAGGGCCCAAATCACCCCATTTTGCGCCGGCGTGACATTCCGGCATCAATGTGCGTCGGCACTCTTCTGTGATGTGCCCGCCGGCACGACGTGAACCACCCGATAGCCGTTCTCCCTCAGATACCGCAGGAAGGCCGGCATGATCGCAGCCGTGCGCGCCTTGGGATCGTGGAAGAGGATGATACCCTTGCCGGCGGCGGCGAGGCGCTCGGTGACGAGCTTCAATTCCTGCTCCGGCGTCATCTCGTTCCAGTCGCTGGCCCACAGGTCAGCCCCGAACACGACGATGCCGCGGGACTGCAGCAGGTCGAGCTGGGCTTGGGTGGCTTCGAAATAGGGAAACCGGAAGAACGGCGTCGAGGCTGTCGTCGTCGGCGTGCCGTGCAGCGCCATCTCGTCGGCGGCGATGCCGCGGTCGATCTCGCTCTTCGCCTTGTCGAGGGGGATCCGCGCCATGAACGGATGCGAGAAGGTGTGGTGGCCGATGCTGTGGCCCTCGCGGGCGATGCGCTTGACCATGTCGGGGTGTTCGGTGGCGTGCAGGCCGATCAGGAAGAAGGTCGCGCGCACGCATTCCTGCGCCAGCGCCGCCAATACCTTCGACGTCGTCGGCGGATGCGGTCCGTCGTCGAAGGTCAGCACGACCTCGTGGTCGGCGAGTGGCAACGTCTGCGGAAAACTCTTCAGGCCCACGCGCGGCGTGGTCTTGGCGTCGACGCTCAGAATGCGGGAGGTGCCGAGCGCGTCCTTGCGCGGGCACTCGGCGGCTTCAGTCGAGGCGATGCCGGTGACGGCGGCGAGGGCTGCGCCTGCCGCCATCGAGGCCCACCTCGGTCGAAGCATCTTTGTCATTGCGCTCAGAGTTGCCTTGTGGGTATTGCCTGAACCATCAGCTCAGACCACTCGTTCCAACCTGTCGAACGGCGAGGCGCGCCATGGATGAACATCTGGACGGTGCCGCGTCTGCCGCGGAATCGGTACTCGACCACGTGCCGATGCGCAATGAAGACGGCGAGATTCGTCACGAATTCGTCGCGGAAATTGCCCATGCGATCGAGGCCGGCGACAGCGCTGCGCTACGCGCCTGCGTTGCCGAGCTGCACGAGGCCGATCTCGGCGATCTCATCGGGGCTCTCGAGCCTGACGATCGGGTCCGCCTGGTCGAACTGACGGGGCGCGATTTCGACTTCTCCGCGCTAAACGAGCTCGACGAGGGCGTGCGCGAGGAGATCCTCGAGGAACTGCCGCCGCAGACAGTCGCCGAAGGTGTGCTCGAACTCGAATCCGATGATGCGGTCGAGCTGCTGGAAACGCTCGATCAGGCCGATCAGGAGGAGATCCTCGAGAAGCTGCCGCTCAAGGAGCGCGTCGTGCTCGAGCGCAGCCTGCTTTATCCGGAAAATTCTGCCGGCCGCCGGATGCAGACCGAGTTCATCGCGGTGCCGCAGGATTTCACCGTGGGACAGGCGATCGACTACATGCGCGAGACGCCGGATCTGCCCGACCGCTTCTACGAGATCTACGTCGTCGACAAGGAGCAGCACTGGCAGGGCGCGGTCTCGCTCGACGTGCTGCTGCGTGCCCGCCGCCCGGTGGCGCTTGCCGAGCTGACCGACGAGGATCGCCGCCGCGTCTCCGTCCTGGAGGACCAGGAGGAGGTGGCGCGCATGTTCGGCAAGTACAATCTCGTCGCAGCCCCGGTGCTCGACACCCAGGACCGGCTCGTCGGCGTCATCACCGTCGACGACGTCGTCGACGTCATCGAGGAAGAGGCGGACGAGGACCTCAAGGCACTCGGCGGCGTCAACAGCGACGAAGAGCTCTCCGACACCGTGTTCACCATTGCGCGCGCGCGGTTTAACTGGCTGCTGGTCAATCTCGCCACCGCATTTCTGGCGTCCTCCGTGCTTGGCCTGTTCGAGGGCCAGCTCGAGAAGATGGTGGCGCTTGCCGTGCTGGCGCCGATCGTCGCAAGCCAGGGCGGCAATGCCGCGACCCAGACCATGACGGTCGCGGTGCGGGCGCTGGCGACGCGCGAGCTCGGCTCCTCCAATGCCTGGCGCGTGGTGATGCGCGAGGGCCTGGTCGGCCTCGTCAACGGTCTCGCCTTTGCCGTGATCACGGGCGTGGCCGCGGTGGCCTGGTTCAGGATCCCGGGCCTCGGCGTCGTCATCGGGCTCGCCATCATCGTGAACCTCTTCGCCGGCGCGCTCGGCGGCATCCTGATCCCGATGGCGCTCGAACGTGTCAGGGCCGATCCGGCCGTGGCCTCCGGCACGTTCGTGACAACGGTCACCGACGTCGTCGGCTTCTTCTCCTTCCTCGGCATCGCGACATTGTGGTTCGGGTTGAGGTAGGAGCTGTTGAAATTCGTAGCCCGGATGGAGCGAAGCGTAATCCGGTGCCGCTGCGTCGGCTCGAGAGACGCCCCGGATTGCGCTGCGCTCCATCCGGGCTACTGGCCATCATCTTTAATCCGAACTTAAGCGGCCTGCCGCATCATCGCCTTGCTTGGGGGAATGAGCATGCGTGTGCGGCTGAAGGCGGACGGACGGATCGTCGAGTTGCGGGACGGGCAGGAGTTTCCTGTCCAGCCGCTTCCGATCCAGCCCTTTCCAATCCAGCCCTTGCCAATCCAGCCTGCGGCCAGCGCAGCGCCGGCCGAAGCCAGCTCGCTCGCCGTGCGCGATTTGCGCCGACGCGCCTGCCTGACCCAGATGGAGTTCGCGGCCAAACTCGGCGTTCCCGTCGAGACCATCCGCAACTGGGAGCAGGGCAAGCGCGCCCCGCGGGGACCCGCCCGCGCGCTGCTCGCCGTGATCGCGCATGCCCCCGACACCGTGTTCCAGGCGCTCGCCAAAGCCTGAGCTCAAAACCTGACGTCAAGGCCTGACGTCAAGGCTTGGCGTCAAGATCTGGCGCGAACCTCCCGTTAGCATTGCGCGCAAGATCCGGCTCGGCGGCCGGCGTCGTCCGTTGGCAGTGTCGCCAGCCGGGTTCATAATGACGCCTGGACGATGATTTGGGGCGACCGCGACAGAGAGGATTCCTCATGCTGTTCGTCGAGACCAATGGCGCAAGAATACCGGCGATCGGGCTCGGAACCTGGGAGCTGAGCGGGCGCATGTGCGCACGTGTGGTCGAGCAGGCGCTACGGCTCGGCTATCGCCACATCGATACCGCACAGGTCTACGAGAATGAGCGCGAG
Organism: Bradyrhizobium sp. F1.13.3; assembly: GCF_040548265.1. Classification (NCBI taxonomy): domain Bacteria; kingdom Pseudomonadati; phylum Pseudomonadota; class Alphaproteobacteria; order Hyphomicrobiales; family Nitrobacteraceae; genus Bradyrhizobium; species Bradyrhizobium sp. F1.13.3. Next base: position 50,065 of record NZ_JBEPRI010000005.1, on the reverse strand, counting down.
GTCGGCGACGGCTTGCGTGCCTCCGGCGTGCGCCGCGACGACATCTTCCTGACGACAAAAGTCTGGACCAACCATTTTGCGCCCCATGATCTCGAGCGCTCGGTCAAGGAGAGTCTGGCGCGCATGCGGCTTCCCTCGGTCGATCTCCTGCTGCTGCACTGGCCCAATTCGCACGTGCCGCTGGAGGAGACGCTGGGCGCACTGTCGCATGCCAAGCGCATGGGCCTGACCCGCCACATCGGCGTCTCCAATTTCACCGTCGCGCTGATCGAGCAGGCGGTGGCGTTGTCACCGGAGCCGCTGGCCTGCAATCAGGTCGAATACCATCCTTATCTGGACCAGGCGAAGGTGAGGCGGCCTGCGATCAGCACCGGCTCGCGCTGGTCGCCTACAGCCCGATCGCCAAGGGGCGGATCAAGACCGACCAGACGCTCGCCGAGATCGGGCGTCTTCATCGCAAGACGCCGGCGCAGGTCTGCCTGCGTTGGCTGGTGCAACAGAATGTCGCTGCGATCCCGCGCACCTCGCGCGTCGAACGCCTGTCGGAAAACATCGAGATCTTCGATTTCGAGCTTTCGGACGACGAGATGGCCCAAATCGCCGCGCTGGCCAGTCCCAGGGGCCGCCTGACCGATTTCGGCTTCGCGCCAAAATGGGATTGAGAGGGGGCTGCCGTATGCTAGGACCAGCTTGGCAACCTGAAGTCAGGCGATGGAACTGCGGAAGATCATACGGACGGACATTGCAGCGTCGGCGATCGCCCATCTGACGCTGGTCGCGCTGATCATCGTGATCAGCAAAGTCCATCCTTTTCACGCCAGCCCGCCCGAATCGGTTTCCGTCAGCATCGTGACGCCGGAGCAGGTGAAGCAGGAGGAGGCCAAGGCCGAGGAGAAGGCCGAGGAAAAACTCAAGAAGCCGCCGGAGCCGACCCCTGACCTGAAACTGCCGAAGTTGGATTTCACCGACAAGGACAAGGCGGCGGCCGCGCCGAAGCCCGAGGCGAAGCAGCAGGCCGCGGCACCGTCCTCGAAGCAGCAGGCCTCGCCTGAACAGCCGCAGCAGAAACAGCCGCAGCCACAGCCTTCACAGACGTCGCAGCAGCAGCGCGAGGCAAATGCGCAGACGCAATCGCAGCCTCAACAGCCACAGCCTCAGCCATCGCAGTCGCCGCCGCCTCAGGCGACGCCGCAGCCCCCGACACCGCAGCCCCCGGCGCCACAGCTCTTGCCACAAGCGATGCAGCAGCCAGCCGCGCCGCCCCCGGCCTATCAGGCGCCGGAGCCCGACGTCACTGTCAAGTACGGCGTCATGCTGGGCCTGCCGCCGGAATTGCCGGCGGAGCTGCCGAAGGACGCCCCCAAGGACGATGGCGGCGATGCCAAGGATTCAATCGCGGCCAAGTTGCCGGCCGAAGTGATCGCCGAGCTGCGTCGTCACTTGCGTAGCTGCGCCAAACTGCCGGCCGGGGTTGCGCCGACCGACAACGTTAACATCAAGCTGCGCACGGTGCTCGCGACCGACGGCACGCTGGCGCGGGAGCCGATCCTGATCGAAGCCCCGCCGTCGGCAAAGGGCGTTGCGCTCGTGAAGTCGGCCATGAGCGCGCTTCAGGCCTGTCAGCCCTACAAGATGCTGCCGGCCGATAAATACGGGGAATGGAAGGTGATGGACCTGCCGTTCACACCACGGGATTTCGGCGGCTAGCACGTAGTCATCTAGCCCGGATGGAGCGCAGCGCAATCGGGGCCGCTCGCGTTGCGTCTGGCACCTTCCCGGATTGCGCCGCTGCGCTCTATCCGGGCTACACGACCGCCTCTGTGTCCCCTCTGTCAATCCGCTCGCGCCAATATATTCCGCTTTGTGCTTGAAGCGAGACCACCCAGGTCGGTCGCGGCGACGGGCACGTCAAGTTGTCAGACCTGATCGGAATGGCCTCCTAGCGTACGGGCCCCACTTGCTGCTCAGCGCATAGAATGACCGGGCGTCCAACTTTGCGTCTGGCGACGGACAAGCCGAGATCGCCGCTAATCCTTACAAGCCAGCCGGAGCACACGCTGGGGACACCACCATCTCAACCCAACACCTTGTGCACCGCGCGCTAGTGCCCACGATCTCGCAAGCTGGGTCAGCCGATACAATGTCGCGGCAGCACTTCGGGCACGTATATCCCGCGATGCTTGGTGCGAAGTCATACTCCGGACCAACGTAGGCGCAGATCATGTGGTGGAATACCGGAAACGAGATCAGAGCGGATGAGCCGCAAGCCGGGCAATTCGTTTGAGTCCCTTCGATCTGCATGCTGCACCTCGCTCCCTCTCACAGCTCGTCGAGCCCGAATAGTCCCACCAGCATGGAAGCGATCCGCGCGCTGAGTTGTGTGTAGTGCATGTGAACGTCGACGGCCGAGTTCAGCGCCGGGGGATGTGCGCCTGGGCTGAACCGAATTCGCGCGATTTGCAAGGCGGTACGCTCGCGCGCCGCCGATAAGCCCGCTGCGGGGTACACGTCGGACACAGGCAAAATTTCCGCGATTTTGCCCAGAATTCGTCGGTTGCCGAACAGCACAAAGACTTCGTTGCCGACTTTTGGATCGGACAGGCGTTCGTTGGGAACGTACCAATCGACGAAGACATCCGTGGGGTCGAGAATTTCTGCAATCGGAGTGCCCGCCACCAGTGACTGGCCGGCACGCGCAGGATTGTTCGCGACGATGCCAGCTATGGGCGCAAAGACTCTCCCATCGGCAAATCTGCTTTCAACTTTTTCGAGGCGGTCACCGAGTTGCCGGCTGAATTCGTCGAGAGCAGCCAATTGAGTGCTGGCTTCGGCGGCTTCCGCCTCCTGCGAGACCACGGCTTTGTTCGCCAGGGCGCGCTCCCGGGACATGTCTATGCGGTAATTCAGGCTCGCAGCCGATGAGGTTGCGATAAGCTCGACAGCTTCCTCAGCAAGGCGCAAATGTGAGCGCGTCGCGTCGAGAGATTCGCGCGCAACCCGGGCTTTGACACGCAGTTCCGCCTTGCGGCCAGCGATGTCCGCGAGCGAGCGCATATAAGTCGCGACGATTTCATCGTGCTGCGGAGACCGAACCCTTCCGATTTCTTCGCCGGCCCTGACCGATGCCCCTCTCAGCACGGTGATGCTGTTAATCTGCACGATGTAAGGCAGTGAAACCAAATATCTCGGCGAGGACACGCTACCTGGGCCGCCGAGATAGAGGAGTGGCCTCCCGAAATAGACGACAAAGAATGCGAGTATGCCGAATACGATTGTCGCATAGGCGGCGCGGACGGCCCGTCCGGCCGCACGCCGACGGCTCTCGATAGGATCGGGAATATGCGGACCGAGTCGCGTCAGGGTGACTGTCATTTGGCCACCTCTTCTGTCCGATCTCCGAATAATGCACGGCGAACGCGCGGCGGTACGAAATCATCGTTCCGCGACGAGGCAAAGATAATTTCTGAAGAATAGGAAAAGAACCGCGCGCACTTCAGATAGACGCCTTGGTAAAGCGGAAAGATCAGCGCCATCTTCCAGCCGAAGGTTCCGACGGATCGATGGAATAGGGCGAACACAAGTGCCATATTGAACACCGAGATCCAGAGCAACAATAGGTAGATCGCCGACAGAAACAACACGGCATTCGAGCCGAACAGCAGCACGATGTAGGCCAAGTAGAATGGCAGGCTGAGCGTCGGAACGAGATCGAAGACGATGAAGTCCAGCCGTTGGATTGTGTCCGGTAAACGCTCTAGCGGGTGGCGAAAACTCAGCTCGCCATACATCATGAAACGGATGCGCAGAGCATCGCGATCCCAGCGCGCCCGCTGGCGCAACAGACTTATGCCGCTTGCGGGGCCGGCTGTTTCCGCCCAGGCGTCCGACACGAAGCGAATGACATAGCCGAGCCTGCGGAGCCGCAAGGTGTACTCCATATCCTCTCCCGGGCCGACGTCGAGCCCGCCCTGCTGCGCGAAAATATCCCGGCGATACATGGAACAGGCGCCGGACAGACACGCGATCGCATCCACCACGTCGAGGATCGACCGCCCCGCGGTGATCGACATCAGGTATTCGACGCTTTGAAGTCCTGTCCATATCGAGTCGCGCTCGTTGCTGACCGCGATGCTGCAACTTGCGCCGGCGACGAGCGGATCGCCGAACGCAGCAGCGAGGCGCTCAACCGCGTTCGGTTCGAAGACAGTGTCGGCATCCACGGTCAAAAGCAGAGCGCCGCGGGCGAACCGTGCTGCAGCGTTGATGGCAGCGCTGCGGCCGCAGCGGGTCCCATGGCAGATGACCATGTCAACCAGGCCCTGCGCTCTCGCCCGCTCCGCTACCGCGCGTGTTTCGTCGGTGGAGCCGTCGTCGACGACGATGATTTCGACAGGTCGCAGGGTTTGCCGGCGCAGCGAGCTGATCGAAGGACCAAGCCCGGAGCCGCCGTTGAATGTCGGGATAATCACGCTTACTGTCGCCTGGCAAACCGTCGCGCTGGCGCTTCGCCGCTTCGAGCTGAACAGAGCAAGAGACACCAGCGATAAGGTGTAGCGGGGGATGTCGAATATCAGCAGCGAGAAGGCGAGTAGAAATAAACTCGTTCCGGCGAGCACTTCCACCATTTCGGACATGCCGCCACCTCCACTACGACAGGACGATTCCGAGCATCCGACCAAACCAAGCGAAGGCAATTATCAGACGAGAAAATGAAGACCATCGCGTTGATGGTCGAGTGGTAAATTGCGTAAACATTTGCTTTTTGTGTTTGCGCTATTCACCTGCAGCGTCGGCTTCGTCAGTTGACGATGACCGGCTCTCGAAGACTGATTGTTGGCGTGCCGGCATCAGCGTTGCAGTTGGAGTTGTTCCCGCGTCGATAAATCCCACAAGGTGACCGGTCCGTCCAACCTTTCAGGCGCAAGACGGCCTCAGTCTGGAAAGACTGAGGCCGGTGGGGGCGTCGATGTACCGTTGGGGTCGGTACTCTAGAATTCTAATCGCGACGCACCAATTTGCGTATTGTCCTTGAGGACAACCAATCAGCACGTCGTCCCTCTCACACATCTGCGAACCGCCCGACGGGTATGCCGGACGGTCGTCCGTGCCACGCACACGCCGTTGATACGTGTCCTGCCGACGCCGCAGGCAGCAGCGACTTCCGTAATCAGGCTTTCGGGCTGTGCAATCGGGGCAGGTGTCATCGCCTGAGCCGATACTGCGAAGAAGAAGGCGAACGTGGCAATTCCGAGCGACTTGATCATATCGAGCTCCCTGGAAGCGCCCAACCGCCCGGCCGGCGCGGCGAAGCGATGGACGCGACTCTCTCAAACTGATGCCCGCTCCTGTCAGAGAATTGAGATAGATCAAAGCGGCTTTACGGACTTCCCGTGCGGCAATCGCTACACATAGCAGGCCGAGACCGCCGGCTTAGGACTTTGATCGCAGGCTTCCCTGTGCCCTCTTGGATAAGAGGGTGAAGTGACCAGGCAAAGATACGGGCGAAATGCGCCGCGAGAGTGCGAAGCTATATCTGCAATTCAAAATGCGAGCTGGAAAAGTGGCGCTGCCGCCTCATACTGCGTCAATGCGAGCGCAGCGACTTGTCCGCCACACTCCCGCTCTCGTGCCCCGGACGCAGCGCAAGAGCGCTGCAGCGCGTCCGGGACACGAGCGCGTCAACGACCGCGCTTCCGCATCTCCTCGCCATCCACCACCTCCGGCGCCATGGCCTCCCACGCGCTCGAGGCGAATTGCCGTCGCCAGGTCACGATTACCACGGCTGCCGTGGTCACGAACAATACCCAGGGGCTGACGAACCAGCCGAGATAGCCGAGTGCGAAGAAGAAGGCACGCTGGCCGCGGTTGAAATGGCGGCCGGCGGATTCGAACAGGCGCGAGGTGCGGATCACATGAGCTTCGGCCTCCGGCGTGTCACGCTGCGAAGCCGCCGGCATGCCGCCGAACAGGATCGCGACATAGTTGAACAGGCGGTACGACCAGGCGAATTTGAAGAAGGCATAGACGCAGATCAGGACGAGGCCGACGCATTTCAGCTCCCACATGGCCGGCGAGGTACTGAGATCGACCGGCAGCTTGCTCAAGATCGTGATCGCATCGTTGGTCGCGTGCAGCAGCGCCAGCGCGCCGCCGAGCGCGATCAGGCTGGTGGAGGCGAAGAAGGCGGTGCCGTTCTGCAGCGAGGCCATGATCTGCATGTCGACCATGCGCGCGTCGCGGTCGAGCAGCCGGCGCACCCACACCTCGCGGTAGCGGTTCATGCGCGCCGACAGGCTGTCGCGGCCATAGGCCGAATGCTCCAGCGTCAGCGCGTAGACCAGCCATTCGATGATGAAGAAGCCGACGGCGGTGATGTCGACCCAATGCCTGCTCATGTCTGTCTCCTGGCGAGGATCGCAACGCTTGCCACGCATGGCGAGGTGCAGCAACGATTGATTGGCGGCAGGCGATGACGTTAAAAGCGGCTCGCTTCAAGGCGTATCGGGAAGGATGGATGACATGGCTGCGCTGAAACTCGCAATCGGCAACAAGAATTACTCGTCATGGTCGATGCGGCCCTGGCTCGCGCTCCGCGCCAACGATATCCCGTTCGTGGAGACCCTCATCCCGCTCTACACCGACAATCCCGCGGACAAGGAGCAGATCATCTCGTTCAGCCGCGCGGGCAAGGTGCCGGTGCTGGTCGATGGCGACATCACGGTGTGGGATTCGCTCAGCATCATCGAATACATCGCCGAGCGCTACCCGGAAGTGAAGCTGTGGCCGGACGACGCCGCCGCCCGCGCCCATGCCCGTTCGGTGTGCGCCGAGATGCATTCCGGCTTCATGGCCCTTCGCAACGAATGCGGCATGAACCTGCACCGCCCGGTAGGCGCCGTGACGCTGTCGGCGGACGCCGAGGCCAACATCGCGCGCGTGCAGGAGATCTGGCGCGAGTGCCGGACCCGGTATGGCGCCGATGGACCGTTCCTGTTCGGGCGCTTCGGCGCGGCCGATGCGATGTATGCCCCGGTGGTGCACCGCTTCCGCACCTACGCAATCGAGGTCACGCCGGAGATCAAGGCCTACATGGACACGATGCTGGCGCTGCCGGCGTTCCAGGAATGGACTCGGGACGGGCTCGCCGAAACGCTGGTCATCGAAAAGTTCGAGAACGTGTAATCCGTGGTTGCGATCGGGCCTCGCTCGATCGCCCGAGTGGTCGGCAAGGAGAGGGACCTCACGGGAATCCTGGGCTTGCTCGGCCGACCAGTTCCGCAGCGACAATGTCGACCCATTGCTTGACCGGCTGGGCCAGATTCTGGCCCAGGAACCGCGCAAGGCGGTGGATCACGCCAGCCCCGACGGCCGTTGGCTTCATACCGCCTGAAGGACCGGTTCCAGCGGTATCATCGGCTGGCGGCATCACGCTGAAATAACTGCAAAATTCGCACGTTTGCAATGTTGCATACTGCTGGCCAAAAACGCCCGCTGCATGCTATACAGCGGCCGGGTTTCCGGCCGGCCGACGCAGTGGGACCATGGGCGTGGCAGGCGTTGTTTGAGTGATGGAGAGGGTGTTGAAGCACAAATTCCCTATTGGCGCGCGCGTATTGTTCACCGCGAGCAATGTCGCACGCCCCGCTGCCAGCGGCTCGTATGAGGTCATCCGCCTCCTGCCGACCGATGGTGACGACTGTCAGTACCGGATCAAGAGCTCGACCGAAGCCTTCGAACGCGTCGCCAAGGAAAGCCAGCTCGCGCTGTCCTGAAGGCCGACGCTATCCGCGCATTGGCGCGTCCTCGGGGAATTGTATTCTGCCGCCGTCAAAAGGCCCGCTTCACCTTCAAAAGGTGGGCCGGGGGCAGTTGCCGACTCTCGGTGCTCGCTTTGACCATTCGCTCTCTGCTCGCGTGAGGGGACGTCGCGCATGAACTGGGCATGGGCCTCGTCGCTCGACCAAATCTGGCGCTCGCCGGCCCTTCCAATGTGGATGATGTTGGCGGCTGCCGGCTTCTTCGGACTGATCCTCCTGGTCACGCTGCTGCGCGCCGAGAGGTCGGTCGCCAACGGTGCGCTGAGCGTCATTACGCTGTTCGCCATTGCCATCGCGCTGGCTGCCGTCGTGCGCGTCGATGGACCGGGGCAGACCACGCCGACCGAGGCGCGCGCACAGGCCGCGATGATCGCGAGCCTGCCGGCGCTGTCCTGCCTTGACGAACTCGCTGGCGATGCCGTGGCCATTGGCTGCGAGAAGGCGCTGTTCGGCGCGCCTGACGCGGCGGCGGCGGCTGTCTCCACCACCGCGGCCAGGATCGACCGGCTGACGGCTCTCGGCGATGCCGCGACCGCCGAGAACAGCCTGACGCCCGACATCAAGGTGCTGCGCAAGTCGCTGGAGCGTGATCGCTACGGCCTGGTCGCGCAGGTGCTGGTCGTGCGCGACGGCTGCACGCAGTTCGACTGCGCGGCCTTCCGCTCGCTGACCGATCAGCAGCAGGTCGCCGCCAACATGGATTCCCATCTCTACGACACGCTGGTCGCGCGCTACGCCCCGACCTGGAATGCGCCTGCAGCGGCGCAATCGTTGCCGGCCACGGCCGCGCTCGCCGGACTGCCGCCGTCGATGCCGACGGGCAAGCCGACCAATGCGGAATTCCCGAGCGCCTCGTCGACGCCGCCGGTCAGCATCATGAATCCGGAGCCGACGCGCCACACGGCGCCCGCCGCGAACGCAGCGGCCGCGCCGGCTCCGCGCGCCCCGGCAGCCGCTTCGGCACAGGCCGCAGCTCCAGCCGCGAAGAGGCCGCCAGCGCCGAAGGCTGCGCGGGCGCCGGCGGCAGCACCGGTTCCGCTCACGCCGCCGCCCGCCGCTCCTCCGGCTGCGGATAACGAGTAGATCGGCATTCCAAATGGGTGGCTGCCCGGCTAATGCTGGGGCATGCCACTACATCTGATCAAGCTCGCCGTCGGCTGCGAATCCGTCAAGGAATTGAAGGAGTGGACCGCCGAACGGATGCAGACCGCCAAGAAGAAGGGTCTGCCGCAACATCACATCCACATCACCCGCATGATGCCCAAGCGCGACGCCGAGATCCTGTCGGGCGGGTCGCTCTATTGGGTGATCAAGGGCGAGGTCGCCGCGCGCGAAAAGATCATCGGCATCGAGCCGTTCCGCGACAAGGACGGCATCGGGCGCTGCCGGATCGTGATGCAGCCGAAGGTGATCCCCGTGTCGCCGCGGCCGATGCGCCCGTTCCAGGGCTGGCGCTACCTTGCCGACGATTCGGTGCCGCCCGATCTCGGCAAGTCCGCCGCCGGCTCGATCGCGGCGATGCCGGAGCCGATGCGGCGCGAGCTGCGCGATCTCGGGCTGCTCTAAACCGCGATATTGTCGATCAGCCGGGTCGTGCCGAGCTTGGCCGCGACTAGGATGCGCAAGGGGCCGTCCTTGCGCGAGGTGACAGGCGCCAAGGTCGCTGCATGGCGGACCTCGAAATAGTCGAGCTCAAAGCCGGCCGCCATGATCATCGCGGCTGCGCGCGCCATTGCGGCCGCGACCGCCTCGCCAGCGCGGATGCGCCCGGCGCTCTCCTTCATGGCGCGGTACAGTGTGGTTGCGGTCTGCCGCTCCTGTGGCGACAAATAGACGTTGCGCGAGGACATCGCGAGCCCGTCGCGCTCGCGCACGGTGCGGGAACCGATCACCTTGACGCCGAGGTCGAGGTCGCGGGCCATCTGCGCCACCACTCGCAACTGCTGAAAATCCTTCTCGCCGAAGATCGCGACATCCGGCCGGCACTGCGTGAACAGCTTGCCGACGACGGTGGCGACGCCGCCGAAGAAATGCGGGCGGAAGCGGTCCTCAAGGCCGGCCAGCGCCGGTCCCTCCGGCACGATGCGGGTCGCAAAGCCCTCCGGATACATGGCCTCGGCGCCGGGATGCCAGACGATATCGACGTCCTCGGCGGCGAGCCTGGCGAGATCGGCCTTCCAGGTTCGCGGATAGGCGCCAAAATCCTCGGTCGGAGCGAACTGGGTCGGATTGACGAAGATCGACACCACGACGCGGCTCGCGCGCCGTCGGGCCAGGCGCACCAGCGACACATGGCCGTCATGGAGCGCTCCCATGGTCGGGACCAGCGCGATCGTGGCCTTTCGCTTGCGAAGATTGTCGACGGCGCGTCGCAAGTTGGGGACCGTGCGGGCGATCAAGGGGCTGCGTGACATCAGAACTCGACGCGGTTGGGAATCGACGGGCGCGTCCCGGCGCCCGGCAGGCTAACCTTAACAAGCGGCGACCATGGACGCCACGCATCCGGATGCGGCACAGCATCCCGCGCGCAAGAGGTCGCGACATTGTGGGCTGGATCACAGACGCGAAGCGGCGCGACGATTCATGATGAAGGACGGTGCGCCGCGAATTGTATTGCCTGTCCCGCATTTCACTTGACCGCAGACGCGGCCAACTTGAAGATATTAGTTAGGGGTGTTGAGGATCGCGATGCTTGTGCAAGCTAGCCAAGGCCAGTCCGGCTCGGCGCATGTTGTCGTGCTCGGCAACGAGAAGGGCGGCTCCGGCAAGTCGACCACCGCCTTGCACATTGCAGTCGCGCTTCTGAAAGCCGGCCAGCGCGTCGCCACCATCGACCTCGACTGCCGTCAGCAGAGCTTTACTCACTACATCAACAACCGATCCGCCTGGGCGCGCCGCACCAAGCTCGACCTCGAACTGCCGCTGCATCGCTGCATCAAGCTCGGCGAGACCATGCAGGTCGCCGAGAACGAGAATTCGGAGTTCCTTCAGTTCATGGAGGCGGTCTCGGCGGTCGAGAGCAGCTTCGACTTCATCGTCATCGATACGCCCGGCACCGACAGCTACCTGATGCGGCTTGCGCACTCGATGGCCGACACGCTGGTGACCCCGATCAACGACAGCTTCCTCGATTTCGATGTGCTCGGCACCGTCGATCCCGCCAATTACGCGGTGACGGGCGAGAGCCACTACGCCGAGATGGTGCGGGATGTCAGGCGCAAGCGCCGCCAGCTCGACGGCGCGACCACCGACTGGATCGTGGTGCGCAACCGCCTCTCGATGCTCGGCTCCCGCAACAAGCAGCTCGTTGCCGACGGGTTGAAGGATTTGTCGCTGCGGCTCGGCTTCCGCTACGTCGACGGCTTCGCCGAACGCGTCGTCTATCGCGAGTTCTTCCCGCGCGGCCTGACCGCGCTGGACGAGATCGACGAGGCCACCCTCGGCATGCGGCCCAATCTCGGCCATCTCACCGCGCGGGAGGAGGTGACGAGCCTGCTCCGCCAGCTCAAGCTTCCGCTCGACGAGCGCGGACGCCGCCGCGCGGCCAACCGCGCCGAGTGGTTCAATCAGGTCGACAAGCCGCTCGAGGTTCACGACATCCTCGGCGCCTGAGGTGGCGGTATATCGCTACTTCCGGACGATCAAAGCGGACGGTCTCCCGCGGGAACCGAGCCCGCGCTCAGCCGTTTTCACCCAGCGTTTACTGCAAAATTGAACCCGATCGAGACAGGTTGCGTCGGAAGGTGAGGTGCACCTGGCGTAGCCGCGTGAGAGCGAGGTGCCCAAGAAACGTGTGCGCCGCACAATGAAAGGGCTGATGGTTCACAATATTTAGCCTTCCTGTCACGCGCCTGTGACATATATTAGGGAATAGGCGACCAGGGGCCGAAGAGCTCCGGAAGAACACGATTTTCAACAGGGATTCAGGCCGCAAGAGCCTGAGGCTGAGGACGAAAATGAAGCGTGGAATTGCCGTTCTGGTTTCGGTCAGTGCCCTCTGTGGCGTCGCCTATTTCACGGCGAGCAAGTGGGCAATCAGGCACGAGACCATCACCTTCTACGATGCCTCGCGCGACAACCGTGCGGTGCCCGTCGATATCGCGATCCGTCGTGACAAGGAAATGCAGGCCAATGCCGGCATGATCACGATGCCGGTCGCCGTGATCAACCACGGCAACACCGTCAAGAACACCGAGTACGGCTTCCTCGCCAACATTTTCGCGGCGCGCGGCTACCTCGTCGTCAGCCCGCAGCATGATTTGCCGACCGATCCTCCGATGGTGACCAAGCCCGGCGAGATCTATGTCGGCCGGCTGCCGCAGATCCTGCGCGGCGTCGCCAACATCCATCTCGCCATGCAGGAGATGAAGAAGGTCCAGCCCAACGCCGACTACGACAAGGTGACCATGGTCGGCCACTCCATGGGCGGCGACATCACGATGTATTTCGCAAAGCAGTATCCGGATGAGGTCAAGAAGGTCGTCACGCTCGACAATCTTCGCGTGCCCTTCGTCACCGCCGGCAAGTTCAAGATCCTGTCGTTCCGCTCCACCGATCCGCAGTTCAAGGCCGATGCGGGCGTGATCCCGACCGACGAGGAATGCGAGAAGGCCGGCATCCAGGTCGTGAAGACCGAATTCCAGCACAACGACATGCGTGACACCGGTCCCGACGCTGCCAAGAACTCGATCCAGGGCATGCTCGACAAGTTCCTGAGCGCGACCGACAGCGAAGTGGCGCCGGTCGACACGCAATCGTCCCCGCCCAAGATTCTCGAGCCCGGGCCGGTCGCGTTGATGGCGCCTGCCAAGAGCTGACCCCTTCCTCGTCGTCGGTACCGATTTCAAAGCCTCCGCCGGCTACCGCCTGCGGGGGCTTTGTACATTGACCGGGCTTGATCCGCTGACCACATTAGTCGCTCACGCAAGGGTCAAGGAATGTCGGGCGAACCCATCAAACCGCGCGGCCGCGATGCCATCTCGGCGCAACCAGGCGGCGCTGTGCCGCAGGCGGGGACCTCGACCTCGGAGGACATTGCCGCCTTCGTCGCCAACGCGCGCGCGCTGTCACCGCATGCGCCCGGTGCGAAAGGACGGCTGATCTTCGCGCTGGATGCGACGATGAGCCGGCAGCCGACCTGGGACATGGCCTGTGCGCTTCAGGCCGACATGTTCCGTGAGACCGCCGCACTCGGCAGTCTCGACATCCGGCTCGTCTACTATCGCGGCTTCAACGAGTGCCGCGCCACGGGATGGATCTCCGACAGCGCCAGGCTTGCGGCGCTGATGAGCAAGATCGATTGCCGTGGCGGCGACACCCAGATCGGCAAGGTGCTGAGCGAGGCGCGGCGCGAGGCGGTCGCATCCGGCGTGCGCGCCGTTGTCTTCGTCGGCGACGCCATGGAGGAGAACGTCGACGAGCTCTGCGCCAAGGCCGGCGAGCTAGGCATGCTCAAAGTGCCTGTGTTCGTATTTCAGGAAGGCCATGACGCGGTGGCCGAGCAGACCTTTCGCGAGATCGCGCGCCTGACCGGCGGCGCCTGGTGCCGGTTTGATCCGGGCGCGGCGGCGCAGTTGCGCGAGCTGTTGCGCGCAGCCGCCGCCTACGCGGCCGGCGGACGCGAGGCGCTGTTGCAATTGGCGAAGACCGCCAGTGGCGCGGCCAGGCTGATCGGCCAGATGAAGTAGCGCTGGCGCGCGGCCGGCGGTGGCACAAGGACACGATGCTTTTTGGCGGTAGGCCGACTATATTCCGGCCATGACCCTGATCGCCGGCGCTATCGCTGTTATCACCCTTTATCTGCTGCTCCAGATGTTCCGTTCCGCCAATCCGGCCGTGCTGGCACGCGCGATCAGGTTCGGCGGCGGCGTGGTCGCGCTGGCTGTCGCAGCGTTCACGGGCTTGAAGGGCGAACTGGTGGTGGCGATCCCGCTCGGGATATTCGGTGCCGGCCTCCTGGGCTGGACACCGATGGCAAACGCCGGTTTCGGCAATATCGGCGGGCTGTTCGGCGGGGGCGCGACGCGCCCGGCCGGTCAGGCCTCGCGCGTGCGCTCGCAATTCCTCGATATGCGGCTCGATCACGATTCCGGCCAGCTCGGAGGCCGGATCGTCGCCGGGCCTCACGCCGGGCGCGATCTCGATGAGTTCGATCTCGCGGCCCTGCTGGCAATGGTCCCGGCGTTCGACGCCGAGAGCGTGGCCCTACTTGAAAGCTATCTGGACCGCCGGTTTCCCGCTTGGCGTCAGAACGCGCAGGGCGACGCGGCAGGGGGGCAGCGCCGCACGGTGGCGACCGGCAAAATGACGACGGAGGAGGCCTATCAGATCCTTGGCCTGCAGCCGGGGGCGGGGCGTGACGACATCAGCCGGGCTCACAAGTCCCTGATGAAGAAACTGCATCCCGACCAGGGGGGCTCGACGTATCTCGCTGCCCGTGTAAACGAGGCCAAGGATACTCTGCTTCGCACGCATAACGGCTAACTCCGGCACCACGCTACAAACGCTCGTCCCGTGTGAGCTCCGTTTGCTCTGTTTGCCGTCGCCCGATGCCCGCCGTTGTCGGCGTGGTCGATCCCTTGCGTAAAGTTTTAACCGTAAATCCTTGACGAGAGGTTGTCGTGGAACAGCCTCGTCGGTCACCGCATCCCAAAAATGAAAATGCCCGCGCGAGGCGCGGGCATTTTCATTGGAGCGGTGCGAAAGATCAGTTGCGGACGGTCATGCAGGAGATATCGGCGCGCTTCAGGGTGCGGCAGACGGCTTCGGCCTGGTCTCGGTCGAGCCCGGCGAAGCGGGCGCGGTAGAGCTTGCGATTGTCTTTCGCGACGACCGGCTCGGTGAACGGGTCGGCCTTGCTGAGCAGGCCGCGGGCCGAGCTGCGTGCGGCGTCGATGCGCTGCTGGGCTTCGTTCTCGCTCTCGAGCGCGCCGACCTGGACGATCCAGCCGCTGTGGGTGACGACCGGCTTCGTGGTGGCGCTCATCTGGATCGGCTGCAGCGCCGGGTCGGCTGACGCGAGCTTCGGAGCAGCCGGGGCGGGCGCAGCGGCGGTTGCGGCCGGCAATACGCCGAGGATGCCGTTGCCAGTGCCGAAGCCCGCCGGCTGCCGCGGCAGCTCGGCACGGGCAATCTCGGCCTTCGGCGCTTCCGGTTGGCTGACGATCTCGTGCTTGTTGATGAGGTCTGCCCGGGCGACGACGGCGCCGGAGGTTTCGGCGATGTCGGAGCGAGCCGCAATCGTGCTCGTGACCTGCGGTGCGATCTGAGCCGGGGCGGCCGAGGCGACCTTCACGGCGCCGGCCTTGACCTGGACGGTCTTGACCCGGACCGGCTTCATCGGCTCGGACGAGCCGGGGATGATCGAGAGCGGCTGGCTCGAGATCACGCCATTGGTGAGCGGCGCAGGCTCGATCTTGGATTCAGTCGGCCGAACTTCAGGCTTGTTGGCTTCAGATCTGGGCTGAGCCGGCGGCACCGCGGCGGTCGCAGCCGCAAGCGTCGCCAGGCGCGCGGCGAGACGCGACGGGGCTGCTTCGGGAGCAGGGGCAGCCTGGACCTGCGGAGCGGAGCGGGCCGGGGTGTCCGACGCATCGGCAACCTCGGCAGCGGCGTCGGAGCCGTTGCGCTCGGTGACCGCCGCGACGGTGTGGGTGGTCGCGGCCTTATCGAGGTTCTCCGCGAGCAGGTTACGCATGATGGCGTCCCGCGAGCCGCCGCTGCGGCCGCCCAGCACCACGCCGATCAGGTGGCGATTGCCGCGGCGCATCGAGGTCACGAGATTGAAGCCGGAGGCACGGGTGTAGCCGGTCTTGATGCCGTCCACGCCCTCGACATTACCGAGCAGATGATTGTGGTTCCGGATCGACTGTCCGCGCCAGTTGAACGTCGAGGTCGCAAAATAACGATAGTAGCGCGGGAAGCGCTCCTGGATGGCGCGGCCGAGCGTGGCCTGGTCGCGGGCGGTCGTGACCTGCTCGTCGTTGGGAAGGCCGTTGGCGTTGCGGTAAACCGTCCTGGACATGCCGAGCGAACGCGCCTTGCGCGTCATCATCTGGGCGAAGTCGTCCTCGTCGCCGCCAATCGCTTCCGCGATCACAACGGCTGCGTCGTTGGCGGAGCGAGTGACGAGACCCTTGATCGCGTCCTCGACGCGAATGGTCTGGCCGGCACGCAGGTTCAGCTTGGTCGGATCCTGATCGGCGGCGTGCTGCGACACCGGCATCTCGGTATCGAGCTTCATCTTCCCTGACTCGAGGCGCTCGAACAGCAGATAGAGCGTCATGATCTTGGTCAGCGAGGCCGGATGGCGGATCCCGTCGGGACTCGTGGCCTGAAGCACGGAGCCGGAATTGCCGTCGACGATGATCGACGCGAATTTCGGGCTGGAACTCTCGGACACATCGCGCTGCACGCGGTGGTGCGCAGTGTGACGCCGGTGGCGCCGCGCCTCGGCAGCATCTGTGGTGAAGATGACTGCAGTGGTGACCGCAAGAAGCCCAAAAACGCCAACCCGCGCCAAGCGCGAGGAAGACAAGTTTTTACGAAGCATGAAACCCCGTCCCCGTTTCTGACTTGATCACCGGCTCGTGAGGCGAAATTGTGCCCAATGGACCCGGGATCATTACCTGCTCAGGCTGGCCCTCCGCAGATGTTCGCCGCGGGGGACGTTGGGCCTGAGCCGCTGTTCTGGCTAAGGTGATGTTCTCCAACGGCTTTTGGCCGCTTGTGGAAGTTGAACACGTCCAGGGAATCAAGGTAGGGCGCCGCGGTTTCCAAAAGCTTAAGGAACCATTGCGGGAAACCCCGGTAATCGTGGCGAATTTTGTATGTTATTTGTGCGACGCACAAAATTCTTGACTTTTTTGTGCGTTGCACTAATTGTGAGCAGAGTCAGGGAGCCGGGGCTTCCCGACGAGAGCTAGGGAAAAGGATTCCGAATGTTCAAGGTTGAAGACTTTCAAGGCTACGGGAAAGAGCACTTCGAGCAGTACGTCGCCTCCGCGACCTCGATGCAGCACGGCCTTCAGGCGATCGCCAGCGCCTACGGCGACTACACCAAGAAGTCGTTCGAAGACACCAAGTCCTTTGTCGAGAAGCTTTCCGGCGTGAAGTCGCTGGACAAGGCGATGGAAGCGCAGACCGATTTCGCCCGTTCCGCCTACGAGACCTTCGTCGCGGAATCGCAGAAGATCGCCGGCCTCTACAGCGACCTCGCCAAGCAGGCGTTCAAGCCGGTCGAGACCATCGTGTCGAAGTTCACTCCGGCGACGAACTAACGTTTCCTCGACGTCCTGGAATCAAAGGCCCGGCTGAAGCAGCCGGGCTTTTTTGTTTATCGCGGGGTGTGGTCTCAGCGCGCCGCGCGCAGCTTCGACGGGGACGTGCCGATGTCCTTGAACACCGAGACGTCTGATCTGCCTTCGTCACTCGATAGAACTTGTCGGTGCCGTTCGCGCAATATTGCAGCACGCTGGAGGTCGGGTCGCTGCCGGTGTTCACCTGCACCGTATGGATCGTGATGTTCGCCGCCTTGGCGTTATCGCACAGCTTCTTCTGCCGCGCGTCGATCTGCGAGGCGTGACGATCCCCGGAAATCTGTGCCTTTGCCCCTTTTCGCGTCACGCCATTGAGGGTCAATTGGTCCGTAGAAAACCGGAGATATCCCGCTCGAAACCGCCGCAGCCGCGTGACCGGCCGGGTTCCTGGTCAACATCTTCTAAACGGGCGGGGCGGAAGGTTTTGTCAAATCAGTCCGGATTGACTAACCTTGGCGAGGATCGCCCGACCCGGGAATCGGGACCGCCATGGCCGCCTCGGCCGAGCTGTCGCACGCTTGCGGCGAGCCGGGGTCAGGCCCATATTCGGTGAAGCCGATCTGGCTTGGACCGGACCGGTTGGAAGCGGCGATCCAACAAGGCGGTGCGCCTGTGCGAACTCCGAAGGCCGGGGCTGCGCGGCGAACCGCCATACGCTTCCGTGGGGAATTTGAACGCCTGAGCCATGCCGCAACTGTCTTCCAGACCAGACCTGTCCGCGGCCGCCGCCGCCCACGCTCCCCTGATGAGCAACGACGAGAACCGTTCCGGCGGTCCCTCTGCGCCAAACACGTCCGTCATCACCAAGGTCAAGCCGAAGACCAAGCGGCCGAACCTGTACCGTGTGCTGATCCTGAACGACGATTACACGCCGATGGAATTCGTCGTTCATGTGCTGGAGAAATTCTTCCAGAAGGACGCCGAGGCCGCAACCAAGATCATGCTGCACGTTCATCATCACGGGATCGGGGAGTGCGGCGTGTTCACCTACGAGATCGCCGAGACCAAGGTGACGCAGGTGATGGATTTCGCTCGCAAGCACCAGCATCCCCTGCAATGCGTGATGGAAAAGAAGTAAAACACCACACGTTACGGCACGTTTGAAGCCGGTGCTTGGACATGTCGCAGTGATTGCCGCGTGATGTCTGCGCGTGATGTTCGTTGCAGACGGCAAAACTACGGAATTTCGGACCGGTGCGGATCGTGCCCCAATCGGAACGGGTTTTGCATCGAAAAGTACCGCAGCTGTGCAGCCGCCTGAGTCGCGGAACCGGTCTTTCGCCGCGATCTTGTATAACTATATGTGACAAAGGTTGTTGTTGCCTGACCGGGCGATGACGATCATGATGGTGGGGGCCATAGAGGACGCGAATGCCGACTTTTTCCCAAAGCCTTGAACAATCCCTGCATCGTGCACTGGCGATCGCAAACGAGCGTCATCACCAATACGCGACGCTCGAGCATCTTTTGCTCTCCCTGATCGACGACTCCGATGCAGCCGCCGTCATGCGCGCCTGTAGCGTCGACCTCGACAAGCTCCGTACGAGCCTCGTCAATTATCTTGAGACCGAATTCGAGAACCTGGTGACGGACGGCGCCGACGACGCCAAGCCGACCGCAGGTTTCCAGCGCGTGATCCAGCGCGCGGTGATCCACGTGCAGTCGTCCGGTCGCGAAGAGGTGACCGGCGCCAACGTGCTGATCGCGATCTTTGCCGAGCGCGAGAGCCATGCCGCGTATTTCCTGCAGGAGCAGGACATGACGCGCTACGACGCCGTCAACTATATCAGCCACGGTATCGCCAAGCGGCCGGGTGTCTCCGAGGCGCGGCCGGTGCGCGGTGTCGACGAGGAGACCGAGACCAAGGGCAGCGAGGACGCCAAGAAGAAGGGCGAGGCGCTCGAGACCTATTGCGTCAACCTCAACAAGAAGGCGCGCGACGGCAAGATCGATCCGGTGATCGGACGCAATTCCGAGATCAACCGTGCGATCCAGGTGCTGTGCCGCCGGCAGAAGAACAATCCGCTGTTCGTGGGCGAAGCCGGGGTCGGCAAGACCGCGATTGCGGAGGGCCTGGCCAAGCGCATCGTCGACAGCGAGGTGCCGGAGGTTCTGGCGGCTGCGACCGTGTTCTCGCTCGACATGGGCACGCTGCTCGCCGGCACGCGCTATCGCGGCGACTTCGAGGAACGTTTGAAGCAGGTGCTGAAGGAGCTCGAGGCGCATCCCAACGCCATCCTGTTCATCGATGAGATCCACACCGTGATCGGTGCGGGCGCGACGTCGGGCGGGGCGATGGATGCCTCGAACCTGCTCAAGCCCGCGCTCGCTTCCGGCACCATCCGCTGCATGGGCTCGACCACCTACAAGGAATACCGCCAGCACTTCGAGAAGGACCGCGCGCTGGTGCGGCGCTTCCAGAAGATCGACGTCAACGAGCCGACTGTCGAGGATGCGATCGCAATCCTCAAGGGCCTCAAGCCGTATTTCGAAGACTACCACCGGCTGAAATACACCAATGAGGCGATCGAGGCTGCGGTGCAGCTCTCTTCGCGCTACATCCACGACCGCAAGCTGCCGGATAAGGCGATCGACGTGATCGACGAATCCGGCGCAGCGCAGATGCTGGTCGCCGAGAACAAGCGCAAGAAGACCATCGGCATCAAGGAGATCGAGACCACGATCGCCTCGATGGCGCGGATCCCGCCGAAGAGCGTGTCGAAGGACGATGCCGAGGTGCTCAAGCATCTCGAGCAGACCCTGAAGCGTACCGTGTTCGGTCAGGACAAGGCGATCGAGTCGCTCGCCGCTTCGATCAAGCTGGCGCGAGCCGGCCTGCGCGAGCCGGAGAAGCCGATCGGCTGCTATCTGTTCTCGGGTCCGACCGGCGTTGGCAAGACCGAGGTCGCAAAGCAGCTTGCGGCGTCGCTCGGCGTCGAGCTGTTGCGCTTCGACATGTCCGAATACATGGAGCGGCACACCGTGTCGCGTCTGATCGGCGCGCCTCCCGGCTATGTCGGCTTCGATCAGGGCGGCCTGCTCACTGACGGCGTCGATCAGCATCCGCATTGCGTGGTGCTGCTCGACGAGATCGAGAAGGCGCATCCCGATCTCTACAACGTTCTGCTCCAGATCATGGATCACGGCCGGCTCACCGACCACAACGGCAAGCAGGTCAACTTCCGCAACGTGATCCTGATCATGACCACGAATGCGGGCGCGTCCGATCTCGCCAAGCAGGCGTTCGGCTTCACGCGTTCGAAGCGGGAAGGCGACGACCACGAGGCGATCAACCGGCAGTTCGCGCCGGAATTCCGCAACCGTCTCGATGCCGTCGTGTCGTTCGGCCATCTCAGCGTCGAGGTGATCGGTACGGTGGTCGAGAAGTTCGTGCTTCAGCTCGAAGCGCAACTCGGCGATCGCGACGTCACTATCGAGCTGTCGGAACCCGCCAAGACCTGGCTGGTGAAGCATGGTTACGACGAGCAGATGGGCGCACGTCCCATGGCTCGTGTGATCCAGGAGCACATCAAGAAGCCGCTGGCCGACGAGGTGCTGTTCGGCAAGCTCAAGGGTGGCGGCCATGTCCGCGTCGTTCTGGTCAAGGACGAGGCCGACGAGACCAAGGACAAGATCGGCTTCGAGTTCGTCGAGGGTCCGGTCACGCCGAAGCAGGAGAAGCTCCCGGGTGCCCGCAAGCGCCCGCCGGGCAAGTCTAAGCCCGGTGGCCCCGGCGGCTCGAAGGGGCCGACCAAGAGCCCGCTGGTCAAGGTTTGATCTGCACGCGAAGAATTGAGAAGGCCGGCTGAGAAGCCGGCCTTTCTTATGGGCAGTCAAATATAAGCAAGAAGATCCGGTATGACCAACACGCCTTCTGCAGACTCGTCGTCAGCTTCCTCGATCCCCGCCGACGATCCCGGCCGCGCCCTGACGGTCGCCGATCCCGACGGCGCTGACGTGCCGCATATCTCTGTGGCCGGCGGCACCTACACGGTCCTGGTGTCGGGCGCGCAGACCGCAGGACGCTATTGCCTGGTCGACATGCTGGTGCCCGCCGGCGGCGGGCCCCCGCCGCACCGCCACGACTTCGAGGAAATGTTCACGCTGCTCGAAGGCGAACTTGAATTCACCTTTCGCGGTAAGTCCCATACCGTAAGTGCGGGGGCGACCGTCAACGTTCCGGCCAACGCGCCGCACGCGTTCAAGAACGTTTCCAGCAAGACAGCCCGTATGCTCTGCATGTGCACGCCAGCGGGACAGGACGAATTCTTCCTGGCGGTTGGCTTTCCCGTCGAAAGCCGCACATCGCCACCGCCGAAGCCGACCCCGGAAGAAATGGCTGAGAAGGGTAAGCTGATCGCAGCACTGCTGCCGAAATATCGCACCGAGATGGTGAAGATGTGAGGCGCGGCGGACGCAGCCGAAATCGGCCTTCCCAAATGGTTACGCGCTATTCGCCGCGCAGGCGCTGGTCGTCTTGCACGCGAACATGCTCGGCGCCGCGCGCGCCCGCGGGCGACAGCCGCAACATGCTCAGCGCCGCGCCGCAGAGCGCGAAGCCGACGCCGGTCAGCAACGCGATCCTGGTTCCCTCGATCGGATAGCGGCCGAGGAACAGCGCGACCAGCGCTGCGCCGGTGGTCTGCCCAAGCAGCCGCGCCGTCCCGAGCATGCCGCTGGCACCGCCGGCACGCTCGCGCGGGGCGGCCGCGATCATGGTGCGGTTGTTGGGGGTCTGGAACAGGCCGAAGCCGGCGCCAGCCAGCGCCATCCGCCAGATCACGTCGAGCGGTGTGGGCGCCGCCGGCAACAAGGCGAGCGCAGCGAGGCCGCAGGCGAACAGCGTGAGCCCGATGCCGCCGAGCAGGCCGGCCGGATAATGCTCGACCAGGCGACCGGCGAGGGGTGCTGCGAACGCCACCGCGATCGGCCACGGCGTGATCAAGAGACCCATATGCACCGCCGAATAGCCGAAGCGGCTCTGGAGGTAGAAGGGGATCGCAACGAAGGCCAGCATCTGCCCGCAGAACGAGGCGATCGAGGTCGCAATCGACAGGGCGAACACCGGGATGCGCAACAGGTCGACCGGCAAGAGCGGCGAGGCCATGTGGGTCTCGCGGTAGATCAGCAGTGCGCCGGCGACGAGAGCTACGGCGAACTGCACGAGGCAGGTGATCGCCGCTTCGCCATGACCGACGCTATCGACGGCCGCGATGCCGACGCCGAAAGTGATCGCGGACAGTCCCGCGCTCTGCCAGTCGAAGGAATGGCTCGCAGGCCTGGTGTGCGGCAGGCTGCGCAGGCCCAGTACCAATGTCACCGCGCCGAGCGGGACGTTGATGGCGAACAGCCAGGGCCAGCTGCCGAATGCCAGGATGCCGGCGGCGAGCGTCGGGCCGACCGCGGCCGAGAAGGCGACGACGAGAGCGTTGAGTCCGATGCCGCGGCCGAGCTGGCTGCGGGGGTAGGTGAAGCGCACCAGCGCTGCGTTGACGCTCATAATGCCGGCCGCGCCGAACCCCTGCACGATGCGGGCAATCGTGAGGAGCGGCAGCGTATGCGCCAGCGCGCAGAATGCGGAGGCAAGCGTGAACAGCACCAGGCCGACCAGATAGACGCGGCGATAGCCGACGATCTCGCCGAGCGAAGCCAGCGGCAGCAGCGAGATCGTGATCGCGAGCTGGTAGCCGTTGACGATCCAGATCGAGAACGCCGGGCTGGCGTCGAGGTCGGCCGCGATCGTCGGCAGCGCGACATTGGCGATGGCGCTGTCGACCACTGCCATAATGATGCCGAGCGCAATGGTCAGGACCGCCTGGCTGCGCTGCGGCTGCGGCAGGCCGTCGGCGTGCTCCATTTGGGCTGGCGACATGATGGCGGCGTGCTTGATTCGAGCCGTGGTTCGTCTCCGGACTAGAAAATTGCGAGATGCATCGCAACCCGGCAGGATACGGGCGGTTCCTGCGCCAGGAGCGGGTCTCCCGGCACCGCGGGCATGGGTCGGGACGGCTCTCGCGGGCTCACCAGCGCGAGGTCGACTTCCCGAACACATAGAGCGCGACGAGCCCAACCGTCACCGCGGTCGAGACGATCAGGATGGTCCGATCCCGATCGATCCCGCTCCGCTCGGCGCGCTTGAGATTGAGAGCGGTGAACAGGGCCTTCATGGCAAATCGGCGCATCGGGCTGCCTCGCGGGTGCGCATGATGCCACCGTCGGCGCGGACCGGCTTGATGCAGCTCAAGCCGGCCCTGCGCCGCGCGCCCGGTCGCTAAACCGGCGGCGGATTGCGGTCACTAAAGGCCGTGCGCTGGTGCCAGTAAGGATAGGGCAGCGTCACCTTGCTCGCCGCATCGAGCTTTGCGATCTGGTCCTGGGTCAATGACCAGCCGACTGCGCCGAGATTTTCGCGCAGCTGCGTCTCGTTGCGCGCGCCGATGATCAGCGTCGAGACGGTCGGACGCTGCAGCAGCCAGTTCAGCGCGATCTGCGAGACGCTCTTGCCGGTTTCCTTGGCGACCTCGTCGATCGCATCGACGACGCGATAGACGTGCTCGTCCGGCACGGGCGGGCCGAACTCGGCCGTCTTGGGCAAGCGGCTTACGTCAGGCTTTGGCTGGCCGCGGCGGATCTTTCCGGTGAGGCGTCCCCATCCGAGCGGCGACCAGACCACTGCGCCGAGGCCCTGGTCGAGGCCGAGCGGCATCAGCTCCCATTCGTAGTCGCGTCCGATCAGTGAGTAATAGGTCTGGTTGGCGACGTAGCGCGGGAAGCCATGCTTGTCGGCAACGCCGAGCGATTTCATCAGGTGCCAACCCGAAAAGTTCGACACGCCGACGTAGCGGATCTTGCCGGCGCGCACGAGCACGTCGAGAGTCGCGAGCACCTCTTCAGGCGGGGTGAAGGCGTCGAAGCCGTGGAGCTGGAACAGGTCGACGTAATCAGTGCCGAGTCGGCTCAGCGAAGCATCGATGGCCGAGAGCAGATGCTGCCGCGACGACCCGATGTCGTTGGGGCCGTCGCCGAAGCGGAACGTCGCCTTGGTCGAGATCAAAACCTTGTCGCGACGGCCCTTGATGGCTTCGCCGAGCACGCGCTCGGACTCGCCGAGCGAATAGACGTTCGCGGTGTCGAACATCGACACGCCGGCATCCAGGCAGATATCCAGAAGGCGCCGCGCTTCGGTCGCGTCAGTCGTGCCCCACGCAGCGAGGCGGCCAACGCCGCCGAAGGTACCGGTCCCAAGGCTCAAGGCGGGCACCATCAGGCCCGAGCGGCCCAAGCGTCGGTATTCCATCAATATGCTCCTCGGCTGGCCGCTGATCGATCCCCGCGGCCCCTGTGCCGGATGGTAGAGCAAGCACGCGCCGTGTCCTATTGCGTGCTCACATAGCGGCTCTGCTGGGGCCGCACGCGTTACGCCACGATTGTCCCCTTCAAATTCGCAGCCGTGATCTTCGCGCGCAGCCAGGCTTCGAACGCGTCGACATGGCCGCGGCCTTTGGCCTCGGCGGACCGCACGAGATAATAAGACACGGTCTCGACCTCGAATTGGGGCTGACGGAACGGCGCGACTAGGGTGCCCTTTTCCAGCTCGTCGGCGGCGAGGATCTCGCTCTCCAGGACGACGCCGAGACCTTCGACAGCGGCGT
The DNA here is from genome assembly GCF_040548265.1 of Bradyrhizobium sp. F1.13.3. Taxonomy (NCBI): domain Bacteria; kingdom Pseudomonadati; phylum Pseudomonadota; class Alphaproteobacteria; order Hyphomicrobiales; family Nitrobacteraceae; genus Bradyrhizobium; species Bradyrhizobium sp. F1.13.3. Next base: position 25,279 of record NZ_JBEPRI010000005.1, on the reverse strand, counting down.
CGATGGCCATGGTGGATCGATCGAACCATAATTCGTGGCGTGCCTTGATCGTCGTGCCGACGACCTTTCTCAGATAGTCGGTCCAGGTCAGCGCGTTCGACGAATGAATCAACGTGGCGCGGGCAAGATCGCCGGGCTCGTGAAGTCCGAGTTGCTCGATCAGAAGCGGGCTACACAGCGGACGCAGACGCTCAGCCAGGAGCGGCTCGATCTGCCGGTCGTTGAGGACGGGCGGGCGTCCATAGGCGATGGCGAGATCGAAGCGAATGGTATCGAGCTCGCGCAAGTCGGCGATAGTTGACAGCCTGATCCCGATCTCCGGATGCTCGCCGATGAAATTCCCGATCCGCGGCTGAAGCCATTTGGCGGCAAAGCTCGGGCCGCTCGCGATGAACAGATGATTGCGCTGCGACTGCGGCGCGACCAGCCGCGTCGCGCCCATGATCATTCCGAATGCGCGCTCGATCTCGGCGGCATAGACGCGGCCGGCATTGGTGAGCACCGCGCGGCCGGCGTGCCGCGAAAAAACACGAACGCCGAGGAAATCCTCCAACTTCTGGATGTGGTGGCTGATCGCGGAGGGCGTAACCCCGAGCTCCTCTGCGGCGCGGCTGAAGCTGCCGTGGCGCGAAGCGGCTTCGAATGCCGATAGCGCCTTGAGCGGCGGCATTCGCGACCGCGGTGTTGACTCCGCCTCATCGGCTGCTGAGTTTTTTGAACTGGCGCCCATCATGTCTGCCCGGTACGAATTCATCCGTTGCTCAGGCAATTCTTGTACCGCAAACGCCCTGAAGCAACAGCTTCGTGCCCCAAAAGACCGACCCGACAACGGCGAGTGCATCGCCACACCGCACGGCTGTGCGGCGGATGCCGCTTGCCCGAGGAGAACCCATGACTTCAGCGCTGAAACAGGCCGCCGACGAATTCCTCGTCCGCTATGGCGGAGACGTGTTTCCGAACCTCTTCACCTTGGCGAAGGGGACGATTGTGACCGACAGCGATGGGCGCGATTATCTCGATTTCACCTCGGGCCAGATGTGCGCCACCATCGGCCACAACCACCCGGCTATCGTCGCGGCGGTGGAGAGTGCAGGGAAGAAGGCCTTCCATCTCTTCAGCGGGATGATCCCCGAAGTGGTCGCCGAACTCGCCCAGGTGCTGGCGAGGGATTGGCTGCCCGGCGATCTCAAACGCTCGATCTTCATCAATACCGGTTCGGAGGCAACGGAAGTCGCGCTACGCATGGCCAAGATGTACACCGGCGGCTACGAGGTGCTCGTTCTCGGCGGCTCGTGGCACGGCATCACCGGCGGTGCCGCATCGGTCTCGATGGCAAGCGACCGCAAGGGATATGGCGTGCCGCCGCCCGGCGTGTTCGTCATCCCGGAGCCGAACGCCTTCCGGCCCTACATCGCGAAGGGCAGCGAAGACGAGTCTGCGCTCGCCAATCTCGAACTCGCCCTGAAGATGTTCGACATGCAGTCGAGCGGGAGGGGTGCTGCGATCATCGCGGAGCCCGTGATCAGCGCCGGCGGCGTGCTGGTGCCGCCGAAGGCGTTCATGGAGGCCCTGCGAAAGGCGGCTGATGAACGCGGCATGCTGCTGATCTTCGACGAGGCCCAGACTGCTTTCGGGCGTATCGGCAAGAAGACGGGATCCGAATATTTCGGGGTCGTTCCGGATATCATGACCATGTCGAAGACGCTCGGCGGTGGGCTTCCGCTTGCGGCGGTATCGACCACCGAGGCGATCGAGAGCAACCTCCACGAGGATCACTTTACTTATTACACCAGCCACGTCTCCGATCCCTTGCTTGCCGAGGTCGGGCTCGCGGTGCTGCGCGTGATCACTGAGGAGAAACTTGTCGCACGCGCCAACGAGATGGGTGCCTACCTGCGAGGCCGGTTCGAAGGGCTCCAGCAGAAATACGAGCAGATCGGCGACATCAGGGGCATGGGCCTTCTGCTTGGCGTCGAGCTGGTCAGTGATCGCAACAGCCGACGCCCAGCCCACCAGCTTGGCGGCCTCACCACGAAGAAGTGCTTCGAGTACGGGCTGAGCATGAACATCCGCCGCCGCCCCGAGCGCGGATCGGTGTGGCGTATCGCGCCGCCGCTGACCGTCTCGACCGAGGAGATCGACCGGGCCGTTGAGATACTTGATCGGGCTTTGAGAGAAAGTCTCGACGAGCTGTCGCGAAATCCAACTGCTTAGCAACTGGTTGGAGGCTGACATGATCCGCGTACACGCGCCGAAGCTCGCGATTGCCGCCGCATCACTCGCGCTGCTCGAGGTGGGGGCCGCACAAGCGGCGAGTCCGACTTTGGAAAAGATCAGGGAGGTCGGCAAGATCAGCTTCGGCTACCGCGAGGCGTCGATTCCGTTCGCCTTTCTCGGAGCAGATCAGAAACCGACCGGGCTCTCCCTCGACCTCTGTGCCGCAGTGGCCGACAAGGTCAAGGTCATGTTGCAGCGGCTCGAGCTGGAGATCGAATACGTTCCGGTGAATGCGTCCAATCGCATCCCGCTGCTCCAGAACAGTACCATCGACGTCGAGTGCGGCAGCACGACCAATACGGCCGAACGGCAAAAGCAGGTGGCGTTCTCCGTTGCGACCTATGTGGCATCGCCGCGCTGGCTGGTGTCGGCCTCGTCGCAGCTGATGGAGCCGAAAGGACTTGACGGGCAGACGGTCGTCATCACGCAGGGTTCGCTGAATTTCGGGGTCGCCAAGAAGCTCCTCGATGACCAGAAGCTGAATGTGACGATCGTGCAGGCCAAGGACCACGCCGAGTCGCTCCTCATGCTGGGAACGGGTCGCGCCACCGCGTGGTTCGAGGACGATATCCTGGTTGCCGGTCTCGTCGCGAACGCCTCCGATCCCAGGGCTTTCCGGATGTTGGCGGCCACCTATGCGCCTTCTTACTATGGGCTAGTGACCCGCAGGGAAGATCCCGAGTTCAAGGCCGTCGTCGATGCCGCGATCAAGGAGAAGATGGTGTCCGGTGAATTCGGGAGGCTCTACGCGAAGTGGTTCGAGTCGCCGATTCCGCCGAAAGGGCAGAACCTCCAGCTTCCCATGAGCGAAGCGATGAAGGCCCGCGTCGCATCCCCCAGCGATGCGCTTGTGCCGTAGGCGATGCTCTCGGCAAACCTTGCGTCAATGCCGCGACTGGCTCTGCCGGAAGTCGCGCGGTGACATCCCGAAATGCTCGCGGAAGACGCGGCCGAAATGCGAGACGTCGTTGAAGCCCCAGGCAAAGGCGATTTCGCTGATGTGGCGGTGGGCGAGTACGGGGGAGGCGAGGTCGCGCCGACATTGAGTGAGGCGCTCACCGAGGACGTAGCGCTGGAACGAGGTGTCGGCGTCGGCGAGGAGATCGTTGACATAGCGGGAGGAGATGCCGAGCGCCGCGGCGGTCTCGGACAGCGAGAGGTCGGGATCGGCAAGATGAGCCCGGATATGCGCCTTCAGCCGGTAGAGCAGGGCGGAGCGATGGGTCGAGGACGGCAGCGGCGTCTTGCCTAGCCGCTCGCCCAGTGCCATCGCCAGGACATCGACGGCCTGTTCCGACAGAGCGGCGGCGTGGTGCGGATCGATCTGATCTGCGCTCTGGCAGAGCCGGTAGATGAAATCGTAGGCGATCCTCTGCAGCGGCGAGTCTGGTCCGAAAGAGCTGGCAGTCAGGTTTTCGGTCGCGCCGAGCCGGCGCTGCAGCATCTCGCGCGGCACCTTGAAGATGGTCTGCGTGAAGGTGCCGTCGAATTTAAGCTCGTACGGCCGCGTGGTGTCATAGAGCGCAAACTCTCCCGGATGCACCACGGCCTCGCGGCCGTCCTGCACCACGCCGCCGGTGCCGCGATTGCCGAGCGCGATCAGGATGAAATCCTGATCCGAGCGCGCGATGCGCGAGGGCGTGCGCAACACGTGCTGACGGTCGGAGCAGACCTCGGAGCATTCCGCCTTGCCCAGTGGTGCCCGGGTGACCGAGCCACGAAAGGCGCTGCCGAGATCGGACTTGCAGTCGAGCCCGACGAAGACGTCGCAGACGATATCCTGCCAGAGCGCAAGGCGGCGATGGCCTGGGCTGTCGTCCGTGGTGAACTGGATTGGCATCTGCAGAGCCTCCCTTTCACATCCCGCAACATCGCGTGTTGGCGCAGGTCTCGTCTGACCGGAGGCAAATCCCGTACCGGGCCGGCGATCCCGTCCGGTCGAGTTTTTGTTCCGCCGCGGTCGAGCGCCCGTCGCCCGACTGGGTCAAATAGACTGCATCGGACCTGGCTTTCGATCAACCGGCAAGAGGTGGCAATGGGCATCGAACATCCGAAATACAAGGTCGCCGTGGTGCAGGCGGCGCCCGCCTGGCTCGATCTCGACGCCTCGATCGAGAAGTCGATCGCCCTGATCAGGGACGCCGCCGAGAAGGGCGCCAAGCTGATCGCCTTTCCGGAAGCCTTCATCCCCGGTTACCCCTGGCACATCTGGATGGATTCGCCCGCCTGGGCCATCGGCCGCGGCTTCGTGCAGCGCTATTTCGACAATTCGCTGTCCTATGACAGTCCGCAGGCCGAGCGGCTGCGCGATGCCGTGCGCAAGGCAGGGCTCACCGCCGTGTTGGGCCTCTCCGAGCGCGAGGGCGGCAGTCTTTATCTGGCGCAATGGCTGATCGGGCCCGATGGCGAGACCATCGCAAAGCGCCGCAAGCTGCGGCCGACCCATGCCGAGCGCACGGTCTATGGCGAGGGCGACGGCAGCGATCTCGCCGTGCACGCGCGGTCCGACATCGGCCGCATCGGCGCACTGTGCTGCTGGGAGCATCTCCAGCCGCTGTCGAAATACGCCATGTACGCCCAGAACGAGCAGGTCCATGTCGCGGCCTGGCCGAGCTTTTCGCTCTACGATCCCTTCGCGCCGGCGCTCGGCGCCGAGGTGAACAACGCCGCCTCGCGCGTTTATGCGGTGGAGGGCTCCTGCTTCGTGCTCGCGCCTTGCGCAACGGTCTCGCAAGCGATGATCGACGAGCTGTGTGACCGGCCGGACAAGCACGCGCTGCTGCATGCCGGCGGTGGCTTCGCTGCGATCTACGGTCCCGATGGCAGCCAGATTGGCGACAAGCTCGCGCCGGACCAGGAAGGCCTCTTGATCGCCGAGATCGATCTTGGCGCCATCGGTGTCGCCAAGAACGCCGCTGATCCGGCCGGGCACTATTCGCGCCCCGACGTGACCCGGCTCCTGCTCAACAAGAAGCGATATCAGCGCGTCGAGCAGTTTGCGTTGCCGGTCGACACCGTCGAGCCCACGGACATTGCCGCGGCGGCGAGCTGATCGCCGCAATCGAGGGAGGCACGCTCATGGAATCCGCAATTCCTCTGCATCTCGAGAGCCCCCGCACGCGCCACAAGCGCGTGCCGGACGATTATCAGCCGCCATACCCGTCCTTCGTGGCGCGCTATAAGCCTGCCGTGAACCGCGTCGTGATGGCCTATTTCGGCCTGCAGTATCGCGGCACGGCGCCGGCGGCTGCGACGGACGCGCTCTCTGACATCGCGGTGCGGTTTGCCGCTGAAGGCGGTCCTTCACATTGGGACCGCGCGCAATATGTTGATCAGGCTGGCTATGAGAACGTCGTCTCGGTGGCCTATTGGGACGACATTGCGCGGTTCGACAAATGGTTTGCACCGGCGCGCGAGGCCTGGACCGGAAAGGCGCCCGAGGGTATCGGCACGTTCATCGAGGTGCTGCGCCCCACGGTGGCCCGGCACGAGACGCTGTTTTCCTCGCTCGACCGGCCCGAGGGCGTCGCCGCAATCGCCGGCGGCATGAGCGGCGAGGTGCAGGAGCACGCCTATTGGGGCGGCATGCGCGACCGCATCCCGCTGTCGCAGACCGATCCGATGTCGCCCGGCGGCAATCCCGAATTGATCCGCGACGGCGCGCGGCTGCGCGTGAAGGCGCACGACAATCTCTGCCTGATCCGATCAGGCCAGGATTGGAGCGATACCGAGTCGTCGGAGCGAAAGCTCTATCTGGACGAGGTCGAACCGGTGTTGCGCGAGGGCATGGACTTCCTGCGCGATGACGGCCTCGGCATCGGCTGCTACGCCAACCGTTACATGCGCGTGCTTGCAGCCGACGGGGACGCGAGTGAAAAATCCTACGGTCAAAGCTGGTGGAAGAGCCTGGCTGCGCTGGAGCGGTGGGCGGAATCGCATCCGACCCACGTCAGGATATTCGGCGCCGCGATGAAGTACCTGTCGACGCTCGGCCCCTCGGCAAAACTGCGGCTCTATCACGAGGTCACCGTGGCAACTGCCGACGAGCAGCTCTTCGAATATCTGAATTGTCACGCCAAGACCGGCATGCTGGCGGCGGTGGAGACAGCCCACGCTTGATCGACTAAATGACGCAGTGGCCGAGCAGCTCGGGATGCGCCGCGCAGATGTGATGCGCGCCGGCGTCCCGCAGTTCGGCCTCGCTGCCGTAGCCATAGAGCACGCCGATCGCGGTCATGCCGTTGGTGCGGGCGCCGACCACGTCATGGCTGCGGTCGCCGATCATGATCGCGCTGGCGGGATCGACCTTGGTTTCGTCGAGCGCGTAGCGCAGCAGGTCGCGCTTGTCGACGCGCGTGCCGTCGAGCTCGGAGCCGAATACGCGCTCGAAATACGGTTTTAGGCCAAAATGCTCGACGATACGGGTGGCGTAGACCGCGGGCTTGCTGGTCGCCACGAACATGCGCGGTGTTGTCGCGGCAAGCGTTGTCAGCGTATCCATGATGCCAGCATAGGCCTCGTTCTCGAACAAGCCGACATCGCTGAAGCGTTCGCGATAGAGCAGCAGCGCCCGGTCGGCGAGTTCCGCGCTGCCCGTGAGCTTTTGCAGGCTGGCATGCAGCGGCGGCCCGATGCACCAGGTCAGTTCGTCCTCGCTCGGCACCGCGACGTCGAGCCGCTCCAGAGCGTACTGGATCGAGCGCGTGATCCCTGGCTTGGGGTCGGTCAGCGTGCCGTCGAGATCGAAATAGAGTGTCACCATATTGCCGCGCCTGTGTTGATACCGCCGCCTATTGCCAGACCTAAACGAGGCCGCGGACCAAGGCAAACGCGCAACCATTGTCACGCCGAAATCCGGCCCTCCTGATATGGCCTATCCCTTAAAGCTCGCTATTCGCGGGAGGGAAGCGTAGAGTGGCGCCATCACCGCCTTCCATTGGCATCGACCGGTGACTGAGGGTCACCAGCGCTCCCGCCGACTGAGCAGGAGCGTGCATGACTCGAGTTCGTCTGGTCGACTGGATCCGCCGGAGAGCGCTTCTTCTCGCATTGATACTTGGCACATTGATACTTGGCACATTGTTGCAAGGCGCTGTCGCGGCAGGACCGGACTGCCGGGCGATCGAAAGCACGAGCGGACGTCTCGCCTGCTACGATGCTGCGTTTCCTCCGAAGGAAAAAAAGCCCGCTGCTGCGGAGGGCGATGGGTCCCGTGCTGCCTACAAGGACCCGTTCGTGGCGGAAGAGGCCAGAACGGCAGCGAAGCTGAAGAACATCTGCCGCGGCTGTTGAGGGTTGCTCGTTCGCCGCGTTCTCGTTGATCGGCGAACCCGGACGAGAGATCGAGACAATTTTCAGGAGAGGCCGGATGAGCGAGCGACTTGAAACTCTGAAGAAGGCCCGTGATCGCATGATCGAGGACAGGGACGCGCATGCGAAGGTGCTGGCCGCCCCCTTTGTGCGCGACACCGCCGAGCGAGCGCGTAACAAGTTCATCGAGATCCAGGCGCTGATCGATTCCCTCGACCGTGCCATCCGGGGCGAAGTCCCGGTTCCGGTCAAAAACTAAGGCAGTAGGCAGCGACACCGGCGGAGCGTTCATTGCTGATGCCGCTAGCGCTCCCTCATTGCTGTCTCGCCCATTCGACGATGGCGGTCGCCTCCGCGCCTGCCCGGGTTTCCCAGGCGGCGATCGCGTCCTTTGCTGCCTTCCGCAGCTCCGTGACAAGGAACGCAGGCGCCGGCTCGGCGATATGGACGCCATTGTCGCGCATGCGCGCATAGTTCTCGATGGTGCGGTGGGTCAGTAGTGCGAGCTGGCTCTGTTCTGTCTCGGCCGCCGCGGCCAGCACCTCGCGCTGCATCGGCTCGGACAGTTCGGCAAAGGCATCGCTGCGGACGAAGGCGATCGAGATTGGCATCGCGTAGTTGATGGCCGTGAAATGCGGCAGGAAGTCCCACAATTTGCGCCCCGCGCCGCCGTCGCCGGAGGTGAGGAAGGCATTCAGCCGGTGCTCCTTCAGTCCGGCGAGCGCCGCGTCCATCGGCAGGAATTGCGCGTTCGCGCCGGCCGCGCGCATGACCTCGGTGGAATTGGCATCGTAGGTTCGCAAATTCAGTTTCGGCAAATCGTCGGCACCATCGAGCCACCGTTCCGACCAGAGGCCCGTGGCCGGCCAGATCGTCACATAGAGCAGCTTGAGGCCGCGCGCCGCGAGCGCCTTCTCATAGAGCGGGCGCGCCCGCAGATTGGTAGCGCGGGCGAGATCGACCGATTGCACCAGAAAGGGCAGGGTAGACAATCCGAACACAGGGTCGAGGCCCGAGAGCGCGCCCGCGAAGGCATCGCCGCCCGCGATCCGGCCGTCCAGCGTCGCGCGCGGCATCTCGCCCGAGTTGATCTTGAGCTGGTTGTCGAAGGCGTTCATCACGGTCACGAAACCGTGGGTACGCTCGGAGACGCGGCTGGCGAAGGTCGTGAGTCCAATCCCGGAGATGTTATTCTCGGGGTATTCCGTGGTCATCCGCCAGGTGACCTGGGATGTGACTTGAGACGCGACTTGAGACGTCACCTGCGCGGCCGCTGGCGCGACGTTCAGGATGAGTGCGGCGAGGACAAGGATCGCGCGGATCCGTTTGGCGGGGTAACGCATTGGGAGAAACAGGTCAGGCAGCATATATTGGCGACTCGTCAAACCATGGCACAATGCCACAACATTGTTGAACGCACTGTCGCATGCCGCGCCGAGGCGCGCCACCGCCATGCCTGCACAGGATGGGTGCAGATTGCGATGTGCATCATCCCCGCGTTGCTTGTCTCGGTGACACGGGCGGCGGCGTGGGACAGTTCGCCCGCCAAGACCGATGTCGCCGTCCCCAGCGTCGAAGAGCTCGCGATGCCGCCGGCGAAGCCCGCGGATGCGCGCGAGAGCGACACGCGGGAGTCGATCTGCCTGATTATCGAGGCCGCGGCGCGCGATGCCAATCTGCCGCTGGAGTTCTTCGCCCGCGTGATCTGGCAGGAGAGCCGCTTCCAGACCGATGCGGTCGGGCCGGTGACGCGCAGCGGTGAGCGGGCGCAGGGGATCGCGCAGTTCATGCCGGGCACCGCGAGCGAGCGCGGGCTGCTCAATCCCTTCAATCCGGTGCAGGCGCTGCCGAAATCGGCGGAATTCCTGAACGAGCTGCGCAACCAGTTCGGCAATCTCGGCCTGGCCGCCGCCGCCTACAATGCCGGGCCGCGCCGGGTGCAGGAATGGCTCGCCGGCACCGGCGGCATGCCGGAGCAGACCCGCAATTACGTTCTTGCCATCACTGGCACGAGCGTCGATGCCTGGGCCAAGGCGGGCGCGACCGGCAAGGGGCCGCCGAGTGCGCCACCGACGAGCTGCCGCGATCTGATGGCGCTTTTGAAGCGCGCGCCGAATGCCTTCGTCGCCGAGCTCGAGCAGCATGTGGAGCTCGCGGCCGCTAAGATCTGGGGCGTGCAGCTCGCCGCGGGCTTTGACCGCAACCGGGCGCTGGCGATGTATTCCCGTGCGGTCACGCGGCTGAGCGCCGTGATCGGCGCACGTGATCCGAGCCTGCTCAGCTCAGTGATGCGCAGCCGCGGCACGCGCGCCTTCTACCAGGTGCGCATCGGCGCCGATACGCGGAGCGAGGCGGATGAACTCTGCGGTCGCATCCGCAAGGCTGGCGGGGCGTGCTTCGTGCTGAAGAACCGCGGTGTGAGCGGGTAGGAGAGAGCTGGAGCTGCTCCGTGGTGAGGAGCGAGGTCAAGCATTGCTTGATCTTGCGCGTTGGATGCAACCGTGTGAAAGGACAATCGACGCGCGAACAGACCGCGGAGAGTGGAGCTTCGGAACCTGATGCAGGTGATCGGCGACGCAACACCCGCAGATTCCGCCGGAACGGTCCAAAGAATTGCTCTGGCGTGCGCTTGTGTGGCGAGCCTAGTGCTCTGGCTTGCCTTGAATGCAGACTTCTCCAACGCTCTATTGTGGGCTGCGAAGCTGGAAGGGCATCCGATCAGCGGAACCGTCGGGGTGAGCAAGGTCGTCATCTGCCTCGGCTGGAGCTCGTTGGCGTTCTGGCTCATCTGCCACCGGTACCAGATAAGAATGACCGCCGTTTTGGCGCTGTTGGCGGTCACTCTCGTTGCCTGGATCGGCTCCAGCGTTGTCGACATCAAGTTTTTTGATCTGCCCGTCGCCAAACTGATTGTCCAGTCGGTGCCGCTTACGCTGTTGTACACTTTCAAGCTGCCATTGATCGCCATCGCTCTCGCATATTTCATCGTGACCAGGCGGGCGTCCATTCATGCTTTTGAACGGCTATCCTTGGCAGGCTCATTGGGCCCGTGTGCGATCATGGTGTGGACCGGCTTGTTCGATGTGATCTCTCCGGGCATCGCCTGGCGCTAGGCAACGTTGACGGTGCATGCCAGCCCCGCCGCACGCTTTCTTGACGCGAACCGCTGTATTGCCCGTTATGGGGCACGATTCCTCCCGGCCAAGACTCCCGTGGCGCTTCCTCCGCTCGATTCACCTCAATGGCAAAGTCCGTGGCGCGCCTTTGCGTGGGGGCTGCGCTCGATCACGCAGACGATCCTCACTCTGGTCCTGTTCGCGACCTATCTCGGCATTGGCGCGCTCGCGCACGATACCCATTTCAGCCTGCTATGGGCGCTCTGCTCGACGCTGTTCGTCTGGGCAGGTCCGGCGCAGATCATCCTGATCACCACGCTTGGCTCCGGTGCAACAATCGTCCAGTCCGCGATCGCGGTCACCGTCAGTGCGATCCGGCTGTTTCCGATGGTGGTTTCGGTGCTGCCGCTGATGCGCACGCCCACGACGAAACGGCGCGAGCTGTTTTTTGCGGCGCATCTCACCGCGGTGACACTGTGGGTCGAATGCCATCGCTTCCTGCCGCAGGTGCCGCGTGAACGCCGGATCGCCTTCGTCAACGGACTTGGCTTCGGTCTTGTCTCGGTGTGTCTCACCGCCAACACGGTCGGCTATTTCCTCGCCGCCAACCTGACCCAGACGCTTGGCGCGGCGATCCTTTTGCTGACGCCGTTGTCGTTCCTGTTCTCGACCGCACGCAACAGCCGTGAGGTCGCCGACGTCGTCGCGCTGACGCTCGGGATCCTGCTCTATCCACTGGCCGCGAAGATGAACTCCGGCCTCGACATTCTCGTCAGCGGCCTCGTGGCTGGCACGATCGCCTATGGCGTGCATTGGTGGCGGGAGGTGCGCGCATGAGCTTTGCGCAACTCATTGGCGACTGGCACGCGCTGGCGGTGCTGTTCGTCGCCGGCGTTGTTCCCAACCAGATATGGCGCATGCTGGGCCTGTGGTTCGGGGGCGGCATCGACGAGGGCTCCGAGCTTCTGGTCTGGGTGCGGGCGGTCGCCACCGCGATCCTGGCCGGCGTCATCGCCCAGATCGTGGCGGAGCCGCCCGGGGCGCTTGCGAGTGTGCCGGATGCCTTACGCTACGGTGCGGTCGGCGCCGGCCTCGTCGTCTTCCTATTGACCCGCCGCTCGATCTTCGCGGGCGTGGTCGCGGGTGAAGTCTTCATGCTGGCCGGCAAGTGGTGGTTGGGCTAAAACCGCCGGCGAACAGCAGGGAATTGGAAATATGGTTCGCGAAAACGAGCTCCGCGAGGGTGAAGTCTCTATCGAGCTGCCGCCGACGCAGGATGCCGGCCTCGTCTTCATCGGCCGCATCCGCACGCCCTGGAGCTCGCGGATGGAGACCCCGCGCCAGGGCCGGACAGACGGCCCGATATGCCGCCTCGAGATCTTCGAGCCGTTCGTGCCGGCGATCAAGGGTGTCGATTTCTACAGCAATCTCGAAGTGCTCTACTGGCTCGACAAGTCGCGCCGTGACATCATCTTGCAAAGCCCGAAGAACAACGAGAAGACCCGCGGCACGTTTTCTCTGCGCTCGCCGGTGCGCCCCAATCCGATCGGCACCTCGATCGTGAAGCTGGTCGGCATTGAGGGCAACGCGATTCTGGTGCGCGGGCTCGATTGCCTCGACAACACGCCGCTGATCGACATCAAGCCGGATCGTTGCGAGTTCACGCCGCTTGCCGCGCCGCAGCCGGGGGATTTCCAGACGGAATGAGAGGCGCGCTCCGCCCCACCGTCATTGCGAGGAGCTCTTGCGACGAAGCAATCCAGACTGTAGCCGCGGAGGCAGTCTGGATTGCTTCGCTGCGCTCGCAATGACGGGTGGAGAGCGTCAGCCCGCCTTCAACGCTGCGATCAGCTTGGTCGCGTTCTCTTCCAGCACCTTGACGTCTTCCTTGCGGCTGGCGGGCGGAAGCATCGCCACGCCGTCGTGGCGCGGCATCACGTGCATGTGGAGATGAAACACCACCTGTCCGCCGGCCGCCTCGTTGAACTGCTGCACGGTGATGCCGTTGGCCCTGAACGCCGTCATCGCTGCGGCAGCGATCTTGTGCGCGCCGCGGGCGACATGGGCGTAGTCATCAGGCTTGATGTCGAGGATGTTGCGGGCAGGAGCTTTTGGAATCACCAGCGTGTGGCCCGGTACCCGCGGCATGATGTCGAGGAACGCGAGCACGTGCTCATCCTCGTAAACCTTGTGGCAGGAGAACTCGCCGCGCAGGATCTTCGCGAAGATGTTGTTGGGGTCGTAGGCTGTCATGGCGGCGGCTCCCTGGAATTTTGCGCTTACTGTCACCAGCCGCAACGAACCGTCAAGGCGCCTCGTCGGCGCCTTTGCGGAACGGGCCGAGCTCGGCCAGCTCCCATCCGGCTTCCGCAACATAGGCGCGCTCGCGCTTGAGGTAATCGTCGATGGCGCGGCGCAAGCCCGGATCGGCGATGAAATGAGCGGAGTGGGTGGTCCGCGGCAGGTAGCCGCGTGCGATCTTGTGCTCGCCCTGCGCGCCGGCCTCGACATTCCCCAGGCCGCGTTTGATGGCGAAGTCGATCGCCTGATAATAGCAGACCTCGAAATGCAGGAAGGGATGATGCTCGACCGCACCCCAGTTGCGGCCGAACAGCGTGTCCGAACCGATGAAGTTGATCGCGCCCGCGATCCAGCGATCGTTGCGGCGTGCCATGACCAGCAGCACGTCCTGGCTCATGGTCTCGCCGATCAGCGAAAAGAATTCCCGCGTCAGATATGGCCGGCCCCATTTGCGCGAGCCGGTCTCCATGTAGAACATGAAAAACGCATCCCATGCGTCTTCGGTGATGTCCTTGCCCGTGAGGCAGTGGATGGTGATCCCGGCAGCCAGCGCATCGCGCCGCTCGCGCTTGATCGATTTGCGGTGGCGGGAGTTCAGCGTCGCCAGGAAATCGTCGAAACTCGCAAAGCCCTCGTTGTGCCAATGGAACTGCTGGTCGGTGCGCTGGAGGAAGCCGTGCTCGGCGAGCAGCTTCCACTCCGCCTCGCGCGCGAAAGTGACGTGCACCGAGGAAGCCTTGCTGACGCCGCACAGCGCCACCAGCCCGCTCGCCAGCGCCTCCGTGATGCGCTCGCCGTCGACGCCGTCGCGAACCAGCAGCCGCGGTCCCGTCGCCGGCGTGAAGGGAACTGAAACCTGCAGCTTCGGATAGTAACGCCCGCCGGCGCGCTCGTAGGCGTCCGCCCAGCCGCGGTCGAAGACGTATTCGCCTTGCGAGTGCGATTTCAGATAGCAGGGCACGACGCCGGCGACGCGGCCGTCGATCTTGGCCACGAGGTGCCGCGGCCCCCAGCCGGTGCGGATCGTTGCCGAACCCGATTTCTCAACGGCGGATAAAAACGCGTGGGAGACGAAAGGGTTATAGGCAGGCTTTGAGAGGCCGAGGGAATCGCCTGGAAGCCCGGATGAGGTTCCCTTGCCATGCCCGTTACAGGACTTGCCGGGATTGGCGCAGGCGTCCCAGTCGTCCGGCGATACTTCGCCAATGGAAGGTACGGCCTCAAGGGTGATTTCGGATGGTGCCATCATGCCCAAGATCGTGCATTGCAGCAGCGACTTCAAGAGTGGGGAACATCAAGCCTACGGCACGAAGCCCTCGAAGATCATCTGATCCGCATATTGTGTGACCCGCGTCCGTTGCTCGGTCGTACGCACGGTCCAGCCGAGCAGAGCGCAGCCGAACACATTGCGGGCGATCCAGGGGGCGGGGGCGGGCAGGTCGTCGACCCTGAAGGCGACGAAATCCGGCTGGGTCTGGAAGCCGTGGCGCAGGTACAGCATGCTGTCGCGCTGCTGCTGGGTCAGGTAAGCCCAGTATTCGTCCTCATAGCTCCGCTGCGCGACGATGCCGCGGGGGCGGGAGGGCAACAGCTCGCGCAGCGCCAGTACCTGGTCCGGGTCGAAGGACATGCCGACGGCGGGGCCGTCATAGGATGCCAGCACCTCGGCCATCCGCTTCACCAGCTTGCGGTCGCCGTCAAAATGGCTCTTGACCTCGATCACCAGCGGCACGCGGCCGGCGACCAGGCCGCAGAGATCGCTGAGCGACATCATCCGCTCGGCCGTGTCCTTGAAGGTGAGCGCCTTCAGCTCGGCGGCGGTCTTGTCGACCAGCGGCCCGGTGGTTTCGGTGAGGCGGCCGAGCGCATGATCGTGATGCACCATGGCCTCGCCGTCGGCGGAGAGCTGGATGTCGACCTCGATCGAGAAATTGCCCGCAATCGCGGCCTGTACCGCGCCCGGCATGTTCTCGACGATGCCGCGGGCAATGTCGTGCAGGCCGCGATGGGCGACCGGGCGGGCTGTCAGCCAATCAGGAGCGCGCATTCGCCTCAGGCGACCTCGAACACGCCTTCGACCTCGACCGCCGCATCCGCGGGCAGGGAGGCGACGCCGACGGTGGTGCGGGCATGGCGGCCCTTGTCACCGAAGGCAGCGACCATCAGGTCGGAGGCGCCGTTGAGGACCTTCGGCCCGTCCAGGAAGTCCGGCGCCGAGTTGATGAAGCCGCCGAGGCGCACCACGCGCACGACCTTGTCGAGGTCGCCGAGCGCCGCCTTGACCTGGGCCAGCAGGTTGACGGCGCAGCCGCGGGCGGCTGCGGCGCCGTCTTCGATGGTCACGCCGGCGCCGAGCTTGCCCTTGGCGATCAGCTTCCCGGCGGGATCGAAGCAAACCTGGCCCGAGACGAACAGCAGATTACCGGTGCGCACAAACGGCACGTAATTGGCTACCGGGGTGGGGGCCTCGTGTAGCTTGATGCCCTGTTCCGCCAGCTTCTGCTCGACCGTGCCCGCCATGTCCGACCCTCGTTGTCCAAAATCCATCCGCCCGGGCGCATCTGTTGCAGCGCGGGCGAGCCCTGTTTCGCCCATCGTGCCGCCACATGCAAGCAACCCTCGGGGGTGGCAATTTGTTGAGGCGGGGCAGAAGGTTCAACCCAGGGGCCGCAACTTTACGTGAAACGGCCTCAGTTGCGACGCAATGGAACGGTCATTAAAATGTCGAATCTGCGCTTTCCCCAAGGGACCAGACATGCTGCACCTTTTCCGGACTTCGCTCGGTGTGACGGCGCTCGCGGCGGCCGCTCTCGGCCCCGGAGGCGGGGCGCTGGCCGCGAACGGTCCGTTCCTCGCGCATCAGGCGCTCTATGATTTGAGCCTGGTGAAATCGCGCTCCAATTCGATCAACAGCGCGCGCGGCCGCATCCTCTACAATTTCACCGGAAGTTCGTGCGAGGGCTACACCTCCGAATTCCGCCAGGTCTCCGAGCTCGACAGCGGCGAGGGCAAGGTCACGCTCAGCGACCTCCGCTCCAATTCCTGGGAGGACGCCGGCGGCAAAAGCTACCGCTTCAAGATCGAGACGCGGATGAACGAGGCGGATGCCGGCCGGGTCGACGGCTCGGCGGAGCGCGACGGCGACCACATCAACGTCAAGCTGAAGCTGCCGGCGCCGAAGAGCTTTACGCTCGACGGCAAGATCGTATTCCCGACCGAACAGATCCAGCGCATCATTGCCGCTGCCAAGGACGGCAAGTCGCTGCTCGAGCTCTCCGTCTATGACGGCTCCGACGATGGCCAGAAGGTCTACAACACGCTGACCGTGATCGGCCAGCCGATCCCCGCTGAGCGCGCCGGCCCGCCCGATCCGTCGACATCCGACGAGCACATGAAGGCGCTCAAGCGCTGGCCCGTCACCGTCAGCTATTTCGACCGCGAGGCCCAGCGGAAGGAAGGCGAGCAGACGCCGGTCTACGCGATGGCGTTCGAGCTCTACGAGAACGGTGTCTCGCGCCAGCTTGTGCTCGATTACAACGATTTTGTGATTTCGGGCGCGATGGGCAAGTTCGACGCGAAGGACAGCAAGCCCTGCAATTGAGGGCTGGTCTGCAACGCGGTCTCTGGCTACGCTCCCTCCCAAACACAAACAACCGGGAGGCTCATCATGCCCAAGCTCGATCATCTCCGCCCCAGCGGCCTGCATCACAATCCCGCCTATTCGCATGTCGTCACCGCCACCGGTGCGCGGACGATCTACATCTCCGGCCAGGTGTCGGTGGACGAGGAGGGGCGGATCGTCGGCGAGGGCGACATCGCCGCGCAGACCACGCAGGTGATGCAGAATCTCGGGCACGCGCTGAAAGCAGCCGGCGCGAGCTACGCTAATATCGTGAAGATCACGACCTTCGTCGTGAACTACAAGCCGGAGCTGCGCCCGATCATCGGCAAGGCACGCTCGGCCTTCTTCGAAGGCATGGAGCCGCCGGCCTCGACGCTCGTCGGCGTCTCGGCGCTCGCCGCGCCGGAATGGATGATCGAGATCGAGGCGGTCGCGGTCGCGGATTGAGGTCTTTCCCGTAGCCCGGATGGAGCGAAGCGTAATCCGGGTTACGAGTAAGTCTTCTTGGACATCTCTTGCAGGACAGCCATCGCGTCGTCCGCCCTGTCAGCCGGCACAAACAGATGATCGTGGTGGAACGCCGAAACGGCGTTCACGCTGATGCCGGCTGTGGCGAGACGCGCCGTGATCGCCGCCAGGAAGCCCACCGCATCGAGTGCGGAGTGAACCGTCAGGGTGATCAGGCACGATGCGAATGCGTACCGTAGTCCCGCCGCTTCGGCCTGTTCGCGTGGGATCACGAGCGTCGTTCCTTCCTGCTCGCGGAACGTCAGCAAAGGGCTGAGCGCCGCGGGGATCGGCTGGTTTGTCGGGATGGCGCAGAACACGAAAATGCCCGGCCGCCGATCCGGCTTCATGTCTCTCAGCAGCGCGTCGAGATCGCATTCGCCTTTCATCACTCCTGCGCCTTTTCTGGCCCCTCATACGCGATGCCGCGGATCACTGCGGCGCTGCCGAACTTCTTGCGCAGGCTGTCCACCGCGCGCTCGGCATGGGCGGCGCGGCGGTCGAGCATGTCGGTGTCGTCGGCAACCGAGCCCTCGCGCAGGGCGCTGACGCCGGCGCCCATCAGGCGGAAGGCGGTGCCGTCGATCTCTTTCGCCAGCATCTCGCGGCAGATCGAGAAGATCTTCGCGGCAAGCTGCGTCGGGGCCGTGATCGACTGCGAGCGCGTGCGCTGGCGGAAATCCGCGGTCTTCAGCTTCAGCGTGACGGTCAGGCCGGCGAGCTCGCTGCTCTTGAGGCGAGACGACGTCTTTTCGCACAGCCGCCACAGGATCTTCTCCAGCGTCGCAAAATCCCGGATGTCGGTCTCGAACGTCGTCTCGCTCGAAATCGTTTTGGCGCCCCGATCGGGCTCGACGCGGCGGTCGTCGATGCCGCGCGCCAGCCGCCACAGCCTGCGGCCGTCGCTCGGGAACTGCCGCATCATCTCGATCTCGTCGGCCTTCTGCAGGTCGGCGATGATGCGGAAGCCGCGTTGCACCAGACGCTCCTGCGTCGCGGGGCCGACGCCGAAAATGAAACCGACCGGCCTCGAAGCCAGCATCGCGCGCGCTTCCTCCTGGTCGAGCGCGGCAAACCCGCGCGGCTTGTCGAGGTCGGAGGCGATCTTCGCCAGGAACTTGTTGCAGGAGAGGCCGACCGAGACGCTGATGCCGATGTCGTGCTCGATGTTGCGTGCGAACCGCGCCAGCACCTTGGCCGGGATCATGCCGTGCACCCGCTCGGTGCCGGAGAGATCGAGGAACGCCTCGTCGATCGAGAGCGGCTCGACCAACGGCGTCAGCGCCTGCATGGCCTGGCGCACCTCGCGCCCGACCCGGACATATTTCGCCATGTCCGGCGGGATCACAGCGGCATGCGGGCAGGCTTCCAGCGCCTTGTACATCGGCATGGCCGAGCGCACGCCGTAGGTGCGCGCGATATAGCAGGCAGCCGACACCACGCCGCGCTTGCCCCCGCCGATGATGACGGGCTTGTCGGCGATGTCGGGATTGTCGCGTTTCTCGACGGTCGCGTAGAAGGCGTCGCAGTCGATATGGGCGATGGTCAGGCTTGCGAGCGCGCGGTGGCGGGCGAGGCGGGGGGAACCGCAGGCGGAACAGCGCCGCACGCCCATATCCAGATCGGCCGAACAATCCCGGCAGAAGCAGCGGGGCCCGGCCGTCTGCAGGGAGGTCACGGCACGTCGCGCTCCCAATTGGGGTCGCCGAGCGCGTCGCCGAGAACCTGCCGCGCTGCGGCAACGTTGGTCGGATGCAGTTCCGCGGACGAGGCAAAGGCCTTCACCGTGGCGTCATCGCGCATCACGAAATCGAGCACGCTGAGGAGGAAATTGGGGTCCGAGGCGGCATTGCGCAGCATCTCGGGGCCGACCCCTGTCTCGGCCAGGAACAGGCCCAGCCGCTCGGGTTCGGCCGCGACGAAAGACAGCGCCTGAAGCGCAACGATTTCAGCGACTTCGCGGGGGTTGTGAACAGGCTTTTTCACGTGGCCGGTTTGCCTTTCCGTTAACTTTCGGTGTCTACTTTGGGGCCACCATGCCCGAGTCTCGTTCCTGAGTCTTGCGACCCCCGACAAGCAACTGGAAACCACATCGCAGAAAGTCGGCCCTCGGGTTTAACGAAACTCAAGCGAATTCGAGGCTAGTTTGAATCCAGTTTTCGAAGCGCCGGCGACCGGCGCCTGAGGCGTCACATGCATCGGTCTGCGGACCAATCAGGAGGGCGGGATGGCTAAGACCGTCCTGATCGTGGAAGACAACGAGCTCAACATGAAGCTCTTCCGCGACCTGTTGGAGGCGCACGGCTACCAGACCACCGGTACCAGCAACGGCTACGAGGCGCTCGACCTCGTTCGCAAGATGCGGCCCGACCTCGTGCTGATGGATATCCAATTGCCGCAGGTCTCGGGCCTGGAGGTGACGCGCTGGATCAAGGACGATCCGGAGCTGCGCAGTATTCCCGTCGTCGCCGTCACGGCGTTCGCGATGAAGGGCGACGAAGAGCGCATCCGCGAGGGCGGCTGCGAAGCCTATTTGTCCAAGCCGATCTCGGTCGGCAAATTCATTGAGACGGTCCGACGTTTCATCGGATAGGAAGTGAGTTCACAGTGTCCGCGCGTATCCTCGTCGTCGACGACGTCCCAGCCAACGTCAAGCTGCTCGAAGCCCGCCTATCCGCCGAATACTTCGACGTGATGACCGCCGCAAACGGCACCGAGGCGCTGGCGATCTGCGCCCGCGCCGAATGCGACATCATCCTGCTCGACGTCATGATGCCGGACATGGACGGTTTCGAGGTCTGCCGCCGCCTCAAGACCGATCCGGCCACCCATCACATTCCGGTCGTGATGGTCACCGCGCTCGACAGCCCGTCCGACCGCAACCGCGGGCTGGAGGCCGGTGCCGACGATTTCCTGACAAAACCCGTCTCCGATGTCGTGCTGATCGCGCGCGTGCGCTCGCTGACCCGGCTGAAGATGATGACCGACGAGCTGCGCATGCGCGCCATCACCTCGCTCGAGATCGGTATGCAGGCGCCCGAGCGCAGTGCAATCTCGGACACCGGCAAGGGCGGCCGCATCCTGCTGGTCGACGACCGCCAGTCTTCCTATGAGCGGCTGGCGACGATCCTCGCCGCCGAGCACACCATCGACGTCGAGCCGAACCCGACGGAGGCGCTGTTCCACGCCGCCGAGGGCAACTACGACCTGCTGATCGTCTCGCTCGACCTCAACAATTTCGACGGCCTGCGGCTGTGCAGCCAGGCGCGCTCGCTGGAGCGCACGCGGCATGTGCCGATCCTGGCGATCGCCGACCCCGAGAACGCGACGCGGCTGCTGCGTGGGCTCGAAATCGGGGTCAACGACTATCTGCTGCGTCCCATCGACAAGATCGAGCTGCTGGCGCGTGCCCGCACCCAGATCCGCCGCCGCCGCTACACCGACCATTTGCGCGACAACGTGCAGAACTCGATCGAGATGGCGATCACGGATGCGCTCACCGGGCTGCACAATCGCCGCTACATGGAGAGCCATCTGGCGACGCTGGCCGAGCAGGCCGCGACCCGCGGCAAGCCGCTGGCGCTGATGATCCTGGACATCGACTACTTCAAATCGATCAACGACAATTACGGCCACGACGCCGGCGACGACGTGCTGCGAGAATTCGCCGTGCGGGTGCGCAAGTCGATCCGCGGCATCGACCTGGCCTGCCGCTACGGCGGCGAGGAATTCGTGATCGTGATGCCGGAGACCGATCTCCACGTCGCCGGCATGGTGGCCGAGCGCCTGCGCCGCTCGATCGCCGGCGAGCCCTTTGCGATCCACAAGGGCACCAAGCGCATCGAGGTCACGATCTCGATCGGCCTGACCACGCTGGAGCAGAAGGGCGAGGCGGTTGGCGACGTCCTCAAGCGCGCCGACACCGCGCTCTATCGTGCCAAGCACGACGGCCGCAATCGCGTGGTGTCGCACGCGGCGTGAGGCCGCTCGCACAGGCCGGCGCAAAAAAACGCGAAAACAACCCCATGCACAGTAGCAGACGCCAGCTAAGTCAATAGCTTACGCGGGTGGCAAAACGGCTGAAGCAGGCGGCAGGCCGTTTGACTCGTCGGGCAAAACAGGAGCATGCTGGTAGCATCCCGAACATCCCAAAAACTCCGCCGTCATTCCCCGCGCAGGCGAGGAATCCAGCACGCCACGGCGGGACAAGCGGGCGTCCACCCTTCAAGTCAGGCAGGATACGGCTCCGACCATTCTGCCTTGGCCAGGGCCGCGCCGGTGCTGGACTTTGCGATGATTTCGTAAGTGTACAGGCCGGAATTGCAGGGGCCCCAGGTTCGTAAGCTCTCCGGCTTCACGATGTTATCTGAAGGAAATGGGATCTCCTGGCCCCCCATCTCGTAGTTCTTCTCTCTGCGAAACTTGACGACGATCGTGCGCGTGCCGGGCGGAACACTTTTCATCTTGATTTCGGGATTTGGAAAGACGGTGGTGCAGGGCCGCGGAGGTCCAAACGTGAATTGGATATTCATCTCGTCGGCCCAGGCCTGGGTGCCGATGATCAGAAATGAAATTGGTAGCAACGACGAAAATCTAATCATGGGCACGCCCCAAAAAGAAACCAGTGTATCGGCAGGGCCGCCTGATGCCAAGTTTACCCCATGTCTCCCCCTCGCAGCCCTTGGCCTTCCACTCCCTTCAGCACGTCACAGAAAAGGCCCGCCGTAGCGGGCCCTGTGGAGATGGACAAAGTCCGGATTACTTCTGATCGACGTTGCTGGTCCCCGAACCTGGCGTACCGATCGGCAAGCCGTTCGCCGCATGACCGACGCCAACGCCCGGCGCACTGACGGCTCCAGGAGTTTGATCTTGCGGAAGCGTCTTGATGCCCGTCCTTGCTTGCTCGGCGGGGCTCATCTGGCCCCTGTTGTCGCTGTTGGCACCGTTGGTCGCCGTGATGCCGGACCTGTCGCTCCCGTTTTGCGTGCCCGTCTGTGTCGACCCGGACGCGGTGCCGCTCGTGCCCGAGCTGCCCGGTGCGGCCGGTGTGCTCGCGGTATTGCCGTTCGGCGTCGGGGGCTGAACGTTCGGGTTGGTTGGAGAGTTGTTGGTGTGAGCGCCGGTTGAGGTTCCGTTTGTGCCCATGCCGGATGGCGCCGAGGGGCCTCCACTAGCGGCGCCAGACGTGCCAGTACCTGCGCCTGAGCTCGCGGATGATCCGGACGCGCCGCCGCTCGCGGCCGCGCCACCCGCGCCGCCGCCGGCACCACCACCTCCTCCTCCGCCGCCTTGTGCGAGGACGGGGGCGGCAACAGCGAAGGACAGCGCGGCTGTAAGAAGAAGCGTTTTTCGATTCATGACCTTCTCCATGTAAAGAAGGTCAACTACGCCGAAATGGCGATGGTTCCTTTCAGTTCACTTCCTTCAACAGACATTGCGGTGCGTGCTCGCCTCCGGCCTTTTTGCGGCGAGCGGATCGGGTTCTGGTCCTTCGGCTGCGTCAGGGATGCCGGGCCGCCCGCTCCCCTGGCTTCACCGCAGCCTCATTGCCCACATCCACCCCCGCATTCCGCAATAACACCGTCGCCGCTTCCTTGGCGGCGCGGGCCATTGCGGGGTCGTCGCGGACGAGGTCCTGCGCGATCGAGCCGTCGACCAGCAGCACGAGCTGCGTTGCGAGCGCCTCCGCGTTCGCAACGCCGAGCTCGTTGAGGCGGTCGCGAAACCAGATGCGGCGGCTTTCCTTGAAGGCGATTGCGATCTTCTTCACGGCGCGGTCGGCCGGGCCAAGCTCGGCGACCGCATTCACGAACGGACAGCCGCGAAAGTCTTTTGCGGCGAAGCGGCGCTCCAGCGAATCGAATGTTGCGAGGATCTGCTCGGCCGGAGGCTTGTCGGAGGGGCGGGGCTGCACGAAGCGGCGCTCCAGATAGGCCGCGATCAGCGCGTCCTTGGAGGGGAAGTGGTTGTAGAGCGTGCGCTTGGAGATGCCGATCTCGGCCGCGATGGTGTCGACGCCGATGGCGCGAATGCCCTGCAGATAGAACAGCCTGTCGGCGGTCTCGAGGATCCGCTCTTTCATCGTCTGTGGGGCGGGCGGGGGAGCCATGCGGCGGTGAATGTCCTGTTCGCTTGACAGCGCACGCTATCCATAGCCTAAGTACACAGGTCTGTGTAACCAAAATCAACCGATATTGCAGACGACGGCGCCCCCGCCGCGCCGATGAGGGAGAAGAAAATGCCCCTGTTGCAGGTCCTGCGCCCGACATTGCCTATCCTGATCGGCGCCTCGATCATGCTGACGCTGAGCATGGGGCTGCGGCAGAGCCTCGGCATCTTCATGCAGCCGCTGACCCACGACATCCATTTGTCAATCTCCGACTTCACACTGGCGCTCGCCGTGCAAAACCTCGCCTGGGGCTTTCTTCAGCCGCTCGCCGGCGCGATGACCACGCGCTACGGCTTCCGTCCCATCATGATCGCAGGCTCGTTCATGTACATCGCGGGCCTGGTGCTGATGGCAACCGCGAACGGCCTCGTCGCCATCATGATCGGCGCCGGCGTGCTGATCGGGACGTCGCTGGCCTGCACCGCGGCGGCGATCGCGATGTCGGTGGCGGCGCGCGCAGTGCCCGCAACGGTGCGTTCCACCGTGCTCGGCATCGTCTCGGGCGCGGGCTCGCTCGGTGCGCTGCTATCGGCGCCGATCGGGCAGATGCTCAACGAGGGATTCGGCTGGCGCGTCGGGCTCGCCGGCTTCGTGGTGATGTCGGTGCTGATGATCCCGGCGGCCTGGTATGCCGGGCGCGTCGACGCGGTCCCGCTGCCGAAGCCCGCGACTGACGAGATCGTCGATGCCACGGCCATGATCGCGGCGAAGACCGCGTTCGGCAACGCGTCATTCGTGGTGATGACCTGCGCCTATCTGGTCTGCGGCATGCAGCTCGTGTTCCTCACCACGCATCTGCCGTCCTATCTCGCGATCTGCGGCCTCGATCCGATGCTGAGCGCGCAGACGCTCGGCATGATCGGCGGCTTCAACGTGCTCGGCTCGCTGTTTTTCGGCTGGGCCGGCCAGCGCTGGAACAAGCTCGCGCTGCTCGGCGGAATCTACATCTTCCGCTCACTCGCGCTGGCCTGGTACTTCATGCTGCCGGCGACGCCTGCCTCGACCTTGCTGTTCGGCGCGATCATGGGCTTCCTGTGGATGGGTGTCGGCCCGCTGGTCGCGGGCGCGGTCGCCGAGATGTTCGGCCTGCGCTGGCAGGCGATGATCCAGGGCCTCGCTTTCATGAGCCACCAGATCGGCAGCTTCCTCGGAGCGTATGGGGGAGGGGTGCTCTACGACGCGCTCGGCTCATATACGATGGCCTGGCGCATCGGCGTCGCGCTGGGGCTGGCCGGCGGCATCGTGCAGGTGGCGTTCGCGCTGATCCGGCCGTCGCAGCCGCCGACGCCGGTGTTGCGGACTGCGTAGGGACGCGTCCTCATGAGCGTCCGCTTTGGAGTTTACAGCGGACGCCGCGCTGCTTGGCCGTGATCGGCCGCTTGTGGCCCGTAGCTGACCTCACCATTTGATCAAAATTTAGCGTTTGACTGAGGTCTGTCGTTGACACGTTCGGTTATCGTTGGATGCTCTGGGGCAGCTACGGTGACGCTCGATTGTGGCCTGAACCGGCTGTTTTGGGTTCTCTTTGCGAGGAATGTTGTGCCCTCTCCAAACACAATTGCAAAAGCTGTACTGTGCGCCGGGCTGTTATCGCCATTGGTCGCGATGATGGTCCCGAATTTTAGATGGCTGTTCCGTGTGGTTTTGCTCGCGGTCGTGCTCATTGGCGCGGCGGTTTGGGTCATGGGAGAGGCGGTCGATATTGAGGCCGCTAAGCCAAATGAAAGTCTCGATGTCCTGCTCGGGTATGCGATAAATTTCTGGACAGTGATTCTTGGCGGATCGTTATTCATGGCAAGCGCTGCTGTGAAGGCGGCTTGGTTCTATTTCCGCAAAAGGCAACAGGTCGCCTTAGGTTAAGTAACCCGGCGAGGTCTGCATTTGTGCAGGTTTTTGGACGCCGGCAACGAGAGACGCGCAGCACGCTTGCCTGACCGGCGTCCAAAAAGCGCCAAGGCACGAAGTCGCGGGAGGTTA